>MHKL01000045.1:10348-15177 GCA_001818835.1 Candidatus Komeilibacteria bacterium RIFCSPLOWO2_01_FULL_45_10 | reverse complement strand
TTGTAAAATAACCTTACGTAAATTTTAAGTTATAAGACCATATAACAAAAACAGCGTTTTTTCCTTGATTTTTAAGGAAAATTCTCTAAAATCTCGAGTGAAAGTTAAATCAGCGGCAGTGATTTTAGAGAGTTCCTTTTTTGTTAGCCCGAAAGCCAAAAGCTTCAGGGCCAGCCCATAAAAATGGTAGAAAGCGAATTTCAAACAAATAAAAAGGGATTTATTGAAGTGGAAGGAGTGGTTCTGGAACTCCTGCCTTCGGCTACCTTTAAGGTTAAGCTCAATAACGGCCACGAAATTTTAACCCACCTTTCTGGCAAAATGAGGATGTTCAACATCCGCCTGGTGCCGGGGGACAAAGTGAGGGTGGAAATAACGCCGTATGATTTAACCAAGGGCCGGATAACTTATCGGATGTAATTAATAGATTAATAGAATAATTGACTAATTGAATTTTTAAAAACTATTAATCTATTAACCTCCGCCATAGGCGGATCAGCCTTTTAAGCCATAGGCTTATCGGCCTCTGGCTGTGGCTGATATTATTCTATTATGAAAGTCAGAGCTTCCGTCAAAAAAATCTGCAAGGACTGCAAGGTCATCCGCCGCAAAGGCCGCCTGGTTTGCGTTTGCAAAAACCCCAAACATAAGCAGCGCCAGGGATAATATTAATCTATTATTCTATTAAATTATGCTAGTCAGAATCGCCGGAGCAACGTTGCCGAATGAAAAAAGAATCGAAGCCGCCCTGCCATTTTTGTATGGCATTGGTTTGACGCGTGCCCGGAAAATTTTAAATGACCTTAAAATCAGCCCGGACATCAGGGTAAAAAATTTAAGCGAAAGCGAAGCCAACCGCTTAAGGGAATACATTGAAAAGAATTTTAAAGTGGAAGGCGAGCTGAAAAGGGAAGTTTTAACCAACATCAAGAGATTGAAAGAAATCAAATGCTACCGCGGCATTAGGCACCAGCGGGGCTTGCCGGTTCGGGGCCAGAGGACCAAAACCAATTCCCGCACCGTCCGCGGCAACGTCCGCAAGACCATGGGAAGCGGCCGCAAGCCGACATCACAAAAAACATAAAATAGTAACCCGCCTACGCTAAAGCTTCGGCGGGCAGGCAAGTAATTTAGTAACAAGTAACAAGTAATATGGCCGAAGAACAGCCAGTTATCGCTAAAAAGAAGAAAAAGAAAATCAAGCGTATTGTCAAACGCGGGCAGGCGCATATTTTGGCGACCTACAATAATACCATCGTCACTATTACCGACCAGAACGGCAACGCCGTGGCCGCTTCTTCTTCGGGCAGATGCGGGTTTAAGGGGCCTAAGAAAGCCACGCCCTACGCTTCCGGCATGATTATTAAAAGTTTGCTGGATAAAATCAGGGAGTGCCAGATGCAGGAAGTTGACGTTTTTGTCAAAGGCGTGGGCGCCGGCCGCGAAGCCGCCATCCGGGCCTTGCACGCCAATGGCCTGACGGTTTTATCCATCAAGGATATTACGCCGATTCCGCATAACGGCTGCCGGCCGCCCAAAGTTAGAAGAGTGTAACGATTAGATTATGGGAAGAAATTTAGATCCAAAATCAAAGCAGGAAAGGCGGGAGGGGGTTAATCTTTTCCTGAAAGGGGAAAAGAATTTTTCGCCTAAAAATCCCGTTGTCAAAAGGCCTTATCCGCCGGGCATGCACGGCCCGACCAGCCGCACCCGGCTTTCCGGCTACGGCACCCGGCTGCGGGAAAAGCAGAAAGCCAAAAAGATTTACCGTCTGTTGGAAAGGCAGTTCCGCAATTATTTTTTCAAAGCGAGCCAAACGACCGGCGATACCGCCCAGAATCTGGTGCGCCTGCTGGAAACCCGTTTGGATAACGTGGTTTACCGGTTGGGTTTGGCGGCCAGCCGCGACCAGGCCAGGCAGCTGGTTAATCACGGCCATTTTCTGGTTAACGGCAAAAGAGTTTCCATTCCCAGCTATCAGGCGAGAAGCGGCGACATCATAACCGTTAAGCCGCTTTATTTAAAAAAGCGCTACTGGCAGGAAATGATCCCTAAGTTCGCTAAAGTGGAAACCCCGGGCTGGCTGACTTTTGACTCCCAGAAGATTGAGGGCAAAGTGGTGGCCTTGCCGGCAGGCGAAGATTTAACCGTGCCCTTTGAATCCGCCCTGATCGTTGAATTTTATTCCCGATAATTTGAATTAAAAATTTAAAATTTAAAATTAAAAATGGAGGTTATATGTCCATTCCCTTGCCAACAATTTTGACCATTAAGGAAACCAAAGACCACAAAGCCCTGGTGGTGATTGAGCCGTGCTATCCCGGCTACGGCGTCACGCTGGGCAATTCTTTGAGAAGGGTGCTGCTTTCTTCCATTCCCGGCGCGGCGATTACGGCTTTTAAAATTGAGGGCGTCCAGCACGAATTCACCTCTTTGCCGTTTATTAAGGAAGACGTGGTGGAACTGATGCTTAATTTGAAAAACATCCGCCTTAAATCTTTCAGCGACGAGCCGGTGGTTTTAAATCTGGAAGTGAGGGGCGAAAAAACAGCGACCGCCGGAGACATTACCAAGAATTCCCTGGTGGAAATTTTTACGCCAGACTGTCTTATTGCGACTTTGACCGATAAAAACGCTTTTTTGAAGATGGAGCTGACGGTTCAGACGGGCACCGGCTACGTGACGGTGGAAGAGCGGGTCAAAGAAAAAGTGGACATCGGCACGGTCATTATCGACGCCCTTTATACGCCGGTTTTAAGCGTCAGCTTTGACATTGAAAACGTCCGCGTCGGCGACCGCACCGACTATGAAGAATTGATTTTAAAAATTGAAACGGACGGCACCATTACGCCCCAAGCCGCCCTTAAAGACGCCAGCCAGATTTTGGTTGAACAGTTCCAGTATGTTTTAGACAACACCCTGGTTTTGGAAAAGCCGAAAAAGGCCAAAAAAGAAAAGGAGGAGGTTAAAGAAGAAGAGGTTAAAGAAGAGGCCATGGAGGCAAAAACGGCTGAAACCAAAGAAGAGCCGGTAATCAGCGAAGCAACGGAAGACAAGCCGAAGAAAAAGAGAGGCCGGCCGAAGAAATCAGTAACAAGTAATTAGTAACAAGTAATCGGGATATGCGTCATCGCAAGAAAAAAATTGTTTTAGACAGAAAAAAAGCGCCCCGGGTGGCTTTGCTTAAGAATTTGGCGTGCCAGTTGATTTTGTATGAAAAAATCAAAACCACGGCAGGCAAGGCCCGGGTTTTGCGGCCGCTGGTGGAAAAGCTGATCAGCCGCGGAAAAATTGGCACTTTGGCCAGCCGCCGTTTGGTTGCTTCCCGATTGCCCATTAAAAGCGCGGTTAAAAAGGTTTTTGAGGTCTTGGGGCCGCGCTACAAAGAAAGGCCCGGCGGCTATTTGAGGATTATTAAACTCAACCCCCGGCAGGGCGATGGCGCCAAAATGGCTTTAATTGAGTTTGTTTGATTAATTTTATGACTGGAGAAGTCCAAAGAGAAAAACATGTTTTTGATGCCGTGGGTCAGGTAGCCGGCCGGCTGGCTTCGGAAGCGGCGATTCTGCTGATGGGCAAGCATAAAGTGGGATTTCGGCCCAATGTTGACGGCGGCGATTTCGTGGAAGTGGCTAACGTCGCTCATCTTAAATTTACCGGCAAAAAACTGGAGCGCGGCACCAGAACCAAGCACTCCGGCTTCCCGGGGGGACTGGTGGTTACGCCCCTGGCCAAACTTTTTAAGGAAAATCCGGCTAAGCTGTTCCGGCGTATGGTTTATAACATGCTGCCCAAGAACAAGTTGAGAAAAGAGATGATTAAGAGATTAACGTTTAAATAATTAATATGGGCCAAAGGCCCACCCGCCTTTGGCGGGAGTTTTATGAAAAAAGCGCCAGTTAAAAAAGAAAAAAAAGTTGTTAAGCCGAGGATTAAACCGGCCAGGACCGAAGCGGTTTTGACTCCCAAAGCGGAGGCAGAAGCGCCGGTGGTCGTCCGCCAGGAAAAATCGCCGGGGCACCTGCCTTATCTTTACGCCGTAGGCAAAAGAAAGTCCGCTTCGGCGCGGGTCCGCCTTTATCCCAAAGACAACCGCGGCCAGGTAACGGTCAACGGCAAGGATTACAAAACGTATTTTCCTTATTTTGAATTTCAAAATATCATTGAACAGCCCTTAAAAAAATCCGGTCTTTTGGGCAAGTATTTTATTTCCGTCAAAGTTTTGGGTGGCGGTTTTAGGGGACAGGCCGAAGCCGTCAGGCACGGCTTAGCCCGGGTTTTATTGAAACTTAACGAGACCTACAGAAAATCATTAAGAAGCGAGGGCTGGCTGACCCGCGACCCAAGGGAAAAGGAAAGGAAGAAACCGGGGTTAAAGCGGGCCAGGCGCGCGCCGCAGTGGCAAAAACGGTAATCATATTATATTGGTTATAATCAATGTAGGGGCACAACATGTTGTGCCCCTACATTTAATTTACCATAATTTTTGCAAACGGCGCGCGCCTAACCGTTGATTTTTTTTAATTCATTTTCAATTTCCGCCACCGTTTTTAATCGGACTAATTCCGAACGATAATCCGTGGCATTAGGCAGGCCCTTTACGTACCATAACAATTGTTTGCGCAGTTCAATTAAGCCGTGTTCACCTTTGATTTTAAAAGCCAGCTTGGCGTGCTCCAGCGCGATTTTTCGTTTTTCCGCCCAGCTCAAGTTTTTATACTTGCCTTTTTTAAAGTATTCCTTGATTTGATTAAAAATCCACGGGCAACCGTAAACGCCGTGGCCAATGCCTATTCCGTCGGCGTCGGTTAATTCCAATACTTTTTTGG
>MHKL01000045.1:10000-10326 GCA_001818835.1 Candidatus Komeilibacteria bacterium RIFCSPLOWO2_01_FULL_45_10 | reverse complement strand
GCCATTGGCGATTAAAATGCCCGGCCAGATTTTCCTGACTTCTTTGATGTAATCATAATCAACGTTTTCTATCCAGGGCGCTTCAAAAGAGCGGCCGTGAATCATAATGGCGGCTATTGGCAAATCCTTAACTTTATCCAGTAAATCGGTGCTGCAGATAGTCTGGCTTTTGTCAGCTGAGTTTATCCGAGTCCTCGTTTTGATGGAAACCGGCAGGCCGCCAGCACCCTCAATGGTTGCCTGGATAATTTCATAAGAGCGGTTTAAATCCCGAAGGAGTGCCACGCCGCTGCCGTGGCCAGCCACTTTTTTAGCCGGACAGCCAA
>MHKL01000045.1:6413-9946 GCA_001818835.1 Candidatus Komeilibacteria bacterium RIFCSPLOWO2_01_FULL_45_10 | reverse complement strand
TGTAAAAAAGTTCCGGGTTATTGCCGCCCAGCTGGACAATCACCGGGCGTTCGTTTTTGCCGATTTGGGCCAGCTCCATGGTTTTTTTGCCTTGGTGAGCCAAGGCCTGGACCATTATCATTTCCGTATAAACAACGTCAGCGCCGTATTTATGGCAAATGGTTCGGAACGGCAAATCCGTCACGCCGCACATGGGCGCCAAGGCCAGAATCGGTTTACTTAGTTTTTGCCAAAAATTTTCCATAATTTGTTTATTATAACCTGATTTTGATAAATTTTCAAGGATAAAAAAGCCCCGCGTAATCAAATTGATCTTGCGGGGTTTGGAGACGGAGAAGAGTCAGACGTTGCCGTTGATTGGCATGACGTTGGCCACATTGACCTTGTAGGATCTCGGTAGGCCGATTTTGTCGACCCACAAGAATGGCGAAACAGCCAGGATCAGCAGGCCCAAAGCAATGGGTCCGCTGCCCCAGTTACCGAGGCCGTAGACGGTTAGGGCGTAGCTGGCGGCCGTCATTCCGCCGCAGCCGATTTTGGAGACGATCGAGGATTTGGGAACATCAATGAACGTGTTTCCCTTGAGAGATCGTTCGTAGCAGCATCGGGGTGAAAACATTATCAAGCCAAAGCCGAGAAACCAGAGTATGAGACAGGGCATAATGAACTGAAACGCCCTGCCCGAGACCATTGATTCACCCTGAAAGGGAAACGGCGGCTGGCTCTGGCCGAAGGCGAAGATGGCCAGCGTCAGGATAGCAAAGGCCATGGCGGTGATGGCGATGCCGATTGGGCTTTTAAAGAATTCCATTTTATTCTCCATTTTCCCGATTTAATGCCTCGGGTGGGTCTTGGACCGCTAGGGCATTTTTTTGTAGTGTGCGATTTATTTTCTTCCCTTAGCCCGTCAGATCTCTTAACTGAACTATCTTAGCGTTTTAAGCCGATAACCAGTAAGTTTTTCTTATTTTGATTTCTAGTCTAACAAGCTAAGGGAAGATTGAAAATTCAGCGGTTTTCAAACTTAATAAAGCATTCTAGCATAGTTTTTTGACGGTGTCAATAACTTTGCCAAAATAAAGGTTTTTTGTTATAATAGGCGAGTTTATTAGCGACGTAGAGCGAGGAAATATGAAAATTTATTTTCATATATTTCCGAGCCGAGGAGCTAATATAGGTTAATGCCATGCGGTCTTGCCGCATTAAAAATCTTAAATCCTATATTACCCTGCGCTCATTACGCGCAGGGGCTTATATGATGTTTTATCAGCAGGAAAAAATCGCTAAAAACACCAGTTATTTTACCTTGGCCCTGATTGTCCAAAAGCTGATTTCTTTTGTTTATTTTTCCTATATCGCGGTTCAAATCGGCGTTGCCAATCTGGGCCAGTACACTTTTGCCTTATTCTTCACCACTATTTTAGCGGTGATAATTGACATCGGCATTGCCAGCGTCTTGGTCAGGGAAGTTTCCAAGTACCGGGAAAACAGCCAGAAATATCTGTCAGCCGCTCTGGCCATTAAAATCCCTTTGGCAATTTTAACTTATTTATTGGCGGTTATCCTGATCAAGCTTTTGGATAATCCTGAATTGGTGCGCCAGCTGGTTTATCTGACCGGCATCATCATGGTTCTGGATTCGTTTACCCTGACTTTTTACGCTTTTTTAAGAGGCCACCAAAATCTTAAATACGAAAGCATTGGCACCATTATTTTCCAGCTGATCGTGGCTGGTACTGGCGTTGTCATAGTCAACCTAACCCGCGATTTGAGGATTTTAATGCTGGCGATACTGGCGGCCAGCTTTTTTAATTTTATTTACTCGCTGGCCTTGGTTAAAACCAAGCTGAAATTGAAGTTTTTTTGCCGGGCCGACAAGACCATCGTTAAAACCATTTTGGTTATAACCATCCCGTTTGCTTTAGCCGCCATCTTTACCCGCGTTTACGGTTATTTGGATACGGTTTTGTTGAATCAAATGATCAATGAAACCGCGGTCGGCTATTACAGTTTGCCTTATAAAATAGTTTTTTCGCTCCAGTTCATACCCATGGCTTTTGTGGCCTCGCTTTATCCGGCCTTTGCCTCTTATTTTGTCAATTCAAAGGAACTGCTCGGGAAAACTTTTGCCAAGGCCATGGTTTATCTGGGAATGATTGCCGTACCCATTACCTTTGGCGCCATTGCTTTAGCCAGGCCTTTGATTTTAAAAGTTTATACGGCCGAATATCTGCCTTCAATTTTGCCTTTGCAGATTTTGGTCATCAGTTTATTTTTCTTGTTTTTAAATTTTCCGCTGGGCTCGCTTTTAAATGCCTGCGACCGCCAAAGAAGAAATACCATTCATATTGGGGTGGTGATGGTCATTAATATTATCCTGAACGTCATTTTAATTCCCAGATACAGTTATATTGGCGCGGCCATTGCCTCCTCTTTAAGCACTTTTATCATGTTTCTGTTGCAGCTCTATGTGGCTAGGCAAATTACGCCTTTTTCCGGCAAGTTTTTAATCGGCAAGTTTTTAAGAATCGTTTTTTCGGGAGCAATGATGTACGGCGTTTTGATTTATCTGTTGCCCGTTGTCAATTTCCTCATCTTGGTGCCCCTTGGCGCCGTTATTTATCTCGGCATTTTATATATTCTTAAAGGTTTTAACAGGGACGATTGTTTATTGTTATGGAGGAGTTTTGTTAAGAAAGAGAGCTAATTATGAAAATTCTCTTAGTCACCATGGAATATCCGCCCGACCGGGGCGGCGTTGGCAATTATTATTTCAATTTGGTCAAGAATTTAACCGACCATCAGGTAGAGGTTTTTAAGGCCGATGACTCGTCATTTTACAAATTTTTCTGGCCAAGGTGGATAAAGCTGTTTTTTGCAATCAAAAAAATCATCAGGCAAGAAAAGCCGGATTTAATCTGGGTCGGGCAGGTGTTGCCAATAGGGGAGGCGGTTTATCTAATTAAAAAGTTTTTTAAAATCCCTTATTTTGTTTCTACTCATGGCATGGATATTAGGCTGCCGCAGAAAAGCGCGCGGAAAAAGATGGCCATGCTTAAGGTCTTGCAAAGCGCGGAGTTTATGACGGCGAATAGTCAGTATACAAAGGATCAGTTATTAAAACTAGGAATCAAGGAGGAAAAAATTGAAGTGGTTTATCCATGTCCTCATATTAACTTAAAGCTTAAAGCTCAAAGCTCAAAGCTGGAAGAAATTAAAGAACGATTAAATATTAAAGATAAAAAAATTATTTTGACGGTGGGGCGGCTGGTGAAAAGAAAGGGGCAGGAAATGGTGATTAAGTTAATGCCGCGGTTGCTGGAGAAATTTCCCAACTTGGTTTATCTGATAATCGGGGAGGGAATAGATAGCTCAAAGCTCAAAGCTCAAAGCTCAAAGCTTGGGTTAAATGATAAAATAGTTTTTTTAGAGCATGTTTCTGATGAAGAATTGCCCTTGTATTATCAATTAGCTGATGTATTTGTGATGCCGGCAAGAGATTTAGACGGCGACGTGGAGGGTTTTGGCATGGT
>MHKL01000045.1:2658-6389 GCA_001818835.1 Candidatus Komeilibacteria bacterium RIFCSPLOWO2_01_FULL_45_10 | reverse complement strand
CTTGCCGGTGATTGCCGGCAAAAGCGGGGGAGCGGCGGAAGCGGTTGTTGATGGTCAAACGGGATTATTAGTTAATCCGGAAGATGAAAACGATGTTTATGAAAAAATCGTTAAATTATTGTCAGATGAGGGTTTAAGAAATAAAATGGGGGAGATGGGAAAATTAAGAGTGAAAAGGGATTTTCAGTGGTCAGGACAGGCAATGTTATTAAGTAACAAGATACAAATTCCAAGTTACAAAAAATAACCCCGGCCTCGCTCCGCGAAGCGGGGCGGGCCAATAACTTCGGCCAAAGGCCGATCCGCCTTTGGCGGAAAATTCCAATAACCAAACTTTACTTAACATAACGTTGTAAAATTAAAGTTTGTGATTTGGTTATTGGAACTTGAAATTTATTTGTTACTTGGGATTTGTGTCTTGGAATTTTTTAAAAAGTTATGTCAAATAGCAAAAAAATCAACATTGTTATGTTCAACATGTCCGCTTATGCGGAATGGGAAAGCGGCATTGAAAACCGCAACCGCCACGTTTTAAAACAGCTTTTAGGGAGCGAAAGGGTGGGCAAAATTTTGGCCGTGGATTATCTGCCCCACACCTTTAAAAGGGCTTTGAGGGTTTACAGGGAAGACCGCCTTGCCAAGCCGGCCGGGGAAGTGGTTTTTAAATCGTTTTTTTCGCGGGCCGTAAAAATCAGCAAAAAACTGACGGTTTATTCGTCGGTCTGGCCGAAAATTTCCGCCAAAAAGTTTTACGATGAGTTAGGACGGCTGCTGGTCAAGCTTAAATTCGGCCAGTTCATCATTTGGTCGTATTACCCCCTAACCGTTGATTATTTTTGGCGCCTGAACCGCCTGGGCCAAAAGCCGGTTTTAAAGGTTTTTGACGCGGTTGACAACTGGTCCGAGCATCCCGCTTACCTTAAATTCAAAAAGAAATTGCTTAACAATTACCAGCGGATTGACGCGGAAGCGGACGTCATTTTCGCGGTTAACGGGGAGCTGAAGAATTTATTCTCCCATCAGGAAAAGTTTTTTCTGGTCCCCAACGGCGCGGATCTGGCGCATTACCAGAAAGAATATACCATTATTAACCGCGACATCGGCGAAATCAAACCGCCGATTATTGGTTACGTCGGCACCATCCAGGAGCGCTTTGACGCCGATCTGCTTTCTTTTTTGGCTCAAAACAACCAGGAAAAATCTTTTGTCTTGGTGGGGCCGGTTTGGCAAAAAGCCATCAGGGAAAAATTAGCGGGCCTGGCTAACGTTTATTTTCTGGGCCGCAAAAGCTATGACGAAGTGCCGATGTACTTAAAGCAGTTTGCCGCCTGCATCATCCCTCATCAAATCGACGCTTTCACCAAAAGCAACGACCCAATGAAAATTTACGAGTATCTGGCCTGCGGCAAGGCAGTAGTTTCCACCCAGGGCACTGATTTGGAGGATTTAAAGCCGTTTGTTTATTCAAGCGGCGACTGGCAGCAGTTTAACCAGCATTTAAACGACGCTTTAAAGGAAGACAGCGATTTATTAAGAGAGCAAAGATTGGCCGCGATTCAAAACCACAGCTGGCAGAAAAGGGTGGAGAGGATGTGGGAAGTTATTGAGCAAAAGCTAAATAAAATTCCAAATCCTAATATCTAAATCCTAAACAATCTCAAAATCCAAATGACCCAAATCCAAAACTGTTTTGAATATTTGAATTTTGAAATTTGAATTTATTTAGAATTTAGGATTTTGAAATTAGGATTTATCAATTATGGATTTATCAATCATCATCGTTTCTTGGAGGGTAAAAGGGCTCTTAGAGCAGTGTTTGGAGTCGATTTTTAATGAAACCCGCAACTTGGATTTTGAAGTGCTGGTTATTGACAACGATTCCGGTGACGGCACCGTGGAAATGGTTGAGAATAATTTTCCCCGGGTTAAATTGGTTAAAAGCCAGATTAATTTGGGTTTTGCCAGGGCCGCCAATCTTGGTTTAAAAAGGGCGCAAGGCAGATTTTTGCTGCTGTTAAATCCCGATACCAAGCTGATTGATAATTCCCTTAAAAAATCCGTAGATTTTATGGAACAAAATCCCGCGGTTGGAGTGTTGGGCGGCCGCCTTTTGAACCGCGATTTGACTTTACAGCCGTCTGTCAGGCGCTTTCCCCGCCTGCTTGACCATTTGCTGATGGCTTTAAAACTGCACCATCTTTTTCCCTTAAAAAAGTATTTGGCTTTGGATTTTGATTATAATAAAACCGGGGTGGTGGAGCAGGTAATGGGCGCGTTTTTCCTCATTAGCCGGCGCTGTTTTTCCCAAGCGGGTTTTTTGGACGAAAAATATTACATCTGGTTTGAAGAAGTTGACTACTGTTGGCGCGCCAAAAAAGCGGGCTTTACCGTCAATTATTATCCGGAGGCGAAGATCATCCACTTAGGCGGCCAGAGCTTCAGGCAGGTTTTTACCTTAAAAAATCAATGGATTTTCAGCGCCAGCCGTTTGCGTTATATTCGGAAGCATCAGGGCTTGCTCGCTTATTTGGTTATTTTAATTTTAACGCCCATCAGCTTATTACTTTCGCTTTTTAACTTAAAAAATGGCAGATAATTTGTTAGGCTCGCCTCGCTTTAGCTTCGGCGCAGCGGGCAAAAATTTTAAATTGGCCTTTCTGGTTTTGGTGATTTTTGATTTGCTTTCTTTTTGGGCGCACCAGTTTTCTTTTTTAAACTGGCTTTTGTTCGGTTTGATTTGTTTAATCACCCTGTTTTTGGCAGTTTCTAAATTGGAATACGCGTTTTACGTTTTACTTTTGGAATTATTTGTCGGTTCCAAGGGCTATTTGTTGTTCGGAGAAATCGGCGACGGCCGGATTTCTTTGCGCGTCGGCATTTTTATCGCCATTTTTTTGGGCTGGCTGATTCAGCTCTTAATGGGCAAAGGCCGTGAGTTTTTTGCCAGGAAAGAGTGGCTGTTACCTCATTTGGTTTTGGCCGTTTTTTTCGTTCTCGGTTTAGTTAGCGGCGTTTTAAATAATTCCCTGGGCGAGCTTTTTTTTGACGCCAATGGCTGGCTCTATTTTCTCCTCGTTCCCGTTTTTTTCAGCGTCATCAGGGAAAGAAAAATTTTAGACAATATTTTTTCAATGTTGCTCGCCGCTGGCGGTTTTCTGTCGTTAAAAACTTTGGCGGTCTATTTGATTTTTGTCCATCAGATCTGGCCTTTTCAATTGCCGGTGATTTACCGGTGGCTGAGGGAAAGCGGAGTGGGAGAGATTACTTTTTTATCCGAAAATTACGTCAGGGTGTTTTTCCAGGCCCAGTTTTACGTTTTAGCCGGTTTTTTAGCGGCCATCGTTTTGCTGGCGTTGGACCCAAAAGGCAAAGTTAACCAGCGCTGGCTTTGGGGGCTCATTTTTCTTCAGTCCCTGGCTTTAATCATCAGTTTGTCCAGGAGTTTTTGGCTGGGAGCCCTGGCCGGTTTTGCCCTGCTCTTAGTTTTGCTGTTTTTTAAATACCATTGGAAATTCGTAAGTTTATTAAAAGGGTTTTTGGCGCTCGCGGCAATGCTGGTTTTGAATCTGGGGTTTTTAAGCGCCGTTACCTTGAATTTTTATCCGGAGGTTTTAACCGGCCGTTTTGTTGACCCGGCAAGCGAAGCGGCCAGCGCCAGCCGGCTAAATCAGTTAAAACCGCTTTGGCAGGCGATTCAAAATGACTGGTTTTTGGGCGCCGGCTTTGGCAAG
>MHKL01000045.1:1326-2608 GCA_001818835.1 Candidatus Komeilibacteria bacterium RIFCSPLOWO2_01_FULL_45_10 | reverse complement strand
CGGCTACTATACCACTTACGCTTTTGAATGGGGTTATCTGGATATCTGGCTGAAAATCGGCCTCTTGGGCCTGCTTGCTTATTTCTGGCTAATGGTTAAGATAATCAGGCAAAGTTTTAGGGCAGAAGCATTAGGCGCCATTTTAATGATTGTCCTCGCGGCCGTGGCCGTGACCCATGTTTTCAGCCCGTATCTTAACCATCCTTTGGGCATTGGTTTAATCATGCTTTTCTCCGCCACGCTGGCTTTTTTGGAAAAATTTTATGGAACCAAGACGGGCTAAAGTCGCCATCAGTTTAGTGACTTATAACGCGGAAAAATATCTGCCGTTTTGTTTGGCGTCGGTTTTAAACCAGACCTTCAGGGATTTTACGGTTTTGGTCATTGACAACGGCTCCACTGACCGGACCGTGCCTTTTTTAAGAGAGAACTTTCCCCAGATTAAAGTGGTGGCTCACCCCAAAAATCTGGGTTTTGCCCGCGCCCACAACCAGGCCGTTGCTTGGACCGAAAGCGAATTTATTCTGTTTTTAAACCAGGACGTGGTGCTCGCCCCGGATTATCTGGAGAAAACGGTTGCTTATTTGGAAAAAGAGCCGTCTGCCGCGGCCGTCAGCGGAAAAATTTTAATCTGGGATTTTTTAAGCAATCAAAAAACCAGAGTCATTGATTCTTTGGGCCTGCGCCTTTTTAAAAGCCACCGGGTGGCGGAAATCGGGGCCGGGGAGATGGATCAGGATAACGGCGCTTTGGCCCAAGAGGTTTTTGGCGTTTCGGCGCCGGCCGCGTTTTTTAGGCGTCAGGCCCTGGAAGCGGTAAAAATCCAGCTGGCGGACGGCCTGTCCAAGGCCGAGTATTTTGACGAGGATTTTTTCGCTTACAAGGAAGACGTGGATCTGGCTTTTCGTTTGCGGCTCGGAGGATTTAAGGCGTTTTATTTGCCGGAAGCAGTGGCTTACCATGACCGGACAATCCGCGGCCTGAAGGCGTTGAAAAAGAGGGCCGTCCGCTTGCACCGCCAGGACCGCGACCGGATGATTAAGATTTATTCTTATAAAAACCACCTGCTGCTGCTTTTTAAAAACGAATTTTTCGCCAATTTTTTGAAATACTTCTGGCCGCTGTTCTGGTTTGAGCTCAAAAAGCTGATTTTCATTTTGTTTTTTGAGCCGTCAACCCTCGGGGGTTTGAAAATGTTTTTTAAGCAGCGCCGGCGGATTTTGAGGAAAAGAAAATATATCATTAAAAATATCAGGAAAATCACGGCCGCGGAATTGGCAAA
>MHKL01000045.1:0-1310 GCA_001818835.1 Candidatus Komeilibacteria bacterium RIFCSPLOWO2_01_FULL_45_10 | reverse complement strand
TCCCCGCCGAAGCTTTAGCGTAGGCGGGGCGACAAACGACGTTAATCGCCCGCTTCGCGGGAGATTCCTCGCTTACGCTCGGAATGACAAGGTGGCAAAACTTTTGACTACTAACTATTTATGGATTTATCAATCATCATTTTAAATTACAAGCAAAAAGGGCTGGTCAAATACTGCCTGAAAAATCTTTTGGCGCTTTCTTTGCCTTTTAAATTTGAAATCATCGTGGTGGACAATGCTTCCGGTGACGGCACAGCGGAAATGATTAAAAGCGAATTTTTTGGGGTGCGGCTGATCCAAGCCGAGGAAAACCGCGGCTACGCGGCCGGCAACAATCTGGGCATTAAAGCGGCTCAAGGCAAATACCTTTTGATTTTAAATCCGGACCTGAACATTTTAAGCGGCGCCGCTTTGAAACTTCACCAATTTATGGAAAATCATCCCCAGGCGTGCCTAGTCGGCCCGAAAATTTTAAATCCCGACGGCAGTTTGCAGTACACCTGTTCGCGGTTTCCGGACTGGCGATTGCCCTTTTTTAGGCGGACGTTTTTAAGCAGAACCAAGGCCGGCCAAAAGTGGAATGAATACTATCTAATGACGGACTGGGACCATCAAAGCAACCGGCCAGTTGACTGGCTGTTTGGCGCGTGTTTAATGGTCAGAAAATCCGCTCTGGAAAAAGTCGGCCTTTTGGACGAAAGATTTTTTCTTTACATGGAAGATTTGGACTGGTGCCGTCGGACGTGGGAACAGGGCCTTGAGGTCTGGTACGCGGCCGAAGCCGAAGTCATTCATTATCACCAGCGGCTTTCGGCCGAAGTGAGCATTTTTTGGTCGTTATTTTCCAAAACGGCGCGCCTCCATCTTTTTAGCTGGTTGAAGTATTTTTTTAAATATTCGGGCAAGGATTTGCCAAAAGGCAAATGAATTGTCAAATAAGTTATTAATTTGTCAATTAGCCGGTTTTTCGGTATAATAATTTCAATATGATGGAAAATAACAACTTTTCCCGCGAGCATAAAACCCGCCTTGAGCGGCTGGCAAAAATCAGAAAAGCGGGAATTAATCCTTATCCCAAAAAAGCCGAACGGACTCACCTTGTGAGCGAAGTAATCGGGCAGTTTGAGAAGATTTCCGCCAAAGGCGGACCAACCCCGGCCAAAGGCGTGTCGCCTCTGGCTGACTCTGGCTGGAAAAGCCAGGTAACCATTGTCGGCCGCTTGCGCGCCATCCGCTTGCACGGCGGATCCTGCTTTGTTAATCTGGAGGACGAGTCCGGCAAAATCCAGGCCTATTTTAAGAAAGACGAG
>MHKL01000044.1:3401-5685 GCA_001818835.1 Candidatus Komeilibacteria bacterium RIFCSPLOWO2_01_FULL_45_10 | reverse complement strand
ATTATTTTCCCATAAAATAGTATTAGCAGAAACTCCGAATCGTTCGGCAATTTCAGAAATCGTATCGCCCGGCTGGACGGTGTAGTAGACGACTTCATCGCGCTGCCGCAAACCCTCTTCAACCGGTGAAAGGATTCGACTAACAACCGCACTACCACCGATGGTGGTTGGCGTCAGCAGCTCCGGGTCGGTTGTCACCGCCGGCTGGATTTCAACGCCCGTTGATCCGAGGTAGCGGGTAATGCGTTTTGTTTCGGTGATTGGCCCTTCTGCTTCGATCCGACCTAAATCTTCCGGCGCAAACAGTTCGGCGGCGATACTTTTTTGGTCAGTAGTTTCTTGGCGGGTTTCATACGCATTAAGGTTGGCGGCGATGGTAAAACTGGCCAGCAGAATGATTACCACGTGAATCAGGTAGCGGCGTGAGAACGTATGGATAATCCAGTGGCGGCTCAACCGGGGAGCGTAGAATCGAGTGGCGAGCCGCTTGGTGGTTAAGTACAGTTTGTAGAGCGGTAGAACAACGACAATTAAAAAAAAGCGCCCCATGATGCGCATGGGTTTATTGAACCGCTTCATACTCTGCGGCGCTCGATTTTTAAATTCGATGAGCGCTTTAAGCAGCCGGAGGGCGAGGCGGATGAGTAGGGTTTTTAATTTAGTACGTATAGGCGTGCTTTACTTTTTTCACATCAGCTATTGTAGCATACCCTGGCCAGTGATACCACGCTTAGTGTACGTTTGTCAATTGCTGATTTCGTAATTTTTATGGTAAATTAATAGCGTTATGGACTACCTACTTTTCTTGATTTTAGGCCTGGTAATTTTTGGGTTTGCCGCGATTCTTTTTTTGCTTGACCGAAAAACCAAGCAGCTGCTCGAGCAGCGCACCAACGATCAGTCGCTGCTGATGCTCCAGAATCAAATTAATGAAGTGACTAAAATATTAGACTCTAAATTGGGGGAATCGAACCAAATGTTTCAGCAACAGTTTGGTCAGAGCGCCAAAATCATTTCCGATGTCACCGAGAGATTAACTAAACTCGACGAAACCAATCGTCAGGTGCTGAATTTTTCCGATCAACTCCAGCAGCTCCAAGACATTCTCAAAAATCCTAAGCAGCGCGGGGTGTTGGGGGAATATTACCTCGAGACATTATTAAAAAATGTTTTACCCCCCGACCACTACAAGATGCAGTATAAGTTTAAGAATGGTGAGATCGTCGATGCGGTGGTTTTTGTCCAAGATAAAATTATTCCGGTTGACTCGAAGTTCAGCCTGGAAAATTACAATCGGATCGTTGAACAGCGCGATGAAGCCGAGCGCGAACGGCTGGAAAAACAATTCGTCAACGATTTAAAAGCGCGCGTGACCGAAACCGCCAAGTATATTCGGCCGGAAGAAAACACGATGGATTTTGCCTTTATGTTTATTCCCCACGAGGCGATCTATTACGATTTACTGATCAATAAGATTGGCGCGGTGACGGGCGATACGGAAAGCATTATTCAGCGCGCCGCCGGTAAATACCGCGTCATTATTGTTTCGCCGACCAGTTTTTTGGCGTATTTACAAACCGTGCTGCAGGGGATGAAAGCATTGCAGATTCAGGAGCAGACCAAAGAAATTTTGAAAAACGTGGCTCAACTGCAGCGGCATCTGGCTGCCTACGCCGAGCATCACGAGAAATTAGGCAAGCACCTGGGCACCACCGTGAGTATGTACAATAGTTCTTCACACGCGTTTAAGCAGATTGATAAAGACGTGGTTAAACTCGCCGGCGGTTCGTCGGTAACCGAGCCGATTGAGCTTGAGAATCCACAAATTGAGTAATTGTATGGAACAGCAGCGTCAGCCATTGACTGACTTGCAGCAATCGATTATCTCAACAATCGCCTATTTCGATTTATTTGAATATCCGCTGACCTTGATTGAGCTTCAGCGGTTTTTATACCGCACCACCGTTGATCTGCCCGCGCTGCATAGCGAGCTACAGCGCGGGCGATTGGCGGGAATTGTCGATTCGCACCAAGGGTTTTATTTTTTAGCTGGTCGGCAGCAGCTGATTGCCACCCGACTGGCGCGGTACGGCTACGCTGAAAAAAAATACCAGCGTGCGCTGCGGACGGCTCGGGTACTGCGCGGGGTTGGGTTTATTGATTTAATCGCGGTGTGCAACAACGTCGGTATCAGCAACGGAACTAAACACAGCGATATTGATTTTTTTATTGTAGTTCGTCACGGGCATCTGTGGTGGACCCGGCTGGTTGTTACCGGACTGGT
>MHKL01000044.1:0-3375 GCA_001818835.1 Candidatus Komeilibacteria bacterium RIFCSPLOWO2_01_FULL_45_10 | reverse complement strand
ATATCACCGATCGACACTTCGATTTGCACGACATTGCGTTACGGCCTCACGATCCGTATTTGCTGTACTGGCTGGCGAGTTTAGCGCCAATTTTTGATCCGAGGGATGTGTACCGGCAGCTTCTGGCGGCCAATCGTGGCGTTTTGGAACAGTTGCCAAATTTCTACCCGACGGTGTTATCGGTTCGTCGTCGCGTGACGCTCAATAGCATCAGTCGAGTTTCTCGTCGGGTCGATGAACTGTTGCTGGCAACTGGTATCGGAACAGTGATTGAATTTCTGGCTAAAAAAATTCAGCTGGCAAAAATGTCGCACAACACCACCAGCGCGGCGAGAAAAATCGATACCACCGAAGTGGTTATCAGCGATACGATGCTTAAATTTCACGAGACTGACCGACGGGTACTGTACCGCGATACCTGGCAGCGCAGCTGCCAAACGCTTATTAGCCCTCTATGAACCTCGACTACTTTATTAGACAAAAAAATACTCTCATATTGTTGTTCACGATTTTGTATGTATTGATTTTTTCCATCAGCGCTTTGTTTACCGAGAACGATGAGTTTTTTTACTACACGTTGCTGATGGGAGTATTGATTTATATCGTGCTGGTTATCAACCAGCGGATGCATTTCGCGCCGTTTATTGTTATCAATTTATCTCTTATTGGCTTTTTACACCTTTTAGGCGGTAATGCGTACATCGGCACGGTTCGTCTTTATGATTTTTACTTTGTACCCGGCCTGATTAAGTACGACAATTTAATTCACGTCTACGGCACGTTTATTGTTACCTTAGTGTTGTATAGCATGGTGTCGGTGTATCTGAATCGTGAGCTGATCCGTAATCGATACTGGGTTATCGCTGTTGCCTTGGTACTGATGGCAATTGGCGTTGGGACCATTAATGAATTAGTCGAGTTTTTTGCGGTGGTGTATTTTGACGCGGCTGAACAGGTTGGTGATTATTTTAATAACTCGCTCGATTTACTATTCAATACGATCGGGGCGATTATGGCTACTGTTATTTTGTATTGGTTCCGTGAACAAACCAGCTGGCTGCACAATCTCAATGAAAACCTTAAAAAAATTAGTTGAGTACGGGTTTTACCTTTTTATTTTTTTACTCCCGTGGCAAACTCGGCTGATCTGGCGCGACGCCACGCTCAATGGGTTTACGTACGAGTACGGCCGGGCAAGTCTCTATGGTACGCAGATACTACTCTGGGTACTGTTATTGTTAGGGGTTGTTATTTTGTTTAAAACTAAACTGCCGGCCGCTTCAGTCAATCAGTTTTTGTACCACCTTTCTCGGCCGGCCGGCCTGATTTATTGTTTGCTGGTTGGGGGATTGCTAGTGGCGACACTGAGCATCTTGTGGGCGATTGATAGTGATATTGCGTTGTACCGGGCGGTGGTGTTACTGCAGGGTGGGGCGCTATTCGCATTGGTTGTTCACCTGCCGTTTCGACTTGAGCGCCTGGCAATCAGCTGGGTGAGTAGTGCGGTTATTCAAAGCGTGTTTGCCGTCTGGCAATTTTTTACTCTCCAAGCGCCAGCCGCCAAGTGGCTCGGACTAGCTGAACATCTTCCCACCGTTGCAGGGTCTATTATTGTTCAAACTTCAAGCGAGCGCTGGCTGCGGGCCTACGGCAGCTTGCCGCATCCCAATATTCTGGGCGGATTTTTAACCATCGCGCTGTTGTTGGTGGTTTTACTTGCCTTTCAAGCCAAGAGTCGAATTCAGCGGCTACTGGTGGCGGCAAGTCTGCTGATAATTACGCCGGCGTTATTTTTGAGCTTCTCGCGGTCGGCCTGGATTGCAGCTGCGGTGACTTTCATATTGCTCGGCGCGTGGATTTTTAGACGGCACGTCGCCGACTCGACACAAACATTCGGTTTTATTGTTACGACCATTGTGGTTACTGTCGGTGTACTGACGGGACTGTTGTTTGAACCTACCATGACTCGAGTTCTAGGCAGTGAACAGCACGAGCTCGATTCTATTCAGCTGCGCCTCGACTACCAGCACCAGGCGTGGGAACTTATCACCGCGAGGCCGTTCGGGGGAGTGGGAATTGGTAATTATACGGTGGCAATCAACCGATTGATTGATTCGACCTGGTCTGGATACTTATACCAGCCGGTGCACAATATTTATTTTTTGATCGCTTCAGAAATTGGAGTGGTTGGTTTTTCTTTTTTTGCCTTAGCTTTTTGTCTGCTGGTATTCGGCTTGCTGCGCCGAGCCGATCGGCTTGGCAACGTGATACTTTTTTTGGCGCTGGGCGCGATTTTAATTATTGGTATGGTTGATCACTACTGGTGGTCGTTAGAGTTTGGGGTTATTGTTTTTTGGCTATTTTTAGCCTTAAATTTAAGAATTTTACGCAACCTTGACAGTTCTTGACAGGCTGGTTAAGATACATTAAACTAAAGCTGCTAGCACTCTCATTAGTAGAGTGCTAATTTAACCCCGCACTTTTTAACTTAACTGCTTTACAAGAATTTTCTTAAGTTAAAAGGTGCGGGGTTAACCCACATGTATTAATAAATAACGTAACGTTTAACTACTTATGAAATTACGACCATTAGGAAACCGCATTGTCGTTGAGCCGTTGGCTGAAGCAGAAACCACCAAGGCCGGTATCATTTTGCCAGATACCGTTGATAAAGAAAAAAAAGCCGAGGGCAAAGTTATTGCGATCGGGGACGGCGAAAAGATTACTAAACTGGGTTTGAAGGTAAACGACCGGGTACTGTTCGGTAAGTACGCCGGTGAAGAAGTTAAAATCGAAGAGGTCGAATACAAAATTCTTTCAGACGAGGATGTCCTCGCGATTGTTGAATAATTTTAATTAAGAGTATTCAGAAATATGGCCAAACAAATTCTCTACAGTGAAGATGCTCGCGCCGCTGTTAAGCGCGGTGTCGACAAATTGGCAAATGCCGTCAAAGTCAGCATGGGTCCGAAGGGGCGCAATGTCATTATTGATAAAGGTTTTGGCGCGCCGACGGTAACCAACGACGGGGTAACGATTGCCAAAGATATCGAACTCGAAGACAAATTCGAAAATCTCGGCGCGGAGTTGGTTAAAGAAGTCGCCGATAAAACCAACGATGTTGCCGGCGACGGCACGACCACCGCGACCGTTTTAGCTCAGGCGATGATTGAGGAAGGTTTGAAAAACGTTGCGGCCGGTACCGACCCGATTGCGCTGCGTACCGGCATTCAAAAGGCCGTGGCGGTAGCCATTGCCGGTTTGAAGAAAATTACCAAGCCGATTAACGGCAAAAAGGAAATTGCTCAGGTCGCCACCATCTCTAGTCTCGATCCGAAAGTCGGTGAAATGATTGCCGATATTTTTGAAGAAGTC
>MHKL01000043.1:5020-8093 GCA_001818835.1 Candidatus Komeilibacteria bacterium RIFCSPLOWO2_01_FULL_45_10 | reverse complement strand
TGAAAAAACGCTGGTTAAAGCCAAAGAGGGCGAAGAACTGGAGCTTTACTGCTACCAGTACGTTAGCGAAAACGCGCAGGAACTCTACGGCTTTATGACCTTGCCGGAACTGGAGCTTTTTAAAAACCTGATTGCCATTTCCGGCATCGGCCCCAAAGGCGCCATGAACGTGGTTAACGTGGCCAGCGTCGCTGACGTAATGCAGGCCATTCTTTCCGATGATCCGGCGCTACTGCGAACCGTTTCCGGCATCGGTCCCAAAACCGCCGAAAGAATCGTCATGGAACTGAAAAGCAAAATTGACAAACTGGGCAAAGAGATCAATCTCGGCGACATTAAAGCCGCGCCCAGGGATATTGAAGTCATTGAAGCCCTGCTCGGCCTCGGTTATTCCCGCAGAGAAGTGCTGGACGCCACCAAGCAAATACCGGCCAGCGTCACTGATACTTCGGAAAGAATAAAGGGAGCATTAAAAATGCTCGGGAAATAGATATTGACCTCCCCTTTCCCCTCCTTAGTAAGGAGGGGATTTAAGGGGTGGTAGAAAATTCTGAATTATGGAATTAAAACCGCTCACTCAAATTGAACTAGACAACTTCGTTTCCTTTCAGCCCCACGCTCAATTTTTACAAAGCTGGTCTTGGGGAGAATTTCAAAAAAACGTCGGACACCGGGTCTGGCGTTTTGGCGTTTATGAAAATAATCGGCTGATTGCCGGCGCCAGCGTGATTGAACACCGCTTACCTCTTAAAAAAAGCTATCTCTACTCTCCCCGCGGGCCGGTGATGGACAATCGGCTGGCTGATGAACAGAAAGAAGAGGCCTTGAAACTGATTTTATCAAAAGTTCGCGATTTGACGATTGCCACCCGCCAAAGCGAAGAAATCTTCTTCCGCCTAGAGCCGACTTTTGAATTGAAAAATTCAAAAGTCGCCCCGAGCGGAGCCGAGGGGCCTCAAATAATTAAAACTAAACCCATCCAACCAAAAAATACCCTGATATTAGATTTACAAAAATCAACGGAAGAATTGTCGGTCGCCATGCATCCTAAAACCCGCTACAACATCCACTTGGCGGAAAAACACGGCGTTAAAATTACAAAAATTCCCGCGGCTGATTTTGAAAAATGCTGGCCGCTGTTCTTGGAAACCGGCAAGCGCGACCATTTTAATCTCCATGCCAAAAATTATTACCAAAAAATGATGGAACTTGGGGAAATGGAGCTGTGGGTTGCCGAAAATAACCAAGGTGCTATAATAGCCGCGAATTTAATGAGCTTTTTTGGCGATACCGCGACCTATTTGCACGGCGCTTCGGACTATCACTTCCGCAATTTAATGGCGCCTCATTTATTACAATGGGCGCTAATTCAAGAAACTAAAAACAGGGGCTTTAAATATTATGATTTCCACGGCATCGCGCCGGAGGCAAAAAAGCAAAAAAGCAAAAAAGCAAAAAACAATCATCCGTGGACTGGCATTACCAGATTTAAAATGGGATTCAGTGGCGAAATTGTCAATTACCCGGGAACGTTTGATTTCATTTATGAAAAGGGGTGGTACAAACTTTATCAATTTTTAAGAAAAATAAACAGATTACTATGATTAAAAAAGTGGTGGTGGCCGCGGCCGGTCGCGGCGCCAGAATGTTACATTTGTCCCAGGAAAAACCCAAACACCTGCTGGAGGTGGCGGGCAAGCCGTTTTTATATTATCTTTTGTCCAATCTCAAAGAAGCCGGCTTTACGGAAGTCATTATGGTGATTGGCTACAAAAAAGAGCTGATGGAAAAATTCTTGAAAACCTATGATGGCCAGTTTAAAATCACCATTGTCAACCAGTTTGAAAAATTGGGGGATAAATACGGCACCGCCTGCCCTTTGGAATGCGTTCAGGAATTAATTTTGCCGGACGAAAGTTTTGTCATGGTTATGGGCGATAATTTATATTCGGTAAAAGACCTGAAAAAATTCTTTTTGAATGACAATTTTAATTATATTTCCGGCCTTAAACATCCGGAATCCAGCAAATACGGCGTCTTAATCCGCGATGGCGAGGACTTTTTGGAAAAAATCATTGAAAAACCGACTACTTACGTGGGCGACTTAATCAACACCGGACTTTACAAATTCACGCCTGACGTATTTGCAAAAATATCTTTAATTTCAAAATCATCCCGGGGCGAATACGAAATCACCGACGTTATTAATCTTTTAGCCAAAGAGAAGAAAGTGAAAATCAGGGAAATTGAGGACTTTTGGCTGGACTTTGCCAAGCCTGACGATGTTAATACTATTAATGATTTTTTAAATAACAATCACTAATGAACTTATGGCTAAAATTCCCAGTTACCACAAGCGTCTGGATCAATACCGCACCTCTTCCTTAAAACTCGCCGACCGCCTCTCCGACAGTATCGCGGCCTGGTGCGGCTCATGGAGCTTTTTTGTTTGCCACGCCCTTTGGTTTGCTTTTTGGCTGATTTTACGACTGGATATTGGCACCTTAACTCTGATTGTTTCTTTAGAAGCCATTATTTTAATGAGCGTCCTTTTAATGTACCAAAAGCGCCAGGCCAAAAAGGACGATTTGCGGGACGAGGCCGATTATCAGGCGGATAAGCATTCGGAGACGGCCATTGAAGAACTTAAGGAAATGGTCAAGGAAATTAAGGAAAAATTGAAATAATGAAACAACTGGTTAAAAAATTCCTGCCTGCTTTTATTTTGAGCTGGTACCATAAAATACTGGCTCTTTTTGCCATGATGCTGTATGGTTTTCCTTCAAACAAAATGATTGTGATCGGCGTCACCGGCACCAATGGCAAATCCACCACTGTCAATTTAATCGGTAAAATTCTGGAGGAAGCCGGCTCGCCTCGCTTCGCGGGCGAAGCGGGTTTTAAAGTGGGCTGGGCCTCAACCGCCAATTTTAAAATCGCGAAAAAAGAATGGCTGAACGACAAAAAGATGACCATGCTGGGCAGGATGCAAACGCAAAAATTTTTAAGCCAAGTAGTTGAGGCCGGCTGCCAATACGCAATAATTGAAACTTCTTCCGAGGGTATCAAGCAA
>MHKL01000043.1:4753-4957 GCA_001818835.1 Candidatus Komeilibacteria bacterium RIFCSPLOWO2_01_FULL_45_10 | reverse complement strand
GAAGCGCACGGCGGTTTTGAAAATTACAAAAAAGCCAAAGGCGAACTATTCAATCATTTAAGCAAGAAAGCAAGAAAACAAATAAACAATAAAACAATTCCGAAAATCATTATTGCCAACGCTGATGATGAACACGCTGATTATTTTTTAAGTTTTCCGGCTGATAAAAAAATAACCTACAGTATAAATAATAAATCCGATGTT
>MHKL01000043.1:4008-4702 GCA_001818835.1 Candidatus Komeilibacteria bacterium RIFCSPLOWO2_01_FULL_45_10 | reverse complement strand
GGGTATCACGTAGCAATAATTGGGGAAGTAAATGTTTATAACGCCTTAGCGGCCATTGCCGTTGCCAAAAGCCAAAACATTGATGAGCAAATTATTAAAAACGCTTTGGAAAAATTTCAAGGCATGCCTGGACGCTTTGAATGGATTGAAACCAATAAAAATTTTAAAGTAATGGTGGATTACGCGCCCGAACCGGAATCAATGAAAAAACTTTATGAGACCTTGAAAATTTTTCAGTTCAAAAAAATTATTCACGTGCTCGGTTCTTGCGGCGGCGGCCGCGACGCTTCAAGAAGACCAATTCTAGGAAAGCTGTCCGCTCAAAATGCTGAATATGTGATTGTGACCAACGAAGATCCTTATGACGATGATCCGCAAAAAATTATTGACGACGTTGCCCAAGGCGCAATTGATAATGGTAAAATTCTGAATCAAAATCTTTTTAAAATTTTAGACAGACGCGAAGCCATTAAAAAAGCGCTGTCGCTCGCCCAAGCCGGAGATTTAGTATTGATAACCGGCAAGGCCTGCGAACAATACATCTGCGTGGCGCACGGCAAAAAAATTCCGTGGGATGATAGAAAAGTAGTGAGAGAATTGCTAAAAACGTAAGGCCGTGCCCCCACGACGTCATTCTGGAGCGAAGCGATAGAATCCCATTGATTAAGCAAGTTTTTAATTCAAGGAGATCCTA
>MHKL01000043.1:3621-3971 GCA_001818835.1 Candidatus Komeilibacteria bacterium RIFCSPLOWO2_01_FULL_45_10 | reverse complement strand
CGAATAGCCGTGCCCTGAACCACTCGCTACGCTCGGGTTCAGGGTGTGGATAACTCTTAAACAATACCCAATTTTTTCTCTAAAATCAGCCATAAAAACAATTTTTCTTGACAAAAATTTTTTGTTTTTCTAATTATTTTTTGGCTAATCTTAGCTCTAAAAGAGCTGAAGTGATGCAAAGCATCTACTTCAGCTTGACAAAATTTATTTTTTAGGGTATCATCCGCCTATGTTTTGTACTCCCGCTGTGTAAAACAGCTCTACTTTAAAACCCTTAAACCCGCTTAAGGGCTATATTTTTGTCTGATTTAAAAAATAATCCCCTTTATTTTTCATAATTTTTATGCCTC
>MHKL01000043.1:0-3605 GCA_001818835.1 Candidatus Komeilibacteria bacterium RIFCSPLOWO2_01_FULL_45_10 | reverse complement strand
GCGCAAATACTTCACCACCTCAAAAATCGCCCTGCCCCTCCCGGATTTGATTGAAATCCAAAAAAGCTCTTACAAGTGGTTTTTTGAATTTGGCTTAAAAGAGCTTTTTGAAGAAATTTCGCCGATTAAGGACTTTATCGGCCGCAATCTGGAACTCTATTTTGGCGACTATTATCTGGACGAGCCGAAATTTGACGAAGTCACGGCCCGGTCCAAAAACATCACTTACGAAGCCCCTTTGAGGGTCAAAAGCCGCCTGGTCAATGAAAAAACGGGCGAGGTCAAGGAACAGGAAGTTTATCTTGGCGACTTCCCCTTAATGACCGAACGCGGCACTTTTGTGATTAACGGCGTGGAGCGCGTCGTCGTTTCCCAGCTTATCAGAAGCGCCGGGGTCTTTTTTACGTCCGAGCTGTGGCGCGGCAAGCGCTATTACGGCGCCAAAATCATCCCCAACCGCGGCGCCTGGCTGGAACTGGAAACCGACGCCAACCACGTCATTTACGTCAAGATTGACCGCAAAAGAAAAATCCCGATCACTTCCCTCTTAAAGGCGTTCGGCGTCGGCTCCGACCAAAAAATCCGGGAACTTTTTGCTGACATGGAAACTCTGCCCGACGTCAACCATCTGGAAAGCACGCTGGCCAAAGACATTGCCAAAACCGAGGAAGAGGGGCTGATTGAGGTTTACAAAAGAATCAGGCCGGGCGATCTGGCCACGCCGGACAATGCCAAGTCCCTAATCTACTCCATGTTCTTTAATTTTGACCGCTACGATTTCGGCATTGTCGGCCGCTACAAACTCAACAAAAAATTCAATGAAAATCTGCCGATCAACAAAGAGACCAGAATTTTACGGATTGACGACCTGGTTAAAATCATCAGGGAAATCGTCCGCCTGAACATCACCCAGGACGAGCCCGACGACATTGACCATCTGGGCAACCGCCGGGTCCGCGCCATTGGCGAGCTGGTCCAGAACAAATGCCGCATCGGCCTCGCGAGAATGGAAAGAATCATCAAGGACCGGATGAGCACCCTGGACATCCACAGCGTCACCCCCAACCAGCTGATTAACGCCCGGCCGGTCATCGGCTCCATTAAGGAATTTTTCATGAGTTCGCAGCTGTCCCAGTTCATGGACCAGACCAACCCCTTGGCGGAACTGGAGCATAAAAGAAGAATCTCGGCCATGGGCCCGGGCGGGCTGTCGCGCGAACGCGCCGGCTTTGAAGTGCGGGACGTCCACCGCACCCACTACGGCCGGATCTGCCCGATTGCCACGCCCGAGGGCCCCAACATCGGCCTGGTGGGCCATCTGGCCTGCTATGCCAAAGTCAACGAATACGGCTTTATTGAAACGCCTTTTAGGAAAGTCCTTCACGACATTAACAATGACCCCAAAATTACCGTTGGTAAAATCGCCCGGGAAGATATTATTGAGCCGGAAAGCAAAAAAATCTTAATTAAGGCAGGCGAGAAAATCGATGACCAGAAAGGCAAGGAACTGGCGGTTCACAAAAATATCATTAAAATCCCGATTAAGCCGGTGGTGACCAACGAAATCGTTTATCTGGACGCCTTTACCGAGGAGCGCTACAACACCGCCGCCGCCACCACCCCGCTGGAAGCCAATAACTACTTTACTGACGAATTTGCCGAAATGAGAGTTCAGGGCAAGCCCGCTTTTGCCCCGGTTTACAAAATTGACTATCTGGACGTGGCGCCGGCCCAGATTGTTTCCGTTGCCACGGCCTTAATCCCCTTTTTGGAGCATGATGACGCGGTCCGGGCCTTGATGGGCACCAATATGCAGCGCCAGTCCGTTTCTTTGATTAAACCGCAGTCACCGGTGGTCGGCACCGGCTTTGAATACCGGGCGGCCAAGGATTCGGGCCAGGTGGTGGTGGCCCAGGAAGACGGCACGGTTAAGCTGGTGCAAGGCGATAAAATAGTCCTGGAAGCCGAAAACGGCAAAACCCGCGAATACCGCTTGGGCAAATTTGTCCGCTCCAACGCCTCCACCTGCATGAACCAAAAGCCACTCATCAACAAGGGCGACCAGATTAAAAAAGGCGACGTGATCGCCGACGGCGCCGCCACCGACCACGGCGAACTGGCCCTGGGCGAAAACGTGCTGGCGGCCTTTATGTCCTGGGAGGGCGGCAATTACGAAGACGCGATCCTAATTTCCGAGCGGCTGGTCCAAAAAGACACTTTCTCTTCCATTCACATAGAAAATTATTCCATTGACGTCCGGGACACCAAACTGGGCCCGGAAATCGTCACCCGCGACATTCCCAATGTTTCGGAAGAAAAGCTGAAAGACCTGGATCACGAAGGCGTGGTCCGCATTGGCGCCCAGGTTAAAGCCGGCGACATTTTGGTCGGCAAAATCACGCCCAAGGGCGAAACCGAACTGTCGGCCGAAGAAAAGCTTTTGCGGGCGATTTTCGGCGAAAAGGCCAAAGACGTCAGGGACAGCTCACTTTATCTGGAACACGGCGAACACGGCAAGGTGATTGACATTAAAATTTTCTCGCGCGCTTCCGGCGACAAACTGCCGGCCGGCGTGATTAAAGCCATCCAGATCACCGTGGCCCAACTGCGTAAAATCCAGCCCGGCGACAAGCTGGCCGGCCGCCACGGCAACAAAGGCGTGGTTTCGCGCATCGTGCCCGTTTCGGATATGCCGTTTTTGGAAGACGGCACGCCCGTTGACATTATTTTAAATCCTTTAGGCGTCATTTCGCGCATGAATTTGGGGCAGCTTTTGGAAACCCACTTGGGCATGGCCGCGCAAACGCTCGGCTACAAAGTCGCCTCGCCGGCGCTGGACGGCGTGTCCGTGGAAACCATTAAAGAGGAGCTGAAAAAAGCCGGCTTGCCGGAAGAGGGCAAGCTCCAGCTTTACGACGGCAAAACCGGAGAGCCATTCAATAAAAAAACAACGGTGGGAGTAATTTACATGCTCAAGCTCAACCACATGGTTGAGGACAAGATCCACCAGCGCTCCATTGGCCCGTACTCTTTAGTTACCCAGCAGCCCCTGGGCGGCAAAGCCCAGGGCGGCGGCCAAAGATTCGGCGAAATGGAGGTCTGGGCGCTGGAGGGCTACGGCGCCGCCCACACTTTGCAGGAAATCCTGACCATTAAATCGGATGATGTGCCCGGCCGCTCCAAGGCCTATGAATCAATCATTAAGAACGAACCGATTACCAAACTTAATATTCCCGAATCATTCAACGTTTTAGTCAGGGAACTGAAGGGTTTATGCCTGGAAGTGGAATTGATTAAAGAAGAAAAATTTTCCCCCCGAAAAGAAAAACCCAAAGAAGCAGCGGATAAGTTGGATAAAAAAGAGGATAAGAAAGAATAATTAGCTTTTTAGCTTATTAGCTTGTTAGAATTTTTCTAATAAGCTACCTTCCTAAAAAGCTAACAAGCTACTTTCCTACAAGCTACTAGCTAAAACTATGCCCAATCCTTCATCCACTAAAACCACTTTTATGCCTGACGCCGGTCCGGCGCCTTTGGAATTCGACGGTTTGCGCCTTAAGCTGGCTTCCCCGGAGCTGATGCTTAAATGGTCCCACGGCGAAATT
>MHKL01000042.1:4082-6425 GCA_001818835.1 Candidatus Komeilibacteria bacterium RIFCSPLOWO2_01_FULL_45_10 | reverse complement strand
AAGTGCGTGGGGGCGGTCATTAACGACCAGATCGCCTCTTTGGACAGCCGCCTCAAAAGCGGCGACGTGATTGAAATTTTAATCAACAAGCAGCGCCAGCTGCCCAATGAGGAGTGGCTGAATTTTGCCCAGACCGGCCTGGCTCGCGATAAAATCAAGCAGTCCTTGAGAAAAAAACAAGCCGGGCTGATTTCCCGGCTGTGGAACAGGGGAGAGTAGCCCCGCGCCGCGGCGCGGGGCTACCAAAGCGTTTTATCAAGGAGAGTTGGATTTGGTAATTTTTTTGATTAAATCGTTTAATTCTTCCAAAGAATAAAAATCAATGGTGACGGTGCCGGCCTCGCCTTTTTTGTTAATGGCCACTTTGGTGTTTAAGGCCTTTCTCAACGCATCTTCTTTTTCCAGAATTTCCAGGTCTTTTTGTCCGACGGTTTTTAAGTGGCTTTTGACCGCCACTTTTTTAACTTCGCCTTCCGTTTCCCTGACGGTCAGATTCAGCTTCAGAATTTTTTCAAAGATTTTCAGCTGCTCTTTTTCATCATTGGCCGAGAGAATCACTTTAGCGTGGCCGGCGGAAATTTTATTTTCTTTCAGGGCCTGCTTAATGGGTTCCGGCAGTTCCAACAGCCGCAGAGCGTTTGAGATAGTGGTTCTTTTTTTACCTACCCGTTCACCCACTTCTTCCTGGGTCAGATTAAACTCCTCAATCAGTTTTTTATAGGCCTTGGCTTCCTCCAGGGGGTTTAAATCGGCGCGCTGGATGTTTTCAATCAGGGAGAGCTCCAGCTTTTCCAAGCGTTCGGCGTTTCTGACCAGACAGGGGACGGTGGCAAGTTCTAAAATTTGAGCGGCTTTCAACCGGCGTTCACCGGCAATTAACTGGAATTTGCCCGCCGGCAGCGGCGTGACAATCAAGGGCTGTAAAATACCGTGTTTTTTAATGGAATTGACCAAGTCCTCCAAATCGCCATGGTCAAAATACTCCCGCGGCTGCAAAGGATTGGCTTCAATTTTGTAAATTTCAATTTTTCTGACTCTTTCTTCCTGCCCGGCGGCAACGTTAAAATCATCGCTGACATTTGAAGCGTCAGCCGGCGGATTGAGTTTATTGGGAATAAGCGAGGCCAAGCCGCGGCCTAAACTGGTTTTTAACATAATTGTTTAGCTTTTTAGCTTATTAGGAAGGTAGCTTCTTAGGAAGTGCCTATGAGCTAAAAAGCTAACAAGCTATTTTCCTAACAAGCTAATTATTATTTCCTGAAAGAATTATTTCCCTGGCCAGCCGTTCGTAAGCCCGCGCACCTCGGGAATCGGGGTCGTATTCCAAAATCGTCTGTCCATAGGATGGCGCTTCGGCCAGAGTTATGCTGCGGGGAATGACGGAGCGGAAAATCCGGCGGGGGAAATACTGGTAAAGCTCGTTAAAAACCGCTTCGCTCAAGCGGTTGCGGCCGTCGTACATGGTCAAGACCGCTCCCAGGATATTCAAATTCGGCTTCAGGTTGTTCTGAACGAGATTGATGGTGTGCAAAAGCTGGCTTAAGCCCTCCAAAGCGTAGTATTCGCACTGCACCGGAATCAGCAGTTCGTCGGCCGCCACCATGCCGTTAATGGTCAGCACCCCCAAAGATGGCGGATTGTCAATTAAAATGTAATCGTAATCGTTTAAAATGGAACGCAGATTGTCGCTCAAACGGAATTCGCGCCGGTTGACGTTGACCAGCTCCACGTTGGCCCCGGCCAGATCCAAGTTGGCGGGCGCCAGATGCAGGTTTTCTATCTTGGTTTTTAAAAGGATGTCCTGAAAAGTCATTTCATCAACCATCAAAACATCATAGAGCCCTTTTTCCAGATTCTGGTAATTAACGCCCAGGCCCGAAGAAGCGTTGCCCTGCGGGTCAATGTCAATCAAAAGAACTTTATAGCCGTAAGCGGCCAGATACGCCGCCAGATTGACGGCCGTGGTGGTTTTGCCCACCCCGCCTTTTTGGTTGATGATGGAAATAACTCTGGCCATATTTTCACGTAACACGTATCATGTATCACGTATCATTATTATACTGAAATTATAATAGATTATCAATATTTGGTTGACAAAAATACGGATTTATAATATACTTGCCAGAGTTATAAAGCCGAAGTGGCGGAATTGGCAGACGCGCACGACTCAAAATCGTGTGGGCGCAAGTCCATGAGAGTTCGATTCTCTCCTTCGGCACCATATCCGTCACTCTATAAAATGACGCGGGGTAGAGCAGTTGGCAGCTCGGCAGGCCCATAACCTGCAGGTCGTGGGTTCGAGTCCCACCCCCGCAACCATTCGACTCGTTTCAAACCTTAAGG
>MHKL01000042.1:1660-4050 GCA_001818835.1 Candidatus Komeilibacteria bacterium RIFCSPLOWO2_01_FULL_45_10 | reverse complement strand
GAGCGCTAGCGAGCCGAGGGGCATTATAAAAATTAAGGCGGCGTAGCTCAGTGGTAGAGCAGCAGACTCATAAGCTGTTGGTCGGGGGTTCAAGTCCCTCCGCCGCTACCATTCGACTCACCCTTCGCTTCGCTTAGGGTTCGCTCATGGTCTCCGTCCCGCCTTTGGCGGGACTCCGACCACTCATTATTTTAGAAGGTAAGTCGAATGCCTCGAGCTTGCCGAGAGGCACAAAAAAACTCCCAAGAAGGGAGATTTTTGTTTATAATTTTTATCTGAAAAATTTACGCCATGCCCCGTAATTTGGCGATTCTTTCGTCAATCGGCGGATGGGTGGCAAAAAGGCCCGCCATTTTTTTACCCACGCCGCTAAACGGGCTGGCAATGTAAAGGTGGGCGGTGGCGTGATTGGCGCGCTTCATGGGCTGGTTAAAATCGCGGATTTTTTCCAAAGCCCTGGCCAGGCCCTCGGGATATCGGGTGAGTAATGAGCTGGAAGCGTCAGCTAGATACTCTCTTTTTCTGGAAACGGCGAGCTGGATCAGGGTGGCAAAAACAGGGGAGAGAATGGCTAAGACCAAACCGGCAATCATCAGAATCGCGCCCAAGTTGCCGCTGTTGCGGTCTCTTTTGCCGCCAAACATAAAATTGGCCCTTAAGAAAAAATCGGCCATCAAAGTAACGACGCCGACGCAGACAATGACAATGGTCATCAGGCGGATATCGTAGTTTTTAATGTGGGAAAGTTCGTGGGCAATCACGCCTTCCAGCTCCTCGTTTTCCAATTTTTCCGCGGCGCCGGTCGTAATGGCGATGGAAGCATGCCGGGGATCGCGGCCGCAGGCAAAGGCATTGATGTTGGGGTCGTTGATGACATGAATTTTCGGCAAGGGCAGACCCGACGCAATAGTCAGGTTTTCCACCAGGCGGTAAATGTAAGGATTGTTTTCTTTCTGGATGGGATGGGCGCCGGAAATTGCCAAAGCCACTTTATCGCCCTTAAAATAACTAAAGAGATTCATTAAGACAGCAATCATCAGGGCAATCACCAGTCCGCCATAGCCAAGGTCATAGGCCTCGCCAAAAACCCAGCCCAAAAGAACAATGACTATCAGGAAGATAGTCATGAGGAGCCAGGTTTTGCGTTTGTTGCTGTCAATTTGGTTATACATAAAATTTTACCACCCCTTAAATCCCCTCCTTACTAAGGAGGGGAGAAAGGGGAGGTGGAGGGAAGTCAATCATCGCAGGTGACGGCGCGGCTTTTTAGAACTTCACTTTCACCGTTTCCCGTTCGCCTTCATTCTCCACTTCAAAAAACTCTCTGGCTTTAAAGTTCAGCATGCCCGAGACCAGATTGTTGGGAAAGAGTTGAATCTTGGTGTTAAAGTCGCGGACGTTGCCGTTGTAAAAGCGCCTGGAGGCCTGAATCTTGTTTTCGGTATCAGACAGCTCGTCCTGCAGTTTGGCAAAGTTTTCCGAAGCGCGCAAGGCCGGATAGTTTTCCGCCACGGCAAACAAAGATTTTAAAGTTTCCGAAAGCATGTTCTCGGCCCGGCCTTTGGCTTCCGGCGAAGTGGCTTGCATGGCTTGGGAGCGGGCCTGGGTGACTTTTTCCAAAAGTTCGCGCTCGTGGGTGGCATAGCCCTTGACCGTTTCCACCAGATTGGGAATCAGGTCATAGCGCCTTTTTAACTGGACGTCAATGTCGCTCCAGGCCTCATCCGTGCGATTGCGCAAGCGGATCAGGCCGTTGTAAACGCCAATGAACCAAAGAATCAGGACAGCGATTATCGCTAGGATAATCCAAAGTAAAGTGGTCATAGTTTTTTAAATTTTTAAGAATTATTATAGTAGAGAGCTAAGGAGCAGTGATCAAAGAATGAGGCAAGAAAGCAATAAAGCAAAGAAGCAAAATTTGTTTTCCTCAACCAAAGGCTGATCGGCCCTTGGCCGATGTTTTCTTGCCTCTTTGTTTTTTTGTTTATTTGACAGCCGGAATTTGCGGAATCAGATTATTGGCCGTTGCTCGATGATTATCAGGCACGGCCGGAATCTGCGGCAGATTGTTATTGACGACCGGCGCGTTTTGATTGAGATTTTGTTCCTTTTGAGGCGTTATTTCCAGGCCCAATCTTAAGCCGGAAAGATAGCCAATCAGCCAGCCAATGGTAATCAGCAGAATCAGGCCAACCACTTTGATTAAGATTTTCTTTTTCGCTTCCTCCATATTTGTCTTATTAGCGGATTTATTATACAATTTACGTAGGAAATAGTCAAAAACAATTTATAAATTAACAACAAACATATGAAAAAATCAATTATTCTTTTAATTGCCGCCTTAGCGGTTATTGGCTTTTATGGCTCAAGGGCTTTGGCCGACTGGCAAG
>MHKL01000042.1:1326-1627 GCA_001818835.1 Candidatus Komeilibacteria bacterium RIFCSPLOWO2_01_FULL_45_10 | reverse complement strand
CCCGTCCGGTGGATATCAGCGACTTGGGCCAGACCAAAACCGGCTCTTTAACGGTGAAGAACGGTTTAAACGTTGGCAGTGCTAATCAATTCCAAGTAGGAAGCGACGGCACTTTAATTTTGCAAGAAGTAACAGCCACTTTTAACGAGGGCTTGACGGCAGTCAACGCTGCCGGCCACGGCGTGGTTGGCGAAAGTTCAGCCATGAACTTTGCCGGCGTTTACGGTTTGGCTTCAGCGCCTGGACCTTCCTGGGCCGGCTTTTTTCAGGGGCCAGCCGGCGTCAGCGGTTATTTAGTGGT
>MHKL01000042.1:0-1286 GCA_001818835.1 Candidatus Komeilibacteria bacterium RIFCSPLOWO2_01_FULL_45_10 | reverse complement strand
GCTTACTTTTACGGCCGGCTTAACGTGGGCGACGGCGTGGGCGGGGACCAGATTTGTTTGAACGAGAACTGCATTGGCAACTGGGCCGATATCAGCGGCTATTGGACAGCCAGCGGCAATAACATTTACAACAATAACGTCGGCAACGTGGGCATTGGCGACAATTCACCCGCTTATTTGTTAACGGTCGGCAGTGGCGATCTTTTTGGCGTTAATTCCACGGGCCGGGTTTTAACGCCTCTGGGCACGGCCGCCTTGCCCGCTTACACCTTTACCAACGATCCTAATACTGGCATCTATTCCAGCGCTGCCGATAATTTGAATTTTTCAACTGGCGGGGCATTAAGGGCACAAATTTATGCTAGCGGCAGGTTTGGTATCGCCTCTCTTGGTACGGCCGCTACGCCCGCTTATATTTTTACCGGCGATACCAATACCGGCATCTGGTCAAGCGGGGCCGATACTTTAAATATCTCAACCGCCGGCGTTGAACGCGCCAGAATTAGTTCTGCTGGCAACTTAGGTATTGGCACTAATGCTCCTAATCAGTTACTCCATGTTTACCGAGATACCGGTAATAACGCGGAGATTGACCTGCAAAGCGTAGCCGGCGCCAACCAGCACTGGGCTATTTACCAAGACCGGGCTACCGAGGATTTGCGTTTTTGGCATAATGATATTGTTGGCGAAAAAAACGCCTTGACCGTTAAAAACACCGGCTACATTGGTATCGGCACCACCAACCCCACCCAGTTATTGGAAGTTTCCGGCAACATCAAAGGCAATTTTGTTGATTTTAATGGCGCAAATTGCAGTGCTAATCAGATTTTAAAGAAAGATGCTTTGCTTAATCAATGGACCTGTCAGGATGAAGCGGATGATAGCTTATGGACCGAGGTGCCGGGACCGGGTGAAACCCGTTATTACGTTGCGGACAATGCCACCACTATCAAAATTTACGGCCGCGATGATTTAGGTCCGGGCTGGCCCAACCGGTTAGTGATTGGCGATGGCACCGATGTCCAGTTTGACCAGTTATGCTTGCAGGGGCTAGGCGATAATGAATGCATTTCCACCTGGGATGAAATTGCTGGCGGCAATCAGGACCTTTTAGCCGTTTTGCAGCAAGGAGCAGATGCCAGCGGATTTAGCAACTTAACGGTTTTTGGCGGCGACATTGAAATCCGGAATGCCCAAGGCCAGAATTACCTTTATTTTGACCCCAATACCGCCGCTAATGAAAACAGCTTATACATCGGCAGTAATAACTCTAACGGCAATTTTTT
>MHKL01000041.1:12291-26161 GCA_001818835.1 Candidatus Komeilibacteria bacterium RIFCSPLOWO2_01_FULL_45_10 | reverse complement strand
CTTTGACAAAAATCGCCGCATCCACGATGCTGCCGTCTTTGAAAGGATACTGCAGCTTATAAGCGCCGGGCGGCAAAACGTTTTTTAAAACCGTTTCCAAATAATACTCCCCTAACACCCCGCGCTGTTTGGGATTTTTTAAAATGTCCTGAAGCGATTTTAACTGGTCGGCAAAAGAAACTACCTGCTTGTTGGTTTCGTCAAGCTTGGTTAAACGTTCGGTAACGTCGCGGATAATGGTGGCGGATTGGGAAAACTGCTGCTGCATCACCTGGGACGATTGGTGCAGCTTGGCGTCCAGGGTTTTATTGAGCTCGTTAAGCTGATTCTGCAGCATTAACATGGACTGGTCCTGCGAAACGTCTTTGCCTTTTTTGGCGGAAAGCCAAAACAGGGCGGCAAAACCCATGACAATGACGGCTAAAATGATGAATAACAATATTTCCATAAATATTTTGATTAACTTAGGGCAAGCGCCCCGGCAAGGCCGCGCCCTCACGCCGTCATTCTGGAGCCCCGAGCTTGTCGAAGGGCGATAGAATCTCCTATAAATTACGGGATCCTATCGCTCCGCCTTCGGCTCCGCTCCAGGATGACACTCTAGGGCGCGGCTTTCAATACCTCTCCTTTCTACAAATTATAATTTAAACAGGTTTTTGGCATTCTGCCAAGTCCGCTCTATCACCTCTTCCTTAGACAGCCCCTTAAGATCGGCTATCTTTTGGGCAACGAATTCAACGTACACAGGCTCATTCCTTTCGCCGCGGTGCGGCTCCGGCGCCAAATACGGGCAATCGGTTTCAATTAAAATTTTTTCTAAGGGAATTTCCCGAACGATTTTCTGCAGTTCCTCCGATTTTTTGGTAAAAGTGACCGGGCCGTCAATGCCGATAAAATAACCGCTTGCCGTAATTTCTTTGGCTGTTGCCAAATCGCCGCCATAGCAGTGGAAAACGGCCCTTTCTACCTTTTCCTCCTTTAGGATTTCCAGCATTTCCAAGTAAACGTTTTTCCCTTCCAAGCCTGTCCCGAGCGAAGTCGAGGGACCGTTGCGGGCATGGAGCATTAAGGGCAGCTGATTGATCTTAGCCAGTTTAACGTGATCCAAAAACAGCGCTTTTTGCTTTTTAATCACTTCTTCAATGGTTGGCAATTCTTTTTCCGACTGACTGATGGTATTTTTGATGTCCGACAAAACGTCGGGCAGTTCTTCCACGTTAAAATGCCAGGCGCCCTTAACTACCTTCAACTTGGCGTTCAGCTTTTCACTTAAAATTTTGCCGTGCGCCGGCGGCACCACTTCGTCGTTGTCGGAGCTGTAAATGTAAAAATTCGGGCAGACCGATTTGATCTGTCCCCAGTTAAAATCGGTTTTAAAAAAATCGGCCAGCTCAACGTAGCCCAAAGGGTCAGCCGGCGCGCCCAGCAAAAAAACGCCGCCCACTCTCGCGTCTTCGTCCAGCGTTTCCAAAAACCTTAAAATGGTCGCCCCGCCCAAAGAAAAGCCGACCAGCAGGGTTTTGGCATTGACGTAGCCGACTTGCTTGCCTGTTTCCTTAAGCCAAGCCGCTTGATTGGGATTATCAGTGTCCGGCTGATTAAAGCGGATGACCTGATGGCCGAGTTTAGTCAATTCCTTATCCAGCCAGATAAAAAACCGCTCCTCCTTTGAACCGCCCCAGCCGTGCAATAAAACAATCTTGTACGGCTCTTGTAAGTGCTTAAACCACCAATAGTCCAGGCCGGTTTCGCCAATGGCCACCACCTTGTCGTTGATTAAAGATTCATAATCCTTGACGGAAAAAATTTCGTCAAAAACGTGCAAGGGATGCAATCCGACGGTGGCGTACAAATTATCGTGATGATTGGCAAGCTCGACCGCTTTTTTTGACGTTTCCAGCTGGGCGCCGACGTTAATCACTTTCATTGGCTTTGACTGGCAACGTTTAACCACCTCGTCGCGGTCTTTGTCGTAGGCGCGGAAGTTGAGATGGGCGTGAGTATCAATTAACATAATGACAGAAAAAAAATTATTTATTCTTATCCATAATATTGGAAATATCGCCGGGGATTTCGCCGAAATTCTGCGGCAAGGGAAGCTCGGGCAAATCCAAGGACCAGCTGGCAATGGAATCCGGAATAAAGGGGTCAGCGATTTTGCCAATGGTCTCCAAAGCGCCGGCAAAGCGGGATTTTTGAACCGTTGACTGCAAGCCGCCGGTAAAAGGAACCAGCGACAAAAAGAAAACAATGATGCCGATAAAAATCAACCCTTCCAAAAGGCCGAAAATTCCCCCTAAAAGCCGGTTAAACGTCTTTAAGAGCGGAATGACGGCAATGATGTGGAAAACCCTGTCAACAATCCAGAAAATCAAAGCCACGGCGCGGTTGACCACAATGAAAACCAATAAAAATCCCAGGACTTTGGCTAAAATTTCGGAGCCGAACAGCAGGCCTTTGAGCATTTCCGCGGCTTCGTCATAATAGCGGCCGGCCATAAACGCGCCGATAAACAGGCCGACAATGCCGCCCACGGCCTCAATTAGGCCGAGTTTAATCCCCTTCCACACAAAAAGGGCGAGAATGACGATAATGACAATGTCAATGGTGTTCATGGAATTAGTGATTAGTTAATTAGTGATTGGTGATTGGTGATTGGTTTGGTGTGAAAATTAAATTCTTGGAAATAAGGATTCGCCTTTTTTGATTTTTCTGGCTGTAAACTGTTTAAGGATTTTTTCGGCGGTTTGGGGTAAAAACGGCTTTAATTTCTTTGCTATAATCAATATTCGATCAGTTAATCTTGATAAAACTCGTTTGGCTTGATCTTTATCTTTTTTTATTAATTCCCACGGTTTTTCCTCATCAATATACGCATCTAATAACGATATTGAGTGATTGATGATTTGAAAAGCAACATTAAACTGATAATCTTCTATACTTTTATCAACTTCTTCTAAATTAAACTCCCTATCATTACCAATATCGATTTTATCGTCAAAATTCTTTTCAATCAAATTAGCTGTTCTTGATACTAAATTCCCCAAACCATTGGCCAAATCGGCATTATAGACCTCTTCAAATTTTTCAATGGTAAAATCAGAGTCCTCAAAAGGATGGACGTACTTTAAAAGAAAGTAACGGACCGCATCGGCGCCATATTTTTCAACCAGTTGAAAAGGGTTAATCACATTACCCAAGGACTTACTCATTTTTTCACCGCCGGAAGTAATGTAACCATGAACAAACAACTCTTTAGGCAAAGGCAAGCCGGCAGATAAAAGCATGGCCGGCCAGTAAACAGCATGAAAACGAATCACGCCTTTACCGATAACGTGGACATCAGCCGGCCAGTAATTTTTATATAATTTGCCTTCCTTATTATAATCAAGAGCCGTCAAATAATTGGCCAGAGCGTCAAACCAGACATACATTATCTGCGATTCGTCGCCGGGAACCGGCACGCCCCAGCCGTGAGCGCGCTCCTTAGAACGGGAAATGCTAAAATCCTTGAGACCCATTTTAATAAAACTCAAGACCTCGTTTTTTCTGGTTGACGGAATGATTTTATATTCGTCCGATTCAATCAGCTTAAAAAGTTTTTCCTGATAGCGGGATAGTTTGAAAAAATAATTTTCTTCCTCAATCACTTCCGGCGCAGTTTGGTGTTCCGGACATTTGCCTTGGATTAGCTCCTTTTCCTCGTAAAAGGTCTCGCAGCCGACGCAGTACAAACCCTTATATTTCTTTTTGTAAATGTCTTCTTGCCGGCAGGCCGACCAAAGCTTTTGGGCGCCTAAAAAATGACGTTTTTCCGTCGTTCTGATAAATTCGTCAAAAGAAAGGTTAAGGGCCTTTTTTAAATCATAAAAAATTTTGGCGTTTCGGTCGCAAAACATTTGAGGGCCAATCCCCTCTTTTTCCGCGGCCTGGACGTTTTTTAAGCTGTTTTCATCGGTGCCGGTTAAAAAGAAAACTTCTTCGCCAAGTTCGCGGCGGTATCTGGCCAAAACATCGGCCTGAACCGCTTCCAAAGCAAAACCGATGTGCGGACGGGCGTTAACGTAAGGAATGGCGGTGGTGATGTAAAATTTCTTCATTAATTTTAAGTTTTTTCGGCCATAGGCCGATCCGCCTTTGGCGGAAGTTTTAAGTTTTTAGTTATTATCACCACGAACTCCCCTTTCGTTTCTTCCGGCTTTAATTGATTTTTGACTTCTTCAACCGTTCCCCGGTAAACGGTTTCAAATTTTTTGGTCAGTTCGCGAAAAAGAATCACCTGATATCCGCCGCCTAATGAATTTAGGCGGCTACGCTCTAACTCTAACAACTCCGCTAACAGTTTATTAATCCGATGAACCGATTCATACAATATAACAGGATACTCACTTTCAGCGATTTTCTTCAGCAATGTCTGCCGGCCTTTTTTATGCGGCAAAAATCCCAAAAATAAAAATTTATCCAAGGGAACTCCGGCAACCGAAATCGCGGCGGTTAAAGCCGAGGGGCCGGGAACTGATTCAATGTGGACGCCGGCTCGTAAAGCCGCCGCTATCAGAACGCCGCCCGGATCGGAAATCCCCGGCGTACCCGCGTCCGTGACCAAAGCCAAATTCTTCCCTTCCCCGATTAAGCTGATTACCTGATTAACTTTTGTTTCGTCAGAATGCTGGTGATACGATAAAGTTTTGGTGCCGATGTTGTAGCGTTCCAATAACTTTTTGGTGGTCCGCGTGTCTTCACAAAGAATCAAATCAACTTCTTTTAAAATCCTAAGTGCCCTTAAGGTGATATCCTCTAAATTACCGATCGGCGTAGCCACGACGTATAAAATTCCCATATTAGCTTGTAGCTTGTAGCTAGTAGCTAGTAGCTTGTAGGAATTTTCCTACTAGCTACCTCCTACAAGCTACCGGCCAATTACTCTGCCAGTTTAGTTTCTTCCTCAATCCTCTTTTCCACAAAATCCTTCAAAAAAACCGAAAGGCCGGTGGTGACCGGCACGGCCAAAAGCGCGCCCACCACCCCGCCTAATTTGGCGCCGACTAAAATGGCGACAATGACGATTAAGGAATTTAAGCCCACGGCCTTGCTCATCACCTTAGGCACGATTAAATGGTTTTCCAATTCCTGGATGATCAGGTAAAGAATGGCCACGGAAATGCCCATAAACGGCGACTGGAGAAAGGCGAAAAAGACCGCCGGAATCGCCGCCAACAGCGGCCCGATAAACGGCACCACTTCAAACAAGCCGGCGATAAACGCCAAAATCAAAGCGTACGGCACGCCCAGGATGGTCAGGCCGATGAAAGTCAAAGTAAAAATAATCGCCGAAAGCACCAGCTGCCCTCTTAGCCACTGGCCCATTTTAACCTGAATCCGGCCGTAAAAACGCATCAAATAGGGCTGGGCGCGGGAAGGGGTAATGGACTGGATAAACCCTTTCATGGCCTCTTCCTGAACCGTCAGATAAAAAGTGATGACCAAGACCAATAAGACCGAAACAATGCCGCCAAAAACGTCAAAAATGGTGCCGACCACGTTGGAAAGGGTGCCCGGCAGATTTTCGCCCAAAGAAGTCAGGCCCTTTTGCAATTCATTCTGGACATTGTCGCCGGCAGTGGCGCCTTGTAAACTCTGCAGGCCATTCGCCACTTTCTCATAATAAAGAGGAAAATTTTCCGCCAGCTGGGCGATTTCTTTGGAAATCGGCGGCACGATTAAAATGAAAGCCGAGGTGACAACCGCGAAAAGAATGATGTAAATCGCGAGAATTCCGAGTCCCCGCGGAATCTTTCTTTTCTGGAACCAGTCCACCCACGGATCAAAGGCCGCGGATAAAATCAGGGCGACAAAAACGATAAAGATCACGTCCTTGATGAGATAAAGGAAAGAAATGGCCAGAAAAATAATCAAAATTTTAAAAATGGTGGCCGTGGAAATGTTAATGGTGGTTGATGGTTTTTCCATATTTTTTTGTAACCTGTAACTCGTAATTTGTAATTAAGATAATTATTACAAGTTACGGATTACGAGTTACGAGTTACTATTAATTAAAGATATTTAAAAACCGGCTTTTTTCTTTAAACGGGCCGATTAAGCCCAGATTTATTTTTTTAAAATCAAAAATCTGTTGCGCGACTTTTTTAACGTCCTCTAGAGTAACGGCGTTAATTTTTTTGAGCTTCGTCTCCGCGCTTTCCACCTTGTCGGCTAAAAGCCTTTGTTCCCCCAGCCAGCTGATTAAACTGGCCGAATCCTCCAGCTGCAAAACCAATTTGCCTTTGATAAATTCCTTGGCTCTTTTTAACTCTTCAGCGGTCACTCCTTTTTCTCTGGCTTTTTCCAGCTCTTCGCGGATAACTTTAACGGCTTCAAAAATCCTGGATTTTTCCAGGCCCGCCTGCACCAGAAACGCGCCCGTATCCTCGTATAAATTAACGCCGGCCCTGACAAAATAAGCCAAGCCCCGCTTTTCCCTGATTTCCAAAAAAAGCCGCGAGCTCATGTTGCCGCCCAAAATCACCGCTAAGAGCGTTAAAGGATAAAAGCGCGGGTCCGTATTTTTAAAGGCGGGCAGGCCAAGCGCCAACTGCGCCTGGCTGGTATCCTTATAATGCAAATTGGCCTTGGGTTGGCGCTGTTTTAAAACAAATTTGCTGAAAGGGCGTTTTTGGCCGGCCAGACGTTTGGCACCGAAATACTGATTAACTATTTTTTTAATGTCTTGGGCGGGAAAATTGCCGCCAATGCCCACCAAAAGCCGGCGGTTCAAGTAATGCTTTTGGTAAAAATCAACAATGGTTTCTTGCTTTAAATTTTTGATGTTTTGCTTGGGCCCGCTGATTCTTTGGCCCAAAGCATGGCCGGAAAAAATGCAACTCTCAAAAATATCGCCGATCAGCATCAGAGGGTTATCCTCGTACATGTTGATTTCCTCGATAATCACCCCTCTTTCCTTTTCCATTTCCGCTTTTGGGAAAAGCGGGTTAAACAGCATGTCGGCAACAATGTCCAAGGCCAATTTTAAATGCTCTTTTTCAACCTTAACGTAGTAGCCGGTGTGGTCTTTGGCCGTAAAAGCGTTGTAATCGGCGCCCACGCCGTCCAGTTCTTTGGTAATGTCCAAGGAGGTCGGCCTCTTGCCAGTGCCTTTAAAAAGCAGATGCTCAATAAAATGGGAGATGCCGTTTAATTTTAAGGGCTCATACCTGGAGCCGACCTTAACCAAAACCAGAACCGTGACGGCCTGGGTTTCTTTTAAAGGAGCAGTTAAAAGAGTAATGCCGTTATTTAAAGTGTCTAATTTAAACATAAATTATTGCCCCAGCTGCTCTCTTAAATAATCTTTCAATTCCCCAATGGCCACCCTTTCCTGTTTCATGGTGTCCCTGTCCCTGACCGTTATTTTTTTGTCATTCAATGATTCAAAATCAAAAGTCAGGCAAAAAGGCGTGCCGATTTCGTCCTGCCGGCGGTAGCGGCGGCCAATGGCGCCGCTGGCATCAAATTGGCACATAAAACTTGCTTGCAAATCCAAATAAATCTGTCGGGCCTCTTTTTCCAATTTTTTGGACAGGGGCAGAATGGCCGCCTTGATCGGCGCCAGCCGTTTATCCAACTTTAAAATAACTTCTTTCTCGTGCTTTGATTCCTCGTCGCCGCTTCTGGGGTCCACTTCCGTGTAAGCGTCAACCAAAAACGCTAACAACGAGCGCTCCACCCCGCCGGAGGTTTCAATGACGTAAGGAATGAATTTTTCTTTGGTTTCCGCGTTAAAGTAAGTTAAATCCTTGCCCGAGTATTTTTGATGGCGCGAAAGGTCAAAATCGCCGCGGTTGTGAACGCCTTCCAGTTCGCTCTGGCCGAACGGAAAAGCGTATTCCACGTCCGCCGCTTTTTTGGCGTAATGCGCCAGTTCACGCGATTGGTGTTCCCTCGATTTTAAATTCTCCTTATTTAAACCTAAAGACCGGTACCAGTTCAGGCGCTCTTTTTGCCAATAGTCAAACCACTTGTCCACTTCCTTGGGGTTAACAAAAAACTGCATTTCCATCTGCTCAAATTCGCGCGTCCGGAAAATAAAATTGCCGGGCGTGATTTCGTTCCTAAACGCCTTGCCGATCTGGGCAATGCCAAAAGGCACGCTCTGGCGCGAAGCATTTAAAACGTTCTGAAAATTGACGTAAATGCCTTGGGCGGTTTCGGGCCTAAGATAAATCTCGCTCGCTTCATTCTCAAGCGCGCCCATAAAGGTCTTAAACATCAGATTAAAATCCCGGACTTCGGTCAGCTCGCCGTCGCATTCGGGGCAGCGCACCTTGGCCTTTTTAAAATCCTGCGGCCTGAAATCCGGCTTCATCCCCTTGCCTTCCAAAAGATGGTCGGCTCTGAACCTTTTTTTGCACGATTTGCAGTCAACCAACGGGTCGGAAAATCCGGCCACGTGGCCCGAGGCCTCCCAGATTTTGGGGTGCATTAAAATGCCGCTGTCCAAGCCCACGACGTCGGCTCGAAGCTGAACCATGGTTTTCCACCATTCCCGTTTGATATTATTCTTTAATTCCACGCCCAACGGGCCGAAATCGTAAATGGAATTGATGCCGCCGTAGATTTCCGAGGACGGGAAAACAAACCCGCGGCGCTTAGCTAAAGATACGATTTTTTCCATTAAATCGTTTTCTGATTTGGGAGAAGGTTTTTTGGACATATAATTGACTTAATTATAATAAAAACGCCGACTTTTGGCAAATTTGAAAACCAAAAAGGCCTTATTGACAACGTCATTGCGAGGAGCGGAGCGACGAAGCAATCTCAATGTTTATGTCAGATACAGTGGGATTGCCACGCCCCTTTGGGGCTCGCAATGACAATGAGGATAAGGCCTTTTTGGTTTTATTCAAACTCCGTTTTTCTTTCCAGCAGTGCCGCCATGAATTTTTTTGGCGCCAGATTTTTATAAAACACCCGGTAGACCGCCTCGCAAATCGGCATTTTTACATGATATTTCTTCATCAAAACCATAGCGGCTTTTAAGGTGGGGATGCCTTCGGCATTGGCCGCTCTTTTTCTTTTTTTAACCCACAGCTCCCCTGCCTGATGATTATAGCTGAAGCCGGAAAAAACCGTGGCGCCAAAATCGCCCAGGTGGGCCAAGCTAAAAGCCGTCTGGTATTTTCCGCCCATTTTTTTGATTAAGCGGCCCACTTCCACCGGTCCGCGCGCCAACAAATAACTTTTAAGCGACGGCTGGCCCAAAGCCGTTAGTATCCCGCCGGCCAGGCCCATCACATTTTTTAAAGCCGCCCCGATTTCCACGCCCAAAAAATCGCGATTTGGGAAAATTTTGATTGAGGGAGTTTCGCAAAACCTGATGGCTGTTTTTAAATCCGCTTGTCTTTCGCAGACCACCGCCATGGCCGTGGGAATGTGCTTGGAAATTTCCTGCGGATGCCCGGGCCCGGCCAGCATCCCTAAACGGTTATGGCCGTCAAAGTATTCCCTAAAAATCTGCGAAAGGCGCTTGCCCGTTTTTTCTTCCAAACCTTTCATGGCTAAAATGAACAGTTTGTTTTCCGGCTTTAATTTTTTCAAACGCCGGCATAAATCCCGGAAGCTCTGGGCATGGATGGCAATAAAAATCACGGGGCTTTGAAGCGCCTTTTTTAAATCCGCGGTGATTAAAACGTCTTTGGGCAAGCGCAGATATTTGTTTTTTCTGGTTTTTTGCCACTCTCGCAAAAACCCGTCGTCGCGGTTCCAAAGAATGATTTTTCTTTTGGCCTGATTCTGCGCCCAGGCCAGGGTTGAACCCCAGCGCCCGGCGCCTAAAATAGAGATATCCATATCTACTATGAATTACGAATTTGTACGAATATACGAATTCATCTATTCTCGGTCATCTAAAACAATAACGAATGAAACTATTATTCGTATATTCGTAAGATTAGTAATTAGTAGGAGTTAAAACTTACGCGCTTTCTCAATTCTCAACCCTCCCCCTTCTTCCAAAATCACCTTATCCCTTGGGCCGATTTTGCCGGTTAAAAGATAATTGGCCAAAGCGCTGTCCACCCTTTCCTGAATCGCCCTCCGCAAGGGCCGCGCGCCAAAAGCGGGGTCAAAGCCGATTTTGGCTAACTCTTTTACAGCGGCTTCCGTTACTTCCAAGCTGATGCCTTTATCCGCCAAACGCTTTTTGACTTTAGCCAGCATCAAGTAAGTGATTTTTTCAATATCAGCTTGGCTTAAAGGTTTAAAAACAACAATGCCGTCAAAGCGGTTCAAAAACTCCGGCTTAAAATGCTGTTTTAACTCCGAAAGCAAAAGCTGGTTTTTGACTTCTTCCAGGGTTTTCCCGCTTCTTAAATTGTCCTGAATGAATTGGGTGCCGGCGTTGGACGTGGCAATAATGATGGTATGGCCAAAATCAACGGTCCGGCCCAAAGCATCGGTCAGGCGGCCGTCGTCCATCACCTGTAAAAACAGATTCAAAATATCCGGATGGGCTTTTTCAATTTCGTCCAACAGCACCAGGGCGAAAGGCGACTTTCTGACGGCTTCGGTTAAAATTCCCCTTTCCTCGTTGCCGGAACCGATTAACCGGTTTAGATTTTCCTTTAACTGGTATTCGCTCATGTCCAGCCGGATCATTTTGTCCTCGGAGCCGAAATAAATCTGGGCCACGGTTTTGGCCAGTTCGGTTTTGCCCACGCCGGTCGGGCCCAAAAACAGCAGATTGACAATCGGCCTTTTGGTATCCCGCAGTTCTGCCCGGGCGCGACGCAGAGCCGAGGCCACCAGGTTGACCGCTTCTTCCTGGTCAACCATGCGCTGATGGATAAGCGGTTCCAGATTAAGCAGTTTTTCCGTTTCGCTCTGGGTAATCTGGGTTAAGGGAATGCCGGTTTTATGGGCAATGACGCCGGCCACATCCTCGCCGGAAACCAAACTGTTCTTGCCTTTTTCCTGCCTGACGGCCGTGGCCGTTTCTTCCAGCAGGATAATGGCTTTATCCGGCAGATAATGGTCGGGAATAAATCTTCTGGACAAAACCACGGCTTTTTCAATAGCGCCGTAGCTTAAGAAAACCTGATTTTTGCCTTCCAAATAGCCGGCCTTGGCTTCGACCATTAAAATGGCGCGGTTGTCATCCGGCTCTTCAATTAAAACCTTTTGCAAGGCCTGGCCCAAAGGATGGTTTTCCAAATACTGCTTATAATCGGCGGGCGTGGTGGTGGCGATTAAAATAATGCCTTTCTTGGTCAAAATTTCGGCAAACATTTCGCCTAGTTCCACGTTGCCGCCTGAAACCGAGGTGGTGCCGACCAGATTATGAATGTCGTCAACGTGCAAAATGACATTCCTCGCCCTTAAAACCTCCCTGGCAATCAGCATCAGCCGCTCTTCCAAAACCCCGGGCCGGGCCGCGCCCGCCACCAAACGGGGAATGGACAAGCTCACCAACCGCTTGTCTTTTAAAGTTTTAGGCACTTCTTCGGCCACCATTAAGTTGGCCAAACCATCAATGATGTTGGTTTTACCCACGCCAGCCAGACCAACCAGAACCACGCTGTTCCGACCGCCCTCAATAATGTTAAAAATCTCGGCCAGCTCTTTTTCCCGCGCCACGGAAAGCGGCAGATAGCCGGCCCGGGCAAGCGAAGTCAGGTCGTCGGAAAAGCTGTCCAAAACCGGCGTGGCCAAAGCGGTCATGGCGCGGTCCATGGCGCCTTTGGGCTTGTAAGTGGCTTTGGCCCTGAAATGCTTGTAGCGCTCCAGCATGGTTTCGTTGATATGCAGCCATTTGACGACGTTGGCGACTTTGTCCGCTGTCAGGTTGAATTCCACCAGCACTTCCTGAAGCAGGGGCGATGACAGAACCGCGGCAACCAGCAAATCAATGGGCATGACTTTTTTCCGGCCGGCCTGATAAGCAAAAAAATAAGCGTCAAAAAACACCTTGACTATCGCTGACCGGGAAGCGGCGGCGTCAAGGTTGGCCGAACGGGACAAAAGGCGGTTGGCTAAAACTTTTAAAGGCTTCCAGGGCAAGCCCAGGCGGGCAAAAACCACCCGGACTTTGGGCTGGTTGAAAAGCTGATGAAAAAGATAGTAATGATCCAGCAGTTTTTTTTGGCTGACGGCTTTTAAGTAGGCGCGGTCAATGGTTTTAAGCGCCTGGCCATGAAAGCTTTCCGCGACGTTAATCTTTTTCGCTCTTTTTTTCTTGAGCGGGCCAAAACTTTTTTTTAAGACGCGGAAATTTTTGCCCGCCGCCAAGCCGAAACTGTAAAAAAGGTAAGTCAGCCCCAAAAGCGACCACCAAAAATAACTTAAAGAGGGAGTTTGCCACGCCTTGGCTTCAAAAAAAGAAAGCCCGCTTTGCTGAATCAGCCAAAGATGGTTTAAAAGCAGGTATAAACCGTATAAGCCAAAAGCCGAAGAAGCGATTCTTAATATCGCCCTTAAAAATCCGCTGATTTCTCTTATTAAAATCGCGGTTGGCGAAAATCTTCTTTGCCAAATTAAGGTATGGCCTTCTAATTCTTGATGTTCAGTTTTTTGTTCTTGACTCATATATAATCGCCAATAGTTCGCGAATGGCGCGCGAATAACTCGCCAATATTAGCGTGCCATTGGCGGGTTATTGGCGAACTATTGGCGTTAAGACGATAACTGCCAAATCGCCAAGACCGGCAATCCCAAGTAAATCAAGGGAATCAATAAAACCAGCCAGCTGATAATGACCATCATGGCAAACCTTAAAACAATCTGAATGACTCGGATGATAAAACTGATGGCGCGGCTGGCAAAATCATACTGGCCGTACATGGGCACAAAAAGGTTTTTCAGCCAAACGTCCAAAGCCAGCCCTTTCCAAGCCAAAGCGATTCTTTGGACCGTAAACTTTAAAATCAACAAAAAGCCGCCTGAATACCACCAGAGCGGCCAATAAACAAAATGCCAGACAGCATTTAACAAGGCCCTGATTAAATCAACCAAAAAATTTTCTTTTGCCATAAGGTAATTTTAGCATAATTTGGGAGAAAATAAAAAAAGACGGGTCAGGCAAGACCGCGTCTTTAAAAATTGATTTATTCCCCCACTTGGGAAAGACAGATTTCTCCCTTGGGAAAATTTATGACAATATGATGTCCGGCGAATTGCTTTTCTAAAGCGCCGGTTCCGCTTAAGACGGCCATTCGATCGGTAATGGTTGAAGCGACAAAACAACCCAATGCTGCCGCCGCCGTTTCAAAAGAAAGCGCCTCAACAGCGGAACCTAAATCAAAATTCGTTGTTCCGTCCGGCTGTTTGACCCGCCAGCAAATGCCATAGCTAGGCATATTCTACATCCTGAAAAAATGAACAAAGAACTCTTTTAGGTAAACTTCTACACCTAAAACCGAATTTGTCAATAATCAACAGGATTCTTTTTAAAAAATTTACCGGCTCAAAAAATCTTGACATTTATCCAGTTAATGAGTAAGGTGATAAATGTCTTGGCACCTGAACAACTAAAAATAAAGGAGGGTAAAATGAACGTTCTGGAATTGCCCGTTCTTTCCCTCTTTAAGAAAATCAATCTTTGGAGGGAAAAAATTCTGGTAAGAGCGTTTAAAAATATCTTTGCTTGGTATGAACGCTCTCATCCGGAAAGTTACCGGCGTTTCGCGGCCGCTTGGCTTCGGCCGCGATTGGTGAATCTGTCCAATCTGATTTCTTTCTCACGGGCAGTTTTGCTTTTGCCGCTAGCGGTTCTGATTGTTGACCATCAGCGGTTCGGCTTTTGGCCGGCGTTTATGTTATGCCTGGTCATCAGCTTGTCCGACTTTATTGATGGCCCCATTGCCAAAGCTGCAGCTTG
>MHKL01000041.1:10973-12280 GCA_001818835.1 Candidatus Komeilibacteria bacterium RIFCSPLOWO2_01_FULL_45_10 | reverse complement strand
ACGGCGCCACCATTGACCCGCTCGCCGACAAGCTCTTTGTGGCCGTGGTTTTTTTGGCCACCTATTTCTTTTATCAGCCGGCTCTCTGGCTCTGGCTGATCGTGGCGGTCTTGGCAGGCGAGTTTATTTACAGCGCGCTGCGGCTTGTTAAACTCATCTTCAAAATTGAGCCCTACGGCTCTAATTTCCTGGGCCGGAGCAAATTCTTTATTCAGGTGGTGGTGGTTTACCTGATTCTTTTTCCCAAAACCCCTGTCTGGCTTTTGGGGCTGACCAATCACCTGCTGTTATTGAGCACCGCTTTCTTATACTCCAACATTGTCCAGGAGGCCTTCTATATCAAAAGCAAGCTGCCAAAAACAGCGCCTTTGATAAACAAGGCAAGATAAAACTCCCGAAGCCAACGCTTCCCGGGAGTTTTTTTATCCCGCACCACTTTTGTCATTCAGCGTTAATTTATGAGTCGTCGTTAATAGATAAAAATAATGTTAATGAAGATAACGCTGTTAAACAAAAGTGGTGCGGGATTTATTGTTATTTTATACCAATGTATTAAAACATTGATACTAACAACAAATCAATTCTTATCTTAATTCATAATTCATTATTCCCGATCCCCTTTCTGATTTCCGCCATCAGCCCCAGATAAAACTCCAGATTATTGAGAGTGGCTAATCTTAACGCCAAGGGCTCGCCCACGCTGAAAAGATGCCTTAGATACGCTTTGCTTAAATTCCTTAGTTCAGGAAATTTTGAATAAGGATTAATCGGCGACGTATCTTGGGCGAACTTCCCTGATTTAATGTTAATTGTTTGATAAAAAACGCTATTCTTCAGCACGTCATTGCGAGCGAAGCGAAGCAATCCCCTTGTTAATGGACGTTCGCTTAATAATAGGGTTGCTTCGTCGCCCCGAAGTAAAGTCGAGGCTCCTCGCAATGACACACTACTCCATTGATACAGCCGTCCGTGCCTCGCCTCCCTGGTCGGTATCACGCAGTCAAACATGTCAATCCCGCGCTTGACCGCGGCTATGATTTGCTCCGGCAAGCCCACACCCATCAAATAATGCGGTTTATTTTCAGGCAGCTCGGGAACGGTATAATCCAATACTTTATACATTTCTTTAACCGACTCGCCCACGGCCAATCCGCCAACGGCATAGCCGTCGTAGTTCATTTTGACCAGCGCTGACGCGCACTGCAGCCGCAAATCCTTATACAACGCCCCCTGAACAATGCCAAAAAGCAAAAATTTCGATTTCATTTTATCGGACGCGTCATGACGCGCCCCTACCGCTGCCCATT
>MHKL01000041.1:9578-10875 GCA_001818835.1 Candidatus Komeilibacteria bacterium RIFCSPLOWO2_01_FULL_45_10 | reverse complement strand
TGAATCTCTAAGGCCTTCTTTGGCGTAAAAAGATGTTTTGAACCGTCATAAACTGACCTGAACTCCACGCCTTTATCAGTAACTTTGACCAAAGCATCTGCTTCTTTGCTTTCTTCAGCCACAGCCAGAGGCTGATAAGCCCATGGCTTAAGAGGCTGATCGGCCTTTGGCCGATGCTTCTTTGCTTTCTTGTTATCAAGCGAAAACACCTGAAACCCGCCTGAATCCGTCAAGATCGGACCGTGCCAATCCATAAACCGGTGCAGGCCGCCGCTTTTTTTGATTATCTTCAGGCCCGGCCTTAAATACAAATGATAAGTGTTGCCTAAAACAATTTCCGCGCCCAGCTCTTTTATTTCTGCCGGGGTGAGCGTCTTGACCGAACCGCGCGTGGCAATCGGCATAAAAAACGGCGTTTTAATTTCGCCGTGCGCCGTTTTTAAAACCCCCAAACGGGCTTTGGAATATTTGCTGTTTTTTAATAATCTAAAACTCATAATAGCAGACGAGGGCCTTGCCCTTTGTTGTCATTCTGGAGGGAAGGACCTTGAGCTTGTCGAGAGGGACTGACCGATAGAATCCCGTTGAATAACGAGATCCTATCGCTTCTTCCTCGCTTCGCTCGGAGTTCGCTCCAGGATGACAGTGTGGGGCAAGGCATTACTGTCCAACAACGACCCTTCCTTTTCCCTGCCCCGCTGGATCGCCAACCAAATCGGAGGTTAAAAGGCCGGCGGTTTTGGCAATAATGGCCTTGGTTTCTTTTTCTTCCGCGGAAAGCGAAGCGGGATTAGCTAAAATCAAGAGCTGGTTCACCTGCGTTTCCTGGGGAATGACGGACACGTTAAAACTGGCCATTAAACTGGCATAGGGGCCGATTTCAGTTATTTCCCAAACTATTTCCCGGCTGTCAGCACTAAACTGCAATGCCGAGCCGGCCGTGGGAGAATCCGCTTGTCCCAAAAAATTAATATAAGCGGGCAAGCTTGATTTTATTTTAATGTTAGTTAATCCCTTGGAGCCGGAAAAAACCTTCCAATAAATCCGGTATTTGGTTTCCTGGCCGATGGCCGGCGGCAAAGGGCCGTCGCCCACTTTGGTTTGGGCGTCCAGATAATAACGGGCCTCGCTTGACACCCTTGCCTGACTGCTTAAAGGGATGGCCAGCGGCTCGCTGGCAAAAACTTTATCCTGCTCATTAAACCTGATGGAGAGCGAAGCGGTTGCCAAAAATGACAATTCTTCTGCCGCAAGTTCGGCAATGTCCGGGGGCTCTTCCTTTAAAGGCAACGTGACA
>MHKL01000041.1:8476-9565 GCA_001818835.1 Candidatus Komeilibacteria bacterium RIFCSPLOWO2_01_FULL_45_10 | reverse complement strand
CCTTGCCAACCGGAATTTCCGCCAGACCGCTGGTAGCCGGCCCGCTGGTGGAAAGCCAGATCAAGCTGTTTTTATCCTGGGTGGCGGCCGAGGAATTCTGGTATTTTGACCAGTCAACCGCGTCGTTTAAGGCCAGCTTTAAAACCGCCTGCCGCGCGTCAATCTTGCCCGTGTTTTTATAAGTGATTTTTAAATCAACCGGCTCGCCCCAACTGACCTTGGCTTCGGGATTGTTTAAAGCCACCGCTACCGTTAACTGGGGCGCTACCACTTCAATCTGCCCTTTTTCCTGAAAAACCACCCGTTCCTGCTTTTGACCGCCTAAATCCTGAACCTGCCAGACCCGGAACTGCCAGGGAAAAGGATTGGCTTTTTCGCTCTGGATTTTTCCTTTGACAACTATTTCTTTTTCTTCTTGAGCGGCCATTTTATCAAACGACCATGAATAATTGGTGGTGGAAGGGGTAACGCCAATAGGCAGAAAAGCAGCGCCCAAATCAAAGGCGGCTTTAAAGCCGGCGATCTCGGCTGGCTGATTATTCTTCAAAGTGACTTTCAGCTCTACCTCGCTACCGTCGTCAATTTTTTCCGGCGCCTCAAGGTTAACGGCCAAAAGCGCGTTGCTGATTTTAATTTTTTTACTGATGGTTTCCCGGAAATCGGAATTAAAATTGGCCGGTTGGTAATGAAAAACAATGTTAAACTCCTTGGCCTCGCCAATTTTGCCGAAAAGCTGGCCGGAAACTTGCACTTTGCCGGATTGGCCAACGGCCAAATCGCTAAGCTGCCAAAGATTTTTGTCCGGATTATAAGGCGCGAAATTGGAACTGTCGTAATAAAAACCCTGGGGATATTCAATGACCAATTCCATTTTCTCAAGCGGCACCTTGTCCAAATTTTCGTAGCCGACTTCCAAAACCGTTGCTTCCCCGCTGACCGCCTCTTTGGGCGCCTTTAAAGTCAACCGGAGGGACTGGTTATTATTGCCTTTTTCAAAAATGAAAAAGCCGGTGGCCGCGGCCGCAGCCAAAAGCAGGAGCAAAAAAATCAAAAAAAACAAAAGCGGCCTGCCTCGAGCGGAGTCGAGAG
>MHKL01000041.1:7566-8467 GCA_001818835.1 Candidatus Komeilibacteria bacterium RIFCSPLOWO2_01_FULL_45_10 | reverse complement strand
GGGGAGCGGCGCGCTGGCTAAAAGAAGGGGCAATATTTCTTTCGCCGCTCCTGCCCAACGATGCGGGACCGGCTTTTTTGCGCAAATCCACCACCCCGCGGGCTTTTTTAATATTCTGGTCTTTAAGCATAATTCAAAAATTTAAAAGAATAGAGGTCCTGCTCCACCAGCTGTTTGAGATACTTTTGAGTGAAGTCCTCTAATTCTTGTAACAGATTATCTTTGACTTGTAAACCCCGAGCGAGTCGAGTCGAGCTCGACGAGTCGAGGGGTAAACCCCTGTCTTTGGGGCCCAAACACCACTTCAGCAGCTTTTCGCTTGCCTTGGATAAGTCAAATTTTTGGTAGCCGTCAAAAACGGGGCCAAAGCCCAAGATGGCAACCATCTGCCAGATAAACCTTAAAGCCAGGGTTCTTTGGGCAAGGCGGCTTAAGGGCTGTTCCAGGGCCTCAAGATATAAAAACAGCTTATGATACAGCTCCTTTTCAATCACGCCCGGCCGCATCAGCTTGACGAACACCTCCCTCGCTAAACTGACCAGAGTCCAGGCAAAAAGATCGGGGTAGGAAAAACGCTTTAAAAGCTGGACGCCGCCAATGGTCTCGTGCCTTTTGCCCCTGATAATCATGGCTTCCACCAAAGAAACCGGCTCCAAAGAGCCGGCCAGCTTGCTGGATGACAGGGCGGCGGCTTTAACCTGCGCTTCCAGCTGGCCGTAATTTTCCGAATATAAAATGTAAAGGCGGTCGGTCTCGTTAAACAGCGGCTTTTTGGCCAAAACAATGGCTTGGGTGGTGAAGATGGACATTATATTATAAATAATCAATCCTAATTATTTCTTTTCCTGTCTGATAACGGTTGTGATATGACGAGTAGAGCCAGTTAATCGGGTCATCGACC
>MHKL01000041.1:0-7384 GCA_001818835.1 Candidatus Komeilibacteria bacterium RIFCSPLOWO2_01_FULL_45_10 | reverse complement strand
TATAACATTGATTATCGCCCCCATTCCCGCAACCGAGGAATTCATCCTCGGTTGCCGCCGCCAAATTAACCAATCTGGCAAACCTGCCTTTAATATGACGGACGGTATCCGAAACACTGTTTCTAGAATTTGGCCTAATCAATAAATGAACATGGTCCGGCATAACCGCAAAAGCGAACAACTCAAACTTCAATTTTTTGCGGCAAGAATCCAAAACTGTCAAAAATAAACGACAGTAATAATCGCTTTTAAACAATGGATAATGATCAAACGTGCGGCTGGTGACGAAATATATTGCGCCGTCAACAAAAATTCTTCTTTGGCTCATAAAATCGCTTTTCTTAATTGTTAACTATATCATCGGCGAGGATAAATTCCTCGCCTGCGTTTGGCTTGTGTTTTTCATCGGCGAGGATAAATTCCTCGCCTCCGGTGACGCAACCGAGGAATTTATCCTTGGTTACGGTCTAATAAATACAACTTGATTTTCTCGCTGTTTATTTCCACATCCTTTTCTATCAAAGCCGGACTAATTTTCCCCGACATCGCTTTTATCTCATTGGCAATGGTATTCTTCAACAATTCCGTTTTAAACTGACCGATAACTTTTTCCAACAACGCTGAATCGCTCTGATAATAAACCGTGATTTTGTCGTTAATCGTCAAACCGGCTTCCTTTCTCAGCTGATTGATGGTTCTGACCAGTTCCCGATACATGCCCTCTTCTTTTAACTCATCCGTTAAAGCAATATCCAACTCAACTGACAGATTATCGCCTTTCTCAAAAACAACATTTTTTACGTTGACTTCGTCTTTGATTAACTGTGCTAATTCATCAGACAAAGCCGCGCCCTTAACCGTTAATTGATTCAGAGCTTGACGGACTTTAATGCCCGCCTCATCCCTTTTGGCCAATGCCAACTCCACAATCTTCCTCACCACTTCCATTTCTTTAATTGCTTTCTTCAGCCAGAGGCTGATCGGCCTTTGGCCGATGCTTCTTTGCTTTCTTGCTTCTTTGCTTTTTGGCCATGCTTCCAAATGCACTGATTCTTTCTCCCCGCCCAGTTCCTGATATAACCAATCGGCCGTAAAGGGCATTACCGGCGCCATTAGTAAAGCCAAATTTTCCAAAACATATTTTAAGGTTGATTTGGCGGCCTGCTTATCCGATTCGTCATCGCCCTTGAATCTTTCCCGGCTTCTCCTTAAATACCAAGTGGAAAGTTCGTTAATGAAATCGGCCAAGGGGCGCGCGGCATTGACCAAGTCGTAACTGTCATAGGCCTCGGTTATTTCCCGCTTCAAATTTTTGGTTTTGGCCAAAATCCACTTATCCAAAATATGCTGGCTGTCTTTACCCGGCTCGGTGCCGGAGTGCTCATACATTTTATAAAAAGACAAAACATTGCCTAAAATCAGAAAAACCTTTTTATAAACAATGGCCACGTCCTTTTCGGAAAAATTAAGGTCATCCGCTTTCATGACCGGTGAAGTGGCCAAATAATAGCGCATGGCGTCAGCGCCATATTTTTTAAAAATATCTTCCGGATCCGGATAATTCTGGAGTTTTTTGGACATCTTCTTGCCGTCTTCAGCCAAGACAATGCCGTTGACAATAACGTTGTTAAAAGCCCGCTTATCCTTTAAAGCGGTGGCTAAAACATGCAAATAGTAAAACCAGGTTCGGGTCTGGTCGGCGCCTTCGGCAATAAATTCGGCCGGAAAATTTTGCTCGAATTTGTCCTTGTTTTGAAAGGGATAATGCATCTGGGCGTAAGGCATGGAACCGGATTCAAACCAGCAATCCAAAACATCGGGAATCCGCTTCATTGTCCCTTGGCATTTTTCGCAAGGCACGGAAATGCCATCAACAATATGCTTATGCAAATCCTCCACCTTTTGGCCTGATGCTTCTTCCAAATCTTTCACTGAACCGAAAACTTTTTTCTCCCCGCATTGATCGCAAACCCAGATGGGCATGACCGAACCCCAATAGCGCTGGCGCGAAATTGACCAGTCCCGCGCCCCTTCCAGCCATTTGCCGAACCGGCCTTCCTTAATATGGGAGGGCACCCAGTTGATTTTCTTGGCGTTTTTTAATAAGTCCTTCTTGATTTTTTCCACGGCCACAAACCAGGAATTGGTGGTGTAATTTAAAAGGGGAGAATCGCAGCGCCAGCAATGAGGGTAGCTGTGCTCATAAACCGCGGAAGCAAAAAGTTTGCCGTTTTGCTCCAGCCAGTTGACGACTTTTTTATCAACGGCGGTCGGTTCGCCTTTGGGTTTTACTTCTTCGCCGGCAAAATCAACAACTTCTTCGGTAAACCGGCCGGACATATCCACGTGTTTGATAATCGGCAAATCTTCCTCCTGCGAAAGATTAAAATCGTCCTCGCCAAAACCCGGGGCGATATGAACCACGCCTGTTCCCTCTTCGGTGGAAACAAAATCGGCGGCGTAAATTTTAAAGGCGTTTTTATAATTTTCTAATTTATCGTTGTCAAAATAATCAAATAGCGGCCTATATTGTTTACCTATCAATTCTTTACCTTTAAATTCTTTAATAATTTCGTACTGATCCTTATTAGGCCATTGTTCAAAAATAGCTTTGGCGAGAATATAGGTACTGCCCCCCCTCGCCCCCCCAGACCCCCTCTGTTTCTCCCCCTTATTAAGGGGGAGATTAAGTGGGGGTAGTGAGCTACTAATTTTCACATATTCAATCTCCTCCCCATCGGCCAACGCCGCATTGCCCGGCAAAGTCCAAGGCGTAGTTGTCCAAGATAAAACATAGGTCCCTGGCTCGTCAACCAATTCAAATTTGACCGTAGCCGAAAAATCTTTTACATCCTGATAGTTCTGCCCCACTTCGGACTGCGACAAAGTGGTTTCGCACCGCGGGCAAATATGGATGGAGCGGTAACCCTCATAAATCAAATCCTTGTCCCATAACTGCTTAAAAACCCACCAGATGCTTTCCATGTAGGTTTTATCCATGGTTTTGTAGTCGTTTTCCATGTCCACCCAGCGGCCCATCCGGCGGATGGTTTTTTTCCATTCCTCGGCAAACAGCAAAACTTTGCCGTGGCAGGACTGGTTGAATTTGTCCACGCCGTATTCTTCAATGTCTTTTTTGCGTTTTAAGCCCAGTTCCTTTTCCACGATATTTTCTATGGGCAGGCCGTGGCAATCCCAGCCCCACTTGCGCTCCACATGATAGCCCTGCATAGTCCAATACCGGGGCACAATATCTTTCATTAAAGAAGCCACAATGTGGCCATAATGCGGCAAACCGGTGGCAAAAGGCGGGCCGTCGTAAAACACAAAATCCCCTTTAGGCGACTCTTTGGCTAAGGTTTTTTGAAAAATGTCTTTTTCCTGCCAGTATTTGAGAATTTTCTCTTCAATAGAAGGAAAGTTTAACATAATGCTTATATCATAATGAAAAAATCATCTAATTTCAAGTAGCAATTAATAAATTAGGGATGCCTTAGACCTAGTAATTAGTTTTTAGTTATAAGTTATAAGTTTTGAGTTAAAAAAAGATCCCCCAAGCACGAGAGGGACCTTTTTGTTAAAAAGAGCAAGTCAAAAACGGAAATTGGAATTTTAAAAAAGCATGGCCCTGACGGCTTGCCAAAAAGTTCTTTTCTCCCGGAAATGGTAGGGTTTGGGCCAGCCGACGATTTTGCTTTTCCTTTCTTCTAATTTAGCCCGATAAATTTTTCTTATCTCCTTTTTCATATTAACTTAAAGCTAAAAACTAATAACTTAAAATTTAAAACTTTTTTAAATCTATTAGTTTTAAGTTTTAAGTTTTAAGTTTTAAGTTTTAACTTAATTTCATCTATTCTCAACCTCTTCTCTCTTTGTAATTTCTGAATCAACTTTATCCTCTCAATCGCGTAACTCGGCTCATACAGCCGATACCCTCCCCGGGAGCGGCCGCCGGCTTTAAGCAAACCCTCATTGGTATAAAAATTAATCGTGGACGGCAAAACGCCGACGATTCTTGACAGTTGACCGATTTTTAAAAGACGCGTTTTCATTTTATTTTTGATTTTTGTTTAATAAGGGGAAAATATGGCATTTTTCAGTTTTTAGCTTTAAGTTTTGAGTTTTAAGCTAACTTATCCACAATCTTCCCTACTATAATACATCATATCATAAAAAGTAGAAAGTGTAAAGTGCCACTTCTTACTTTATAGTTATAAATAAAAAACAAAAAGACCCGGACTTGTCCGAGGCCTTTTACCCCGCACCACTTTTGTTTAATAGAACATTGGTATAAAAACGTAGGGACAGGTTTTAAACCTGTCCCTACATATTTTTAAACGTGTTTATTAAGAAAACAAAAGTGGTGCGGGATTTACTTTCTTGTTTTTTTGCTTCTTTGCTTCTTTGCTTTCTTGATACTACTGCCCTTCTTCCAAATATCTGACAATTGCGTCCACCACCCTAGAATCGCTCTTCAAATCCTCGGTGAACAAAACATGGTCGCGGTTGATTTTCATTTCGTCCCTGGGGCCGTGGAGTTCGTTGCCCAATTTGACCAAAGAGAGGTTCTGCTGGGCCTGCTGGCCTTCGGTGGCCGGCTGGGGCGACTGGGCAACCTGCAGATAATAAATGTCCTTCAGGACCACGGTGCTGTTGGTTTCTTTGATAACTTTGCCAAAGTACACTTGGCCATTAGACAAGAAAACTGCCTGCCAGCCGGACGATGACGGCCCTTTATTGACGTTTAAGATATTCCAGCTGGTGTACTTGGAAAGCAAAAACAAACCAACCAAAACCACCACAATGATGAGGATAATGACCAATAACTTGGTTCCCCAACCACTTTTCTTTGGGGCGGGCGGCGTAAAGGCCGGCGCCGTCTGCATCCCTTCGGCCGGCTCGTAAACCGGCATAGTGCGTTTGATGTCGGACATAGATTTAAATAAACCGTTAATTTACTTATTAAATTTTTGATGAAATAAAATCATTAAAATTATTAAAACTAAAAATTCTCCTATGATTATGTAAAAATTATTTGGATACTCAAAGATATTCATTAATTTATTTTATTTTTTATTCTGCCGAGTGTCTTTCTTGCCAAAAATCACAATATATAACATAAGTAAAATAAAAGGTAAAATAGCGAACATGTAAATATTCAAGGAATCAAAATTTGAGGAATTCATATTGATTGATTAACATTAGTTTTTAAAGATACGCTCCAATACCACGCCCCCAAAGCGCAAATAAAGCCAATGAGCATTAATTGATAATTCCAGGCCCCTCTAGCCAATGGTTCCACAATGGTGGCGGCAAAAAAGACCTGACCAATATCCCGACTAATCTCCGATAATACCTTTCGCTTTTCGTTGGTTAAAATCATAATCGTTCCTATATTTTAACACCTATCGACAGGGTGTCAAGTTGTTGATAAATATAGCTCAAAGCTCAAAGCTTAAAAGTCAAAACTTCTTAATCTAATAGCTTTTAGTTATAAGTTTTGAGCTATAAGTTATTTAAAGTACGTCCCATACCCACTATTATAATCCTCCCTGATATCAATCGGTGAAAGCGCGTAATGATAAATTTTAACCTCGTCAATTAATCCATTAAAGTAGTTGGCCGCGCCGCCGTCCGAACCGATGTAAAGAGTAGTGTCTTGAGTGTCAATGGAGCCGGAATCAGCGGTTTTGCCCACTTCCTTGCCGTTAATGTAACAGCGGATGTAACTGCCGTCGTAAGTGGCGCTAACATGCTGCCATTCATTAGCCCGAACTGTGCCACCAGAACAGGAATTGGAGCCGCCAATGTCAAAATAGCCAACCAAAGACGAGCCGTTCAACATTAAAGCGTAAGCGGCAGTATCGTCTTTATCTATAATATATTTGCTGCCGGCAACATTGGAGGGTTTTATCCAAGCGGACAAGGTGGCATGATTGGCAATGTCCAAGGAAGAGCCGGTGGTGTCGGTAATGGAAACGGTGTCGTCAGTGCCGTCAAAACTTAAGCATTTGCCTTTGGTGCAAGAAGTTTCGGCCTGCCAAGCAGTGGAAGTGGCTGGCGAACCGCCTAAAGAAAGCGCGCCGTTATAGCCTTTCCCTGACCAGTCATAAATTGTTTTATTTTCGCCCTCATCCATTTTCCAATGCGCCATTGGCTTGCCGCCATTGTATTCCTGCGCAATCTGCCAGGGGGTTAAAACGTAATTATAAACCTTTAAATCGTCAATTATGCCGTCAAAGGTTCTATCTTGGCCATTGCTATTGCCAATAATCACATTATATGTGCCAGCGACAGGAGACGCGACTGTTTGATTGGCAGTTCCCGATAAAACGCCATTAACATACAGATTAATAGTCGTGCCATTTCTCGTCATCGTCACGAAATACCAAGTCCCAGTCAATATAGAGCCAGTTGCTGAAACTGCTTTTGTCGCGCTGCCGTCGTTAGTAAAATCAATATACATATTGGCGCCGACACCGTTCACTCCAAAACCGAATTTTCCATTATAAATTATTTTCCCCAACGACGGGCCCTCTCCATAGCCGTCTATTTTTATCCAGGCGCTTACACTAACATTTTGCGTGCCAATCCATTCACTGCCGGTATCAACCTTGGTATTGGCCCCGTCAAAATCATAAGCCCGGCCGATTTTGCCCTTAACAAACCCGCTGGAAGCGCCGGCCGTAATGGCGCCGCTATGCCCTTGGCCGGAAAGGTCATTAACCGTGGCGCCGGATTTTTCTTCAAAATTATAAGAAGCAATGGAGCCGGGACCCATCAGATAATCCTGCAGAATTTGGTCCGGGGGGCGGGCGGTTTTATAGATTTTAACGTCGTCAATCAGGCCGCCATAAAAACGATCGGCACGCTGGCCGCCATCGCCGCCAATGGCAAACTCCTCGCTATTATCCAAATTGGTGGTTAAATTATTGATAATCGAGCTGGTATTTTTCTGTTCGCCGTCAATATAAAAACGGAGAGTTTTATTGGTTCTGTCGGCCACGCCCGTAAAATAATGCCAAGCGCCAAGGTAAGGAGTGCTGGCCACTGAAGCATAATCTTCACTGCCGCTGCTATTGGCAATTTCAAATTTGATTTCATTATCTGTAGCATCATGCCAAAACACATAACCGGCAGCGGCGGCCAAGCTGTTCCTTTTGCCTAAAAAAATGTCAAAACTGTCTGCGGCTATTTTGGCCCAAAACTCAATGGTAAAATTATCGGCGCCCATATCCAAATCATTGTCGTCGGCGCAACTGGTGCCCGAGCCGGAACACAAATAATCGTCAACGCCGTCAAGCTGGGCCGCGTTGCCGTAAACGGCCGTGGTGGTGGCCTGCGGGCCGTCAGCGCCGGCAGTCCAGCCCTTGGAAATTAAATT
>MHKL01000040.1:7446-7550 GCA_001818835.1 Candidatus Komeilibacteria bacterium RIFCSPLOWO2_01_FULL_45_10 | reverse complement strand
CATAATCAGCTCTTTGATTTTTCTGGCCAAAGTCCGTTCATTGGTCAAAACGGCGTTTTTAATCAGCTGCTGGGTCAGGGTGGAGCCGCCCTGGACGCGCTCGC
>MHKL01000040.1:2205-7383 GCA_001818835.1 Candidatus Komeilibacteria bacterium RIFCSPLOWO2_01_FULL_45_10 | reverse complement strand
AAAACCTCTGGTCTTCCAGAGCCAGGGTGGCCTGGATGGCATAAGTCGGTATTTCCGCTAAAGGAATAATGGTCCGTTTTTGTTCGCCGTGGATTTCGTACAGCAGATGTTCGCCGGTCCGGTCGTAAATTTTGGTGCTTTGGGCCACGCTCCGCTCCGTCAGCTTGTAAGGATCGGGCAGGTCTTTGGAAAGCCAGGCAAAGGCGGCAAAGCCGCCGATTAAAAACAGCAGAAACAAAACCGCCAGATGAGGCCAGAAACGTTTGAGCGTTTTAAACCAGCCCGCTTTTTTTTGGCCAGGGAAACGGATGTCCATCATCCTTCTTTTATTGAGCTGAGCTCGATTGAGGGGGTCATCCTGCCAGCTTTTTGACTGATGGTTGGGCGAATGGATTTTATGTTGGAGATGAGGGATGGGCATAATGTTTAGGATGATAGGATGTCAGGATGCTAGAAAAAGTTTGTATTATAACGAAATTATGCTATAATTCAATCAATATGTCAAAGGTAATTACTGACTCAAAAAAGATTGAAGAACTTTTAACTAGGGGCGTGGAAGAAGTGATTAAATTAGATGATTTAGAGAGACAATTAAAGTCCGGCAAACAACTGCGGGTTAAGTTTGGCATTGATCCGACCGGGTCCGATTTACATTTAGGGCATTTGGTAGTTTTAAAAAAATTGAAGCAATTTCAGGAATTGGGGCACAGAGTTATTTTTTTAATTGGAGATTCTACCGCCATGATTGGCGATCCTTCAGGCAGATCGGAAGCCAGAAAAATGCTTAAAAAAGAAGAAATTAAAAAAAATGAAAAGGATTATATTAAACAGGCGGGTAAAGTTTTAGATATTAAAAAAGTGGAAGTTAGACATAATAGTGAATGGTTAGCCAACAAGGGTTATATTTTTATGGCGGAGTTGGCCTCTAAATTTACCGTGGCCAGAATGATTGAAAGAGACGATTTTCAAAAACGCCTTAAGGATGACATTGACGTGAGCATGTTGGAGGTGTTTTACCCGTTATTTCAGGGCTATGACTCGGTTGAATTAAAAGCCGATGTTGAACTGGGCGGGACCGATCAAAAGTTTAATCTTTTAACCGGACGCAAAGTCCAAAAGCGTTATGGTCAGCCGGAACAAAATATTATTACCGTTCCGTTATTAGAGGGTTTAGATGGCATGCGCAAAATGAGCAAAAGTTATGGGAACTACATTGCTTTTAATGATTCGCCGCAGGAAATGTTTGGCAAAATCATGTCTTTGCCCGATGCCTTGTTGTGGAAGTACTATAAGCTATTGACCGATATTCCTCTGGCGGAAATAGAAAGAATGCATGAACAAGTTAGGACTAGCCAGGTCAATCCTAAAGATCTTAAAACCAATCTTGCCAAGGAAATCATTAAAATTTTTTATCCCGAAAAAGAAGCCCAAAAAGCCGAAGACGCTTTTAATAGGCAGTTTAGGGATAAGGAAATGCCAGAAGATATGCCGGTCATGGAGCCACGCGCCATGGCGCGTGGGTACAGTATAGTGGATTTATTGGTTGAGTTAAAGTTGGTTGATTCCAAATCCGAAGCCAGGCGCATGATTGACCAGGGCGGGGTTAAAATTGACGGCAAGAGGGTAGGGGCAGATTTAAAATCTGCCCAGCAGATTGGGATAAAATCAGGAATGGTTATTCAGGTAGGAAAACGAAAATTTGTAAAAATTAAATAATCGTTCATTAATTTTTGGAGGCATCATGCCAGAAGAGCGCGAACACATTCGTGTTTTAAAGTTGTCAACCAAGGCGGCAGGCCAAAATGAAGGTTTATTACTTTTAATAAACTTTGCTAATGGCATTCCTGGCTTTAACGACACAGAGGTCAGAAATCATTTTCGCGAGATCTGCGGCCTTCCTGTTGACAAAAAGACCGAGTAATTTGGTCAAAACCAAAACCGCTTCAATTTGCTAGATTTTTCAAATTTTAGCAAGGAAGCGGTTTTTTATCTCTCTGAATTTGCACAGGTTATGGCTACTGCCAGCGCGTCAGCGGCGTCGTCCGGCTTAGGAACGCTTTTTAAGCCCAGTAAAACCTTAACCATTTGGCCAACCTGGTTTTTATCGGCCCGGCCGTAAGAAGTTAAAGCCAGCTTTACCTGCAGAGGAGTATATTCAAAGAAGGTTAAATTATTTTGGGCGATGGTCATCAAGCAAACGCCTCGGGCTTGCCCGACCATTAAGGCGGTTTTGACGTTTTTGCAAAAAAACAGCTGTTCTACAGCTATGGCGTCTGGCTGGTGTTTTTTGATGATTTGGGAAAGCTCCTGGTGAAGAATTTTTAAACGATTGATAAAGTCGGTCTTGGCCGAAGTTTTAATGCTGCCGCAGGAGAACATTTTTAATTTTTGTCCGTTCTTTTCAATCACGCCCCAGCCGGTGTCGGCGATTCCCGGGTCCAGGCCAAGAATAATTTTTTTTGTTATTGTCATTCTGGAGGGAGGCCAGTCAAACTGGCCGACCGATAGAATCTCGGGTGAGATGCTATCGCTTCGCTCCAGCATGACAACCTAAAATATTATAAATCCGCGTTTGAATAAAAATTACTCACATCATCACAGCCATCCAACTCTTCAAAAATTTTCATCATGCTTTCTTCGTTTTTCGGCTTGATTAAATCCTTGGCCACGTATTCCAGACCCGCTTCCAAAATCGGCAGTTTTAATTCTTCCGCCTTGGTTTTCACTTTTTCAAAAGCATTCATGGCGGTATAAACTGTCACTCCGTCGGTTGTTTTTATATCGCTGGCGCCGGCGTCAATCAAGGCCAGCTGTTCTTCGTCCGGCAATTCCTTTTTATCAAGGGTAATCACGCCCTTTCTTTCAAACATCCACGTGGTGGCGCCAGGCCCAGCCAAAGAGCCGCCATATTTGTTTAAGATGTGCTTGATTTCCGAAGCGGCGCGGTTTTTATTGTCCGTGACCACTTCAATAATCAGAGCGATGCCTTCCAAGCCAAAACCCTCATAGATAATTTCTTCAATCTGCGTTCCGGCCAGTTCGCCCGTGCCTTTTTTAATGGCCCGCTCAATGTTTTCTTTGGGCAAACTATATTGCTTGGCTTTATCAATGGCCATGCGCAGGGAAAAGTTGGTTTCGGGGTCGCCGCCTTTTCTGGCCGCCACCGAAATAATGTTGGCCAGCTTGGTGTAATTGGCCGATTTTTTGGCATCCACCACCTCTTTCCTTCTTTTAGTGGTGGCCCATTTAGAGTGTCCGGACATAGTTAGAAAATAGAAATTAGAAAATAGAAATTAGAAAGTAGAAATTAGAATATAGGTCATTTGGCAGTTGAGTTTATCTTAGCGGTTTTTACTTTAAAAATCAAGGGAATTCTGCTATAATTTAGCCATGACTAAAACAGAGAAAAACTACTTAAAATCCATTGAACTTTTAGGCGAACAGAACAAGCAGTCATATCAGGAGGCCGGGGAAATCAAATTGCCGGCCAGTTACGGGCAGGTTAATAAAATCGTTGCCTGCGGCATGGGCGGGTCGCAGCTGGGCGTGGATTTGGTCAGCTCTCTTTTTGCTAAAGAGTTAAAAGTGCCGATTATTCAAGTGAGGGATTATCAGTTGCCCGGTTTTGTTGATGAAAAAACCTTGGTTTTGTTAATCAGTTATTCAGGGACAACGGAGGAAGTTTTGAGTATTAGCTCAAAACTTAAAACTCCCTTCGGCTCCGCTCAGGGCAGGCAAAACTTAAAACTTATTGTCATTACGACTGGTGGAAGGTTGGCGCAGATTGCTAGAAAGAATCATTGGCCGTTATATAAATTTGAGCCAAAGAACAATCCGTCTGGGCAGCCGAGAATGGGGACGGGGTATGTTATCGGTTCGTTATTGGCGATTTTGAAAAAGTTACAGTTAATAAAAGTTAGCGGTGACCAATTGAATGATATTTTAAAACTTAAAACTAAAAACTTAAAGAATAAGATTATTGTTATTGTGGCGGCGGAGCATTTGGCGGGCAACGCCCATATTATTGCCAACCAAATCAATGAATCGGCCAAGCAGTTCGCCTGTTATTTTATTTTGCCGGAACTAAATCATCATTTGCTGGAAGGCCTAGCCTATCCCAGGCAGAAAAATATTTTTTTCCTTTTTTTGAACTCCAAAAATTATCACCCCCATAACCAAAAGCGTTTTCAAATTACCCAGGAAGTGTTGAAAAAGCAGAAAATCGGCTTGACGGAAATTAATTTTGCCGGCCCGCTTCGCCGAATCGAGGCGAGCAGTAAAATTATTGAGGCCTTAAGCTTTCTTTACTGGGGCGGGCAGCTTTCTTATCAGCTGGCAAAGCTGAATCGGGTTAATCCAAATTTTATTCCCTGGGTTAATTATCTAAAAAAGAAATTATCTTAGTAAAAAATAATGCTTCAAAGATTTTGGCTGGGTTTAAGGCGTTGGAACCGAAAATATTTTTTTGACTATTTCTTAGTTTTCTTTTTGGCTTTGCTGTTATTTGGCTGGCTGCAGGCGAGTGCCACGTTGCCGGAGCCGGACTCTTTTTACCATGCCAAAATGGCGGTTTTTTTAAGCGAGGGCAAAGTTGTCCAGGAGTTTCCTTGGCTTCAGGCCACCGCTTTAAAAGACAATTTCGTTGACCATCATTTTCTTTACCATTTATTATTGGTTCCTTTCGTAAAAATTTTTGATCCCTTAGTCGGGGTCAAGGTAGCGACGGCGCTTTTCGCCTCCCTTTTAACTTTGGCGATTTACTGGATTTTCAAGAAATTCCACCTTAAATACCAGTTTATTTTCATTCTGATTTTAATGGTCAGCGAGCCCTGGCTTTTCAGGGCCAGTTTGGTCAAGGCGCCGGCCGTTTTTTTGATTTTTTTCCTGTTGGCTTTTTACTTTCTGGTCCATCAAAAATGGTGGGCCTTGTTTTTGGTTTCGTTTTTTTCGGTCTGGCTTTACGCTGGCTGGCCTTTGATTTTAGTTTTGGTTCTACTCTACATTTTGACCAACTGGCTCTTGGAAAAATGGCGCCGTGACGAATCCATCTGGCATAAGATTAAAGAGATGTTTCAGTTGGTAGGAAAGAAAACCGTGGCCTGGCCCGGTTTAGCTTATTCCGGCGCGGGTCTTTTGGCAGGTTTGGTGATTAACCCTTATTTTCCAAAAAATTTCAGC
>MHKL01000040.1:0-2199 GCA_001818835.1 Candidatus Komeilibacteria bacterium RIFCSPLOWO2_01_FULL_45_10 | reverse complement strand
TGGCAACAGATTGTAAAAATCGCTTTAGTCAACTACCAGCAAATCATTGGCGTGGGCGGGGAATGGTATCCTTATGGCTTTTTGAATTTAATTACCGACGCTTCGCTGGTCTGCGCTCTGCTGGTAGTCAGTATTTTGTTGTTTTTCCTGACTTTTAAAAAGCAGTCAATTTATTCTTGGGTTTTCGGAGTTTTGGCTGTTCTTTTTTTCTTTTTAACCTTAAAGTCCCGCAGAAACGTGGAGTTTTTTGTGCCTTTTTCGGTGATTTTCAGCGCCTTTTGTTTTGGCGATTATTTTAAAAAGCTGTCCCAGTTTCATTTACGGATGCTTTCGTACATGAGTTTGCAGGGAGCGGTTGCCCTGGCGCTTTTGGCGCTGGCCGCGGGCTTTGCTTTGCAGATCCCGGGCTATTTAATCGGCGCCAAAAATGACATTTTAAAGGGTTGGCCGCTTAACCATTATCAGGATAGTGCTGTTTGGCTTAAGGAAAACGCCCCCCCAAACAGCGTTGTTTTTAACGCGGACTGGGACGATTTTCCATTTCTTTTTTACTATAACGACCAAAATTATTATCTGACCGGTTTGGACCCGACTTTTATGTACGGGCAAAATCCGGCCCGCTACTGGGAATACGTTAACGTCACTTTAGGCAAGGAACAGGCCAATCTTTTAGGTATTGTCAAAAACAGTTTTGGCTCGTCTTTTGTTTTTTTGGACAAGGACCATCGCCTGCTGGAAAATCAGCTGAAATTTAACGGCGGTTTTGTTAAGGTTTACGAGGATGAGGAAGTAAAGGTTTATCAGGTGAGGTAAAGGCAAGAAAGCAAAGAAACAAAGAAGCAAAGAAACAAAGAAGCAAGAAAGCAAGAAAACAAATAAGCAATAAATAATAATGAAGATTATCAGCAAGCAATGGAAAATCTTTAAGGGTTTATCCAAAGGCGAAATCAAATTCGTTTTTTTGATGATCTTTTTGATTTTAACCTTAACCGTCATTCCCTTGATTTTTGGTTACTCAACGGCGCCAGCCGATAAGTTTTACACCAATGTTCCCTTTTTAGCCGGCGCCGACCGCATGGTTTATCTTTCGCAAATGGAGGAAGTCAGCCAAGGGCGTCTGACTTTTCATAATCTTTACACTTCGGAGGAACAGCCAGTCGGCATTTTTTCGCCGCTGTGGTTTTCTTTGGGCTGGCTGAAGCGTTTGACCGGCTTATCCAGCTTGTTTATTTTTCATCTTTCCAGAATTATTTTAGGCGCCGTTTTTTTATTTTTGCTTTACCTTTTTTTGGCCAGGATTTTTAAAGAAGTCAAATGGCGTAAAATTGTTTTTTTGATTTTGTCTTTTGGCTCGGGCCTGGGCATTTTCACTTTGGGTGCCAATTTCAACCCCGATTATTTATATGAGCGTTTAGGCACTGATTTTTGGATTTCGGAGGGCAATACTTTTCTTTCCCTTTACCATTCGCCGCTTTTTATTTTTTCTCAACTTTTAATACTGGTTATTTTTTGGTGGGCGATTGAGCGGCTGAATAAGGCCCGATTTTGGGAGGTTTTGGGCGTTGGCTTTTTAACCTTAATTTTAGGCCTCACCCACCCTTACGATTTAATCATTGTCTTTTCGGTTTTAGGCGTTTGGTTTATTGTTAAATGTTTGCTTTTAAAGAAATGGTTTTGGCCGTTATTTTTCAAACTTTTCATTATTGGTTTAATCGGCGGCGCGGCTTTTGCCTATTTTTATTATTTGAAGCTAAATAATCCGGCTTTTGCCGAATGGCTGAAGCAGAATGTCACCCTTTCGCCCAAAATCGGAAATTATATCATTGGCTATGGCCTGATTTTTGTTTTTTACATTCTCGGCATTTATCGGGCCGTTAAAAGCCGGAATAAACCCCGCACCACCTCAACTTCGCTCGGGGTGCGGGGCAGGTACCTGTTTTTTCTGGGCATCTGGTCAATCGCCAATTGGTTTTTGCTTTTTGCGCCGTTTCCCTGGCAGCGCAAATTAGCCAATGGTTTTCACATTCCTTTGGCGATTATTGCCGGTTTTGGCCTGATTTTGGCCGTTAATTTTTTGAAAAATAAGCTTAAAATCTCGGCCAATGGCCGACCAGCCTTTGGCTGGACCAGCTGGGTTTTAAAATCTCTGCTTTTGAATTTGGTTATCCTGGGGCTGGTGAGCTCCAACCTTTTTATCCT
>MHKL01000039.1:21998-22733 GCA_001818835.1 Candidatus Komeilibacteria bacterium RIFCSPLOWO2_01_FULL_45_10 | reverse complement strand
CTTCCATATAAACAGATTTTAGCGGATTTTAACAAGTAAGGCAAATCTATTGACTTATTCTAATTATTTGTTATGATGTAACGATTTGCACACTTTCAATTCAAAAACAGGAGCACCGATAATGAAGGTCTCAATTATTATTCGTGCTCTTAATGAGCGCGAAAAACTGCAAAAACTCCTTGCTATCCTGCGCCAACAGGATTATCAAGGAGAGATAGAACTTATCCTGGTTGACAATGAATCGGTTGATGGCACGCTTGAACTCGCCCAAACTGAAGGGATGAAAACAGTAACCATACCGCGGGATGAATTCAGTTATCCCAAATCCCTTAACTTGGGCGCGGCCGCGGCTACTGGAAAAATCCTGGTCTTTACGGTGGCTCATGCTTTGCCATTCAACGAAAACTGGCTAAGCAGCGGCCTCCATTATTTTGCCAATCCGCAGGTGGCCGGAGTTTACTCGCCGGTTCTGCCGCTTCCTGGCTGCACCATTTGGGAAACTTTGACCTATTGGCCCAACTACCTGCTTTCCCGGATCCGCGGCCCTCATCCGGACAAAGGAAAAATGTTAGGCATCTTAGGCGCCACCAATTGCGCCATCAGAAAAGCGCTTTGGCAGGAACATCCTTTTGACGAAAGCCGGGGCTTGGGCGGCGAAGACGGTGAATGGGCTGACTGGGCCAGAAACCAGGGCCTGCTCATTATCAATAACTGGCAATTTGCGGTTAAGCACTC
>MHKL01000039.1:18784-21982 GCA_001818835.1 Candidatus Komeilibacteria bacterium RIFCSPLOWO2_01_FULL_45_10 | reverse complement strand
ACTTTTAGCACAGCTTTTCAAAAACATCCGGCCTTGATTTTAAAAGTGGTGCGGGGTAAAATATCAACACTTATGAAAATATCCAGCCAAGACGCCCAATTAGCCAAATCTTTGCAAAGCGAACTTAACCGCCAGCGAAGCACTTTGGAAATGATTCCTTCGGAAAACTTTGTTTCCGAGGCCGTTTTAGAAGCCCTGGGAAGTATTGGCACCAACAAATACTCCGAGGGCTATCCGGGGGCGCGCTACTATGGCGGCAATCAGTTTATTGATGAGATTGAGAACTTAGCGCGCGAGCGGGCCAAAAAGCTGTTTGGCGTTGACCACGTGAACGTCCAGCCCTACTCCGGCTCTCCGGCCAACCAGGCCGTTTGTTTTGCCTTAATGAAGCCGGGCGAAAAAATCATGGGTATGAGTTTACTATTTGGCGGCCATCTGACGCACGGCTGGAAAGTCAACTTTTCCGGCGTTTATTATCAGTCAGTCCAGTATCAAACCGGATTGGACGCCCTGTTGGATTACGACTACTTGGAAAAATTGGTGAAAAAAGAAAAACCCAAAGTGCTTTTTTGCGGGGCCACGGCTTATCCGCGGCTTTACGACTATCCGCGCTTGTCTAAAATTGCTCACAGCGTTGACGGCTATTTTGTGGCGGACATTGCCCATGAATGCGGCCTGATCGCGGCCAAAGTCATTCCTTCACCGGCCGGTTATGCTGACGTAATTACCACCACCACCCATAAAACCCTGCGTGGCCCCAGAGGCGCCATGATTATGTGTAATGGCAAACCGTCGCATCCGCTCAAACCTTTAGCGGATGATGAAAATCCGCGGGAAAATCTGCCCACTTTAATTGACCGCGCTGTTTTTCCAGGTCTGCAGGGCGGGCCGCACAACCATACCACCAGTGCTATTGCCGTTGCTTTGGGCGAAGCTCTGAAAGCGGAATTTAAAACTTATGCCCAGCAGATTTTGAATAATGCTAAGGCCTTGGCGCAATCTCTGATGAACGAGGGATTAAAATTAGTGACCAACGGCACCGATAATCATTTGATGATTATTGATTTGACTGATTTGGGTATCGGCGGCAAAGACGCGGAAAAAGCGCTGGAAGAAGTGGGCATTACCGCCAACAAAAACACTATTCCTTTTGACAAACGCAAACCCTATGACCCTTCGGGCATCAGATTAGGCACGCCGGCTCTGACAACCAGAGGGCTTAAAGAAGAAGAAATGAAACTGATTGGACAATGGATTGCCAAGCTTCTGCAAAACATCAATGATGCTTCAATAAAAGAAAAAATAAAAAAATCCGTCTTAGAGTTAACTGACAGATATCCATTATATCCTAAACTTAATTATATATAAAAACCTGACTGACCTGCCCTGCACCGGAGCGTAGCGACTGGTGCGGGATAAATATCCGCTGTATCCTGGTTTAAAATATATTTAGGGTCTTGCCATGGCCATCTGTAATTGACCTCCCCTGTCTCCCCTCCTTACCAAGGAGGGGATTTAAGGGGTGGTTAAACAACCCTCGTTTCCTTCCTCAACCACTCCAAATATTTACTCTGAACGCCGTTAACCTTGATTTTTAAAATGCACGGCACCTCATCGCTGTGTATTTTTTTAATGATTGACTCAATGCGCTTATAATAATTTTCCCTGGTTTTTAGAATCATCACCGTTTCCTGGCCAGTTGTTATTTTATTTTTCCAGCGGTAAATTGATTCCATCGGCCACCAGTTGGCGCAGGCAATCAACCGCAATTTTAAAAGCATGGCCGCTATTTTCTCGGCCTCGGATTTGTTTCTACAGATGGTATAGATTAAGATCATAATCAGCTTATTATCTTTTTAGGAAAAACCTAACAAGCTAATAAGCTAAAAAGCTACTTCCTATTTAATATACGGCGAATAAATCTCAATCAACTCGCCCTCCAAAGTCAATTCTATGAAATTATACGCTGTTCTGCCTCTAAAAGCGCTGCACTGGTTTTCCGGCTGGTTATCAACGTCTGCTCTGGGATTATGGGCGATATCCAGAACCCACATCGTTTCCGGATAATCGGCGTTGCCGTGCAAAGCATTGCTAAGGCAAGGGCCGTTGGTTAAATCCTGGCCGGCCGCTTTGGCTTGCTGATAAACGTCATTGGACTTTTGCAAAGCAATCTGCGCCTCCAAACCCCAGTTTAATTTGGATAAATCTAGGGACGATTTGGCTTTTTCCGCCGTGCAACCAACTAATAATATCAGTAAAAATAATGATAATAATATTCGTGACATATTAGTGAGTATATTCGCGACTTATTAGTGATATATTCGTGTTTAAAATAATTTGTTTTGCCAGTTCCCCTGCCGGCCAATAGTTTTGACGTCAAAAATCTTGTCAATGTTAAAAATCCTGACGGCCTGTTTTAAATGGCAGAACGCCTGAATCTGGTTGTTTTTAATGACCTTGATGTCTATTCTTCTGGTTGACCGGTCTTCGGCTTCGGTTTTTAAGTAATCAATTTCCACGCTTTCTCCGCTCCGGTAGGCGTTTAAAATCAGCTCTTTGATGTTCTGCCCGTTCTTCCACCGGACCGGAATGCTCTCGTGCCGGCCCATGTTATCATACCACAAATTGCCGTGCCGCCGGCCGTATTCGTACAAATCGCGGGTGACCCTGACGTCGTCCAGACAGTATTTAATCAGCGAGTCCCAGTCGTTGTTTTTAAAATACCAGATGGCGTCCAGGCCCGTGCCGCTTTTGCCAGACCCAAGCGTGCTTTGCGCCAAGGATTCCAGTTTTAAGCGGTGGCCAAGCGCGTGGTAAACTTCTTCCAAAATGTCCAAATGGGGCAGTTTGGCCAGTTTGAATTTAAAATACGGCTGGAGCACGTTAAAATCAAAACTCTTGCTGTTAAAGCCGATGATTAACGAAGCGGCTTTCAGCCATTCGCCCAGTTCCTTAAACTCCTCTTCCTTAAAAGCCCTAAACTGGTCGCGGTCATAGGAATAAACGCCGCAAACCGAAACTTCCAGCTGATCCTTATTATGGTCGCCGCCCACTTCTTCAAAGGTTTTTTTGGTTTCCAGGTCCAATACCAATTTATCGCCCATTGATTAAATGTTAATTCTCTAACAGGCCTTGCCCGCCCTGTCATTGCGAGGAAGCCGCCTTTGGCGGCTGACGAAGCAATCTCGTCATTAATGG
>MHKL01000039.1:14050-18758 GCA_001818835.1 Candidatus Komeilibacteria bacterium RIFCSPLOWO2_01_FULL_45_10 | reverse complement strand
TTTACCAACGGGATTGCCACGCCCCGACTTAACATCGGGGCTCGCAATGACAATCAAGGGCAAGGCCTAATTCGTAATATCAAAGTATTTTTTCGCTTTCTCAACATCCTCCTCAATCTGCTTCACCAACTCTTTTTTATTGTCAAACCTGATGATTTCCCGCATTTTTTCCAAAATCTCCACTTCTAAAATTTGATTGTACAAATCGCCGTCAAAATCCAAAAGAAAAACCTCCAAATCCGGCTGAATGCCTATGATGGCCAGGGCCGGATATTCCTTATCTTGATGAAAAACCTTTGCCAGATAAACTCCGTCCGCCAAATTATTAAGTTCCGTCCGATTGGCAACCCTAAGATTAGCCGTTTTATAGCCCAGGCCCAGACCCTTGATGACCACTCCCGATATTCTCATAAAAAAATAAGTCCATAAATTTAGACCAACTCCATTCTAACATAAAAAGACAAACAATAAAATATCCCCATTGACCTAAAAGGTGAATTAAGTTAAAATTAAAAAAGCGGTTGCTTATAATTGTGCCGCTTCACTAAGCCAAGCTTAGCTTGGTAAGATGGCGGAGGGTTCCATGAATCCACGCGCTTCTCCCCGGCTGCCGGACATTTCGTCCGACAAGGCTCCGACTCCAGCCGATGTCAAAGACATCGAGAGCTGGAATCTCAAAGACGCGATGGGCACGTAAACAACTATATCGTCGCCGCATCGCAAACCCGCGGCAAACATGTCACCAAGACCTGCTTTCTGCCGCGGGTCTTTTTTTATTAAGAAACGCCAATAGTTCGCCAACTGCTCGCGAATAGCTCGCTAATATTCGCGTATCATTAGCGGGTCATCAGCGAACCATTCGCGCTTTATAAAGAATCCAAATCCGGTAAATAACTAATGTTCCCGTCATTCAAATCCTTCCGGTTCCAAATATTTTCCTTCATCAGCTTGATTTCTTCCAATAACCTTTCGTCAATTTCCTGCAAAAACTGCGAAGGCGTGTTTAAATACATGGAAGAATAACTGCCGGTCAAAGGATAGGAAAGAAACAGCTGTTTTTGGGCGCGGGTAATGGCCACGTAAAAAAGCCGGCGCTCTTCCTCTAATCCCCCCTCTTCCACAATCGCCCGCTGATTGGGAAAAGCCGTGTCCACCAGATTGATGATGAAGACCGCCTGCCATTCCAAGCCCTTGGCCTGATGGATGGTGGTAAGAACCAGCTTTTCGTCTTCGGAATAATCCGGCCGGCCGCGTTCCACGGCAAACGCTTCCTGCAAAGTCACTTCCGATAAAAACGTGTTCAAATCCTGATAGCGTTCCGCGAACAGCGCCAGCTGCTCCAAATCATCCAGCCGCTCCTGGAAGTTGGGATATTCGGCTTCCAAATAATTGCGGTAGTCGGATTTGGCCAAAGGCCTGATTAAACCGGCCGGGTTTGATAAATCCTTGAGTTTTTTTATCTCCAAATCCCTGACAAAAATACTGGCGAGCGAGTCCCAGCCGATTTTGGCTTTGGGCGTTAAAATATCCGCCAGATCAGCTTCCACGCATTTAATAATGCAATCCATGTCTTTAATTTTCCGATAAATCTTGGAAGCAGTAGTGTCGCCAATGCCCACTTGCAAATTAAGGATTCTCAGCCAGGCCGCCTCGTCTTTGGGATTGCCGATGACTTTTAAAAATGCCAATGTGTCTTTAATGTGGGCGCGCTCAAAAAACCTGACGCCCCCGCGGTAATCGTAAGGAATGTCCCTTTTGGTCAGTTCCATTTCCAGTTCCTGCGAATGGTTTGATGCCCTGAATAAAACCGCCATTTTGTTTAAAGGCACGCCCTCGTCTCTAAGAGTCAAAATCTGCTCGGCAATATATTGCGCTTCTTCGCTGGCGCTGGTGGCCGGCACCACATTGGGTTTGACAAAGCTTTTCACCATTGGCTTTAAAACCTTGGGATACTGCCGGGGGTTGTTTTCAATCACCTCGTTCGCCACCGCCAGAATTTCCGGCGTACTGCGGTAATTGGTTTCCAGCTTAAAAATTTTGGCGCCGTGAAAAATCTCCGGGAAATTCAGAATGTTGCCGATATCGGCGGCCCTAAACGAATAAATGCTCTGGGCGTCGTCGCCCACCACTAAAACATTGTGATGGACAGAAGCCAATTCTTTAATGATGGCCGCCTGGATGTAATTGGTGTCCTGATATTCGTCAACCAAAATATAATGGAACTGGGCGCTTAAACGATCCTTAACTTGAGGGAATTTTTTGAGCAGCTGCAGCCAGTTAACCAGCAAATCGTCAAAATCCATGGCATTGCCCGCTTTCTTTTTATCCTCATAGCGCTTATTAATGGCCACGATCTGATTTTCTATTTCCCGCCATTTGGGGTGGCGGGCCTCAATGACCTCGGCTAGTTTGCTTTGCGAATTTTTGGCGTAACTTAACAAATCCTTAATCACGGCGGCAGAAGGAAAGCGGCGGGCTTTGATATCAATGCCTTCATCCTTAAGGCAGACCTTAATTAAGTCCTTTGAATCTTCCTCGTCTAAAATGGTGAAGTTTGATTGGTAGCCGAGATGTTTGGCGTATTTGCGCAGAATCCGGTTGCCAATATGATGGAAAGTGCCGCCCCACAGTTTTTCTGGATATCGGCCAAGCAATAGTTCTACCCGCGACAACATCTCTCTGGCCGCTTTATTGGTAAAGGTGACTAACAAAATGTTTTCCGGATCAACACCACGCTCAATTAAATAAGCCACGCGATAAACAATGGTGCGGGTTTTGCCGGAGCCCGCGCCGGCCAAAACCAAACACGGCCCCTCGGCTTCGGTTACGACTTGATATTGCTCGCTATTTAATTCTTTCTGGTGATTTACCTTAAAATCTTTGACTGGAGCGTCGGTTTTTAAAACAAAGGTTTTGGTCATAATGGTTTATCTATTGTAACACAAAAGGCCTTACCTGATTGTGTTAATAAAATGCCAATGGCATTAAATAACGTAGAGGCAATTCATGAATTGCCTCTACCCATTTCCATAACAATCAGGCAAGGCCTTTTTTAACCCCTTAATTTCACCTCGTAAATTATCTGTTCTAACCTTTTAAGATTTCTTTTGGCGTCATCAAACTTTTGCCTGCTGGAACCGGTCAAATACAAAGTCAGCATAAAGCCCACGATCTCTTCGGTGAAGGCGCGGTAATTTTCCAAAACCTTGTAATTGCCCTTGGTGGCCTGCAGCACCGCCTGCCGCACCAGCTCGCCGGTTAAATCGGTTAAGCCGTTAATGTATTCTTCCGGTCCGATTGAAGCAATGGGCAATTGATCCAAAGTTTTGCCGGACATAAATTGGGCAAAGGTTTTGGCTTCAACATATTCTTCCAAACCGGCCTTATAGCTGCCTTCAAATCTTAAGCGGTTATTTTTATTGTAGGATTTGTTTAATTTGGCAATTTCCGCTTCGGCAACGCTTAAGGATTTTTGCGCTTCTTTAAGATCATTCCGGTGCAGGGCAAAAATGGCGCTTTTGGAGGCCTGCAAAATATCCCGCGAAGCATTGATAATCCGGTTGCGCTCGGCTTGATACGTTTCCAAATCGCTTTTGATTTTCTTCAAAAAACTTTTTTTAATCATAAATAATAAAAGCTCCCAAATTTCTAAATTTTTGAGCTTTGAGCTTTAAGCTATTTTATAAACTTCCCACCCCTCTTTGACCGCCTCATTCACTTTCAAACCCGCTTCCTTGCCTTTCTTAATGCTGTCCACTGCTTCCTTTTCTATCTGCAAGGACTCCACCGCCTGTTCAAACTCATGCTCGCCGTGCCTGAACTTAATCTTGTCGCCCACGGCCAAACTGCCCTTTTCCACCTTAACCACCACCACCCCGATTTTGTTAAAATAATGGACCACTTTGCCGATTAATTCTTCTGCCATAGATTTAGTAATTTCGGCCAAAGGCCGATCAGCCTCTGGTTGAAGTTATTAATAATTAGAGATTAGTATTTTTACTATATAATATGCCTAGAAAATAGTCAAAGGATAAAAAAGAAGCGTGGACTTACGCTTCTAAATTGAGGGTTTTGATTTAATCAAATTCGTCACCACCCTTATGTCCGCAGGAAGAGCAGTCGCCACTATAAGGATTAAATGTCCCCGGTGCTAGGCAACTCGGACATCTTGCATAAGATGATGAATTTGACAATGGTAACTGACGAATTACCCCCTGCCTTTCAAGATCCCTTAAGTACTGGCTATAGGGAACTCGCTGGTTACCTATAATAATCCAAGTCTGCATCTTAACCTCCTGTTAAAACGTACATTTATTTCTTATATTAACATTATTTTAATAAAAATCAAATAGACTGGACAAAACTCCTTACATCCATTATTCTATTAGCGACATAGAGCGAGGGAGAATAAAAATTTTTTTATTCTTCCGAGCCGAGGAGCTAATATGTAATCATATTAATCAATTAATCTATTAACTATGAGTTTCTCCATTGGCATTGTCGGCCTGCCCAACGTGGGCAAATCAACGCTTTTTACCGCACTCACCAAAAAGCAGGTGGACTGCCAAAATTACCCTTTTTGCACCATTGAGCCCAACGTGGGCGTGGTGGCCGTGCCGGACGAACGATTGGAAAAATTGACAAAATTATACAATTCGGCCAAAGTGGTGGCGACCACCATTGAATTCGTGGATATTGCCGGCCTGGT
>MHKL01000039.1:916-14038 GCA_001818835.1 Candidatus Komeilibacteria bacterium RIFCSPLOWO2_01_FULL_45_10 | reverse complement strand
GGAAGGCGAAGGGCTGGGCAATAAGTTCCTGGCGCGCATCCGCGAAGTTGACGCCATTGTGGAAGTGGTCAGGGACTTTGCCAACGATGACATTGTCCATGTCGCCGGCAAGATTGATCCGGACAGCGACATTAAAACCGTTAACCTGGAACTGATTCTGGCCGATTTGGAAACGGTCAGCAAGCGCCTGTCTAACCTGGAAAAACAGGCCAAAGGCGCCGCGGCCAAAGAACTTTTAAAAAATATTGAGGTTTTAAAAGAACTGAAAAACATCCTGGAGCAGGAAAAATTCGCCAACCAGCTGGCCGTGGCCTCGCCTCGCCTGCCTGGCGGCAAGGCCGGCGGCACAGCGGGCAAAGAAGACGAACATTTCATCAAAGAACTCAATCTTTTAACGGCCAAACCGATTATGTATGTTTATAATGTTGATGAAAATGAATTAAATAAAGCCTGCCCTGAGTCGGGCCGAAGGGAGCCGGGAGAACAGTTGAGAATTTGCGCTAAATTGGAAGCGGAACTTGCTTCTCTTTCAGATGAAGAAATTAAAGAATATCTGGCCGCGGCCGGCATTAACCAAACCGGTCTGGACCGTTTGATTGTTGAATCTTACAAACTCTTAAACCTGATTACTTTCTTTACGGCCGGGCCCAAAGAATCGCATGCCTGGACCATTACCAAGGGAACTTTAGCTCCCCAAGCCGCCGGCGCCATTCATACCGATTTTGAAAAGGGGTTTGTCAGGGCGGAAATTACCAACTGGCGCGATTTAGTCGAAGCCGGCGGCGAAACTAAAGCCAAGGAAAAGGGGCTGGTAAAAACCGAAGGCAAAGATTACGTCATGAAAGACGGCGACGTGGCCTATTTTCTGTTTAATAAGTAAAATGAATATTCTAATATAACAAAAACCCCGCGAATCAACGCTGAGGTTTTTGTTTTTATTTTTGAATCATCTCGCCTGCTTTGTTGGTTTTTAAATTTGATCGTTTTGGATAGCCGATCTATTTAATTTTACCCTGAAGTCAATTTATTGTACTTCAGGGACCCTTTTTATTTTTGTTTTCGTCAAGCTAAGCTTGACTGGCAAGCGAGGTTATTCACTTTTATTTTTTGAAAGAGCGATCTTTACCCTGAAGTGTCCGCCAACGGCGGGCTACTTCGGGGTGGCCCGAAATTTGTCTTTAAGGCAAAGACAAATAGCCGTCTTCAATTAGATATCTAACTTGATTTTGATTTATTTCCAAAGGCAGAACTGTCAGCTCTTCGGCAGAAACGATCTGATTTTCCTCAAAAGAATTCCTGGCTAAAACCAGTAATTGGCTGGCCGTCGCAATAATAACGAGGCTTAAGATGACGGTGAGGAGCGGTGATAATTCTCTTCTGTTTTTAATCGCTTTGGTCATTTTAAAAAATAAAAATGCCTTGAAACAAAATCAAAGCATCTTAAAATAATTCCGAATGTCGCGCTGGTCGTCCGGCTCCTGGCCGAGCTAACCTGCTTTGATTTTAGTTTTTGTTTTGTAAGCTTATTTTAGCTTACATTGTTAAGTATAGCACACTTTTCAAAAAAAATCAACCCTAAAGTAGAACTCGCTATCGCTCGTTCACTTCAGGGTTGTCCCGAACTGGAGCCCGAGTTTATTGACTTTGGGCGGTAAAAAAACTGCCAAGCAAAGTTTGCCTGGCAGGGAGCAACCAAGGAGGCGCTCCTAGATGGATCACCTCCTTTCAAAAGACCGGGTCAATTGACGGTTGAAAGAGATTTAGTGACATACTTCCTCCGAAATTTTAAAGGTGGGAGGATATGAAGCAATCTTAGTTGAAACCATCTCAAACGGTGGAACCAATGGGGACGGTTATGATACCGCATCCAACCTCCACTTTAAAAAGAGGGATCCTAAAACCCTCCTGATTAAATGTTCTTGTTTAATTTAATTATACAGAATTACTATTGAAATAAGAATGTGGAAAACTTTGGCCAAAGGCCAATCCGCCTCTTAAGCCATAGGCTTATCAGCCTCTGGCTGTGGCGGAAAATATGATTCCTAAAATTTTAAAATTAAAACTTGAAATTAATAAATGAACATAGAGTCGCCAAACGAATAAAACCGGTATTGCTTTTTAATCGCTTCCTGATAGGCCTTAAGAATAAATCCACGGCCGGCAAAAGCAGAAATTAACATCAATAAAGTTGACTGGGGCAGATGAAAGTTGGTTATCATGGCATCAACGAATTTGAATTTATAGCCCGGATAAATAAAAATATCCGTCCAGCGGTTGCCCTGGCGCAGCGGAAAGCCAGGCTTTCCGCTGCGCCTAACAAATGTTTCTAATGTTCTTACCGTCGTTGTTCCCACGGCAATAATCCGCCGGCCATCCTTTTTCGCCTCATTCAACTTTTCAGCCGTTTTTTTATCCAAAACCGCCACTTCCGCATGCATTTTGTGCTTTAAAATATCCTGAACTTTGACCGGCTCAAAAGTTCCAAAACCGACGTGCAGGGTAATAAATGCAAACTGCACACCCTTCCTTTTTAATTTATTGATTAACGGCTTGGTAAAATGAAACCCGGCCGTCGGCGCCGCCACCGATCCACGATGTTTCGCGTAAACCGTTTGATAATCATTCTTCAACTTTTCAGTTTTTAGTTTTAAGTTTTTAGTTTTTACATATGGTGGCGTAGGAACGTTACCCATCTTATCAATCAATTTCTCCAATTGACGGCCTGATTTATTGAACCTCACTTCCCACACCGATTCATCAATCCTTTTTAAAATTTGACATTCCAGCCCCCGACCAAACTCAATAATCTGCCCGACTTTCTTTCTGCGATTCCCAATCAATGCCTCCCATGTTTCATATTTGTTTTTTGCTTTTTGTTCTTTGCTTCTTGCCAATAAAAACACTTCTACCCTCCCTCCTGTTTTTTCACGATGACCAATTAAACGAGCGGGAAACACTCTAGTATCATTTAAAACCAGAATATCGCCTTTTTTAAGGTAATCAAAAATATCATAAAAATGCTTATGCTCAATTTTCTTTTTTCGGCGGTCAACAACCATCAGCCGTGAGCTATCGCGCGGACTAACCGGCTGCTGGGCAATCAGCTCTTTGGGTAAATAATAATCAAAATTTGAAAGTTTCATAATTTTTAATTTCTCACGCTAAACCTACAGCCGCAATAATGCTGGCGATACATATTTTCTTGTTTTGACAATTGATTTGACGCTTCCTGCCCGCCCTGCTTTTTCCAGTCCGCTTCAATGAATTTTAAACCGTATTTTTGAGCCAAGGCAGCACCAATGGGATTAATGACCTCGGCTTTTTTATTCCGACCAATGGTTAAAGTGGAGGCGAAAAACTCAAAGCCGTTTTCTTTGGCAGTCCTAGCCGTTTCTTCCAAGCGCACCCTAAAACAAACTGGGCATCTATCTCCGCCTTCCGGCTCATTCTCCAGGCCCTTAACTTTTTCAAACCAATCTTCCTGATTAAACCGGCCTTCAATAAGTTCAAAATTTTCTTTTTTTGCCCAGGTTTTGACTGTTTGAAAACGCCTTTGATATTCCTCAAAAGGATAGATGTTGGGGTTATAAAAAAACAATGTAGGGGCAGATTTTAAATCTGCCCCTTGATAGTCCTCTAACAACTTCTTAGCCACGTAAACGGCGCACGGGCCGCAACAAACGTGAAGCAGAAGTTTTGACATAGTTTGACACAAAATCATTAAAAAGATAAGATGAAATTAATCAACAGGTCTTTTTAAAAATGGAGGAGAAATGATTTGGCTGTGGATTTACATCTGCGGGATAATTATTCTTTTAATCTTAGGATTATTAATCATGCCCGCTGATCAAAAATTCATTAAATCCCTGCGGGGATTTACCAAAGAATTATTTAATCTGAAAAAAAGTTGGTGCCCTCTTTTACTGACAATTCTTTGGCCCATTGCTCTTGTCATTTTCATCATCATCGTCATTGGACTGGCTATATGCTTCGCCAGCACCCCTGAACTTCATCAAGGTTAACAATCATCAAGGTCCTCTTCCGCAAAAAGAGGATTTTTTTATTTATAATAACTTTGACTGCAGCTCACTGGGCACTTCCAAGCCCAAATGCTTATAGCCCAATTCGGTAACCACCCTGCCCCGCGGTGTTCTCATTAAAAACCCAAGCTGCATCAGGTAGGGCTCGTAAATTTCTTCAATGGTGCCTTCTTCTTCCTGAATGGCCGCGGCAATGGAATTTACGCCCACTGGCCCGCCTTTGAACTTCTGGATAATGGCTTCCAAAATCTTCCTGTCCAAAGTATCCAGTCCCTCCTGGTCAACGTCCAAAAGCGAGAGGGCTTCAGCGCATAAGTCAGGACTGATTTTGCCGTCCCCCTTAACCTGCACATAGTCCCTGACCCGTTTTAACAGGCGGTTGGCCACGCGCGGGGTCAGGCGCGATCTAGCGGCAATCATCTGACATGCTTCTTTAAGCAATTCAATGGCCAGAATTCTGGCGCTCCGATGCAAAATCTGTTCAATTTCCGGCTGGTCGTAATAATCCAGGCGGTAGGTTGAGCCAAACCGGTTTCTTAAGGGCGAGGATAAAAGATTGTAACGGGTGGTGGCGCCGATAATGGTGAACTTGGGCAAATCCAGCCGCAAAGTTCTGGCGGACGGGCCTTTGCCGATGACAATGTCCAAGGCATAGTCCTCCATGGCCGGATATAAAACTTCCTCAATCACTTTGTTCAGGCGGTGGATTTCGTCAATGAACAAAATGTCGCCATCCTGTAAATTGGTTAAAATGGCGGCCAAATCGCCAGCCCGTTCAATAGCCGGCCCACTGGTGACGCGAATGCTTGAGCCCATTTCATGCGCAATGATGTGCGCCAAAGTGGTTTTGCCCAAGCCCGGCGGGCCATAAAGCAAAACGTGCTCAATCGGCTCGCTTCTTTGGCGCGCGGCTTCCATAAAAATCAGCAGATTATCCTTGATTTTTTGCTGGCCAAAAAATTCCTTAAGGTTGGTCGGCCTTAAAGTGGCGTCCAGGGTTTTATCCTCCTGTTTTTCCTTGGCAGTGATGATGCGCTCTTTATCGGTCATATCAGCAATTTAACATTTTTAAGGGAAAAATAAAAGCCCTGAAGTGAACGAGCGAAGCGAGTTCTACTTCAGGGCTATCTATAATAATTTATTTCTTTTTAATTCTAGAATATCTAATTAACCCCGAGCAAGGAACTACCTCAATCCCCCGTTTGACCAATTCATCCAAAAACAAATTCATGCCAATGGAGTCCGAAGACATGTGGCCGGCAATCAGGATGTTTAAATGCGCCTTTTCCGCTTCCTCGCGGTTTTCCTCTTTCATGTGCATGCCCACAATAGTGCCGATGCCGGCCTGGGCAATGTGCTGGTAAATTTCCTTGCCGCCTTCGGTGCCGCCGGTGATTTCGGTCAAAGCGATTTTGCCGGTGTAATTTGATTCTTTGCCGGAAAACAATCTGGGTCCGGCTTTGTGTTTAATGGCTTCATGGTATTCGGGAATTTTCTTCAAAAAATCCATTAATTCGCCGATGGTTTCAAACTTTTTCTGATTTTTCTTGATGGCCCGGCTTAAATAGTTGGCCACTAAGTTGTCTGACGGAGTATGGACGCACATTAAATCCATTCCCAAAAGTTTGGCCGCGTCAATGACGCGGTTATGGTTAACCGGCGAAAGGCCGCGTGCCACTTCGCTCATCCGGATGTGGGTCAAACTTTCGGCAATGTTAATGGGCACGCCATAAAACGCCATCAGCTCCACCTGTAAATCCATCACTTCGTGCAGGCCGGCTAAAGCCGGGCCCAGGGGATGATGGGCCAGCACCAAATCAATGGGCTTGCCGCTTTTTTCCAATTCTTTTGCCAAAAGCAGTTCCGAAACGTCAATGTCAATGCCGGCCAGGATTCTTTTGATTTTTTTATCGGGATTGCCGAAAAAGCGGGTGTCGGAAAAAGGATTGATCAAGCGTTCCCTGTCAAACTCAGCTTGATGAGCTGATTTTAAATCGTCATACTGCTTTTTCACCCTGACGAGCTTGTGCCTGACTAAGGCCTGGCCCCGCAAATCGTTTTTAATGCCCAACTCAATGGCTAAATTGTAGATTTGTTTGATAGTCAACATATTTTAATCACGAATAGTCCACAAATGACGCACTAATGACTCACAAATTAAGCTTAGCTTGACTAATTCGTGAGTTCTCCGCGGGTTATTCGTGTCAACTTTGTGCCTCTTCGTGTTTTTCAATTATTAACTCTAAAAATCTATCATATCCCGCGGGACTTGACAAGTACCGCAATTTTGTTCAATAATGAGGTGCTAACTGTTCGTCTCATCTTCAATAAGGAGGTAAAATGAGCACATTTGTTGTAGTCAGCGTAGGTTCAATGGTTTATGAGGTGGAGGGAAATATCTTGAGACAACGTGGTCATCTTGCGCCGGAACCGGGCTGTAATGGCGCTGACCAAATCGGCTTTGGCCAACTGGGACGAAACTCCCGGCTGTCAACCACGCCGCATCAGGGCGATTGCATCATTGCCAAAAAAGGCCAGCAAATCATCTTTGCTGTCGGCCCCATTGACAATATCATCAGCACCCAGCCCCATGTCAGCGCGGAGCTCTTATGCGTCGCCTGATGACTTAAAAGCGGCCAAGGTTTTTACCAAGGCCGCTCTTTTTTTATCCGCAAAATCTAAATTAATCCGCGCAATCCGCGTTAAACGAAAGTCACGCTCGCCACCTTATCCTCCGCTTCCTTGAATTTCATCAGCCGCACCCCTTGGGTAGCCCGGCCAATCACGGAAACCGATTTTAAGGGCAGGCGAATCACCTGACCTTTTTCGGCCATCACGATTAAATCCTCGTTGGCCCGCTTGGCGTTAACGATAAAAGAGGAAATCACCGGACCGGTTTTGGCGGTAACGGAAGCGGTTTTAATGCCGCTGCCGCCCCGGCCCTGAACCTTGTATTCCTTAAGGGAGGTGCGCTTGCCAAAGCCATTGCTCATAACCACCAAAAGCTGTTCATCGGCGCTGGCCCGGCCCTGGTCTAAAATATCCATGCCCACCACTTCGTCGCCGGTCTTTTTGATTTTAATGCCCCGCACGCCCGCTGCGCCCCGGCCCATTTCGCGAACGTTTTCCTCCCTGAATCTGATGGCCTGGCCCTGGGCCGTCACTAAAATCACATTGTCTTTGCCGCCCGAGGGCTTGACCCACCTCAATTGGTCGTCGCCTTTTAATTTAATGGCGATCAAGCCGGACCTTCTGACATTTTGGAACTTGTCAATGCCCACTTTTTTAATCAGGCCGCCGGTCGTCACCATCACCAGATATTTAAAAGCGCTCATGTCTTCGGCGGAGAGCACGGCCGAAACCCTTTCCTCCGGCGAGAGCTGCAGAAAATTGACAATGGCCTGGCCCTTGGCCGTCCGGCTGGACGGCGGAATTTCGTAGGCCTTAAGCTGGAACAAACGGCCGCGGGAAGTGAAAAACATCAAATCGGCGTGGGTGGCGGTGGTAAAGAGATGCTGGACAATGTCCTCTTCCTTGGTGGTTTGGCCAATCACGCCCTTGCCGCCCCGGCTTTGCACTTTAAAGGTATCGGGCGGCAGGCGCTTGATATAGCCGTCATTGGTTACCATTACCACCGTGGGCTCGTTGGCGATTAAATCCTCGGTGGTTAGCTTGCTTACCGCTCCTTTGACGATTTTGGTCTTTCTGGCATCGCCGTATTTTTCTTTAAGCCCTTTCAGCTCGCTTTTAATCACCTCTAAAATCTTTTTGGGGCTTTGTAAAATTTCGGAAAGCTCTTTAATTAAACGTTTCTTTTCCTTTAACTCCTCCTCCACTCTTAAGCGCTCCAGATTGGCCAGCTGGGAAAGCTTCATTTCCAGAATGGCCACGGCCTGCTTTTCCGAAAGCTTGAACCTTTTAATTAAATTGATTTTGGCCTCGTCTTTATCCCTGGATTTTTTGATGGTGGCGATAATCTTATCAATGTCTTCCAAGGCCATCACCAAGCCCTCCAAAATGTGGGCGCGGTCGCGGGCGCGGGTCAGTTCAAACTGGGTGCGCCGGGTAACCACGTTCCGGCGGTGCTTTAAATATTCCTCCAGCACCATTTTTAAGCTTAAAACCTTGGGCTGCAAACCGTCCACCAAGGCCAGCAAATTGACGTGAAAAGTGTCCTGCAACTGGGTATGCTTGTATAAGGCGTTAAGGACTTTTTTGGGATAGGCGTCTTTTTTCAATTCAATGACAATCCGCACCCCTTCCTTGTCAGATTCATCGCGCAAATCCCTGATACCGTCGATTTTTTTGTCCTTAACCAGTTCCGCGATTTTTTCCAAAAGCGCCGCCTTATTCACCTGATAGGGAATTTCGGAAACGATAATGTTGAAAGCGCCGCCCTTCCCTTCCACAATCTCGGCATTGGCCCTCATGACAATGGCGCCCTTGCCGGTTGAATAAGCCGCCTTGATTTCGCTTTGGTCGTAAATGGTGGCGCCGGTCGGAAAATCCGGCCCCTTGACGAATGCCATCAGCTCGTCGGTAGAGGCGTCGGGATTTTCAATTAAACAAATAATGCCGGAAATGAGCTCGCTTAAATTATGGGGCGGAATATTGGTGGCCATGCCCACGGCAATGCCCACCGAGCCGTTAAGCAAAAGGTTGGGCAGCTTGGCCGGCAGCACGATTGGCTCCACTTGCGAACCGTCGTAATTGGGCGTAAAACCAACGGTTTCTTTTTCCAAATCAAACAGCAGTTCTTCCGCCAGCGGCGTCAGCTTGGCTTCGGTATAGCGCATGGCCGCGGCCGCGTCGCCGTCCATGGATCCGAAATTGCCCTGGCCATGAACCAAGGGATAGCGCATGGCAAAATCCTGCGCCATCCTGACCATGGAATCGTAAACGGCCGCGTCGCCGTGCGGATGGTATTTGCCCAAAACCTCGCCGACCACCGTGGCCGATTTTCTGAACTTGGCGCTGGCCCTTAAGCCGACGCTCCACATGGCGTACAAAATCCGGCGGTGAACCGGCTTTAAGCCGTCCCTCACGTCCGGCAGGGCCCGCGCCACGATGACGCTCATGGCGTAATCTAAATAGGAGGTTTTAAGCTCTTCCACAATCGGCTGTCTCTCCAATTGGCCGACGTTGCGTGAGACGGCCGGGGATTTTTCTTTGGCGTTTTTGGCCGGCTGGTTTTTTTCTGTTTTATCCGGTGGCTGAACCATAAAAAAATAATTTCTTAAAATGCTGGCGCAACATTAAAAATTAACGTAAGCCATCATCATTACCGTCAGCAAAACGTTAAAGGCGGCAATGCTGATGGCCACGACAATTAAAAATGGCAGGTGTTTAGTCATAAATTTCATAAAATTAGATATTTTAATTGATTAATTATCAGGGGGTATCGGCGGCGGGCGATTCTTTTAGCTTCTCCTGCACCTTTTGAAGTAAATCAGCTTTCTGCTCATCGCTTAAATTAATTTGTTCCGGCGTGGTGGTGGCCGCCGGCAAAGCCAAACGCTTTAGTTCAGTACCGGCTTGTTTTAAATAAACCGCGCCCTGACCGATGGAATCCTTGAATTCATTTAAAACTTCACCCAAGCCCGGCGAAGCGTTTTCCTTAATTTTCAAACCAATCTCTTCCTTAAGAAAAAACAGCCAAAGCCCCACAATAACCAGTAAAAGCAGGATAATATAAACCCACATTATTTTTTTCTGCTCGAGCGTGGGGTGGTTCATATTTAATCACGTAGCACGTATCATAAGTTTTGTGAATATTGCTATGTGCTACGTGCTACGTGCTAAATCAATTTCCACGAACTTGGTTTCTTCGGCGGGCAAATCCTTTTTGGAGATTTTCAGCTTATCAACTGTTTCAAACTTGGCGCCGACTTCTTTTTTAAACTTGTCCAGCGGTTCCAGCTTGGCCTTCAGGCCCGGCAAATGGTAATTCATGGGAATAACCAGGCGCGGTTCCAGTTCGCTCACCAGTTCCGTGGCTTGCTTGGCGGAAAGGGACTCGCCGCCACCGACCGGCGCCATTAAAATATCCGCGTCTTCCAGCCGCTCCAATTGGCTGGCGGAAAATTCCGTCTTTTTGATGTTGCCCAGATAAACCAAACTGATGCCTTCCATTTCAATAAGGTAAACCACCTGGCCGCCCGGGCCCGCCTCGCCATTGGCTCTTAAGCCGTAAATAAAAACCCCCTTCACTTCGTATTCGCCGGGCGTGTCAACTATCAGGGTATTTTCCTTTTTAGGCAAATAATCCTGATGCTCGGAATAGAGAATGACGTCATTTTGCTGGCGCGGCAATTTGAGGCCGGATGCCTCTTCGTAAGGATTAATCAAAAGCGAAAGGTCGCCATTCTGGATCCTGAAGCAGGACAGGCCGTAATAAAAGATATTCATAATCACTGGTAAAAATATTTAAAAAAGAGGGTGAATCCCGCACCACTTTTGTTAAACGATGTTATAGAAAATAATCAATAACCGTTGGACAACAAAAGTGGTGCGGGATAAATTCCCTCTCAATCTTAACATAAAAACCTGATTTTGTTAAGCCCCTGAAGTAAGGCCTCATTGTATTCGGCCTACTTCAGGGTAAACCCTAAAAAAGGCCTTAAGTTATTGGCAAATCCTGCTTTTCCGCCTTAGCCGCCAACTCGCTCGGCGCCGTATTTTCGACAACGGACTCGTCCGGAGAAACGGGAATAACCGGCGCCGGTGCAGATGCCGGTGCGGCTGACCCGGCTGGCACTTTGGTTAAAGCCGCTTTCATCCTTTCATTGGTTTGTTCCTCTTCCGCCATCCTCTCCCTTAAACGCATTCTTAAATTGCGCTGCTCCGCCTCCTTGGTTTCCTGGGAGCCCTCCCTTTGCCGGATTTTTTCTTTTTGAACAAAGGCGGTAACCGCTTCGCGCCCTTTTTTAATCAAGCGCTCGCTCCTTAACGTCTTAAAAACTTTTTTCAGCTTTTCCGGCCGCAGCTTACGCGTACCTTTTAAAATCGCCTCGGTTTCAACCTTGCCAAAACCCCCTTTTCTTAAGGCCTCGCCGGCCTGGTCCCGAAAGTCCTTTCTGGCCAATTTTAAGCCCGAAGCGCCGGTTTGTTTGGCGACTTCTTTAAAAGAAAACCGATTAGGTTGGGGATTCATGATTAAATTATAGCTTAAATTATTGACAAAAACCACCCCTTATATTATAATCCCCCTGCTCTCCTTAAAAACCCTGCCTATTGATTTTGAGAGAGCTAGGCAGGACTTTCTTTAAAAGAAGGTTAAGGCAATTTTTTTGTTTATAAAACTTATGAAAATTACTAAAATCGCTCCCAAAAAGAGCAAAGTCATGGATGATTTGCTCTTGCTGGCGGAAGCCAAATCCATCCCTAAAACCGGCGATCTGGTGGAAAGCACCGTTCTCTCCGTCGCCAAAAACGAAGTTTACGTGGACATTGACGGGCTGACCACCGGCGTGGTCAGGGGCAAAGAAATTTACGACGAATCCGGCGAATATTCCGAAGTTAAAGTCGGCGACCGCGTTACCGCCACCGTTCTGGAAATGGAAAACGAAAACGGCGAAATGGAACTTTCGTTCCGGTTTGCCGGCCACCAAAAGGCCTGGAACAATCTGGAAAATCTCTTAAAAACCCAGGCGGTCACCCCGGCCAAAGTCATTGACGCCAATAAAGGCGGCTTAATGGTCAAGCTCGGCAACGTCATCGGCTTTTTGCCCGTTTCCCAGCTCTCCATTGAAAACTATCCGCGGGTGGAAGGCGGCGACAAAACCAAGATTCTTTCGGCCTTAAGAAAATTCATCGGCATGCCCCTGAAAGTCAAGGTGATTGACATTAACGAGCAGGAAGAAAAGCTGATTGTTTCCGAAAAGGCGGCCTGGGACGAAAAGCAGCAAAAAACGCTGGCCCGCTACAAAATCGGCGACGTCGTGGAAGGCAAAATCACCGGCGTCACCAATTTCGGCGCCTTTGTGGAGTTCGGCGAAAGCGAAGACGCTTTGGAAGGCCTGATCCACATTTCCGAACTGGCCTGGCAGCGGATTGACGACCCCAAGCAAATCGTCAAAGTCGGCGACAAGGTAAAAGCGGCCATTATTGATGTTCAAGAAGGCCGGATTTCCCTTTCCATGAAAAAACTGACGGACGACCCCTGGAAAAACGTAACGGAAAAATACAAGGTTAGCCAGAAAGTTCAGGGCAAAGTCCTGAAGCTCAATCCTTTCGGCGCTTTTGTGGAGCTGGACAAGGACATCCACGGCCTAATCCACATTTCCGAGCTCTCCGGTAAAGACCATAAAGTTGAACTCAAAGAAGGCGAAACCAATGACTTCTATATTATTTCTCTGGAGCCGGCCGAACACCGCCTTGGCCTTTCCTTAAAAAAACCTAAAGACCGGGAGGAAAAACCCGAGGAACCGAAAACCGAAGAAAAAGCTTCCGCCTCCGCCCTGCGGGCTTCGGCGGACAAGGAAAATAAGGAATAAGAAAGAGGATTAAAAATGAGGGGCGCAAAACTTTGCGCCCCTCTCTTATTCCTGTTCTTGTCAAAAAATCAATCCTCTATTATAATAAGATAACTAAATATGAAAACTCCTTCTCTTTTTAAAAATTTCCTGACTTTTTTCCTGATTTTTGTTTTAATCGGGGCGATTTTCAGCTTATACAACGCCAAAACCCAGACGCCGGCAAAAATCTCCTTGGGCGAAATGGTCAACTTAATCAACAACCAGGAAATAAAAAGCATTGAAGTTGACGGCGATAAAATCAAGTTAAAACTGAACGATGAGAGCGAAAAAACCACTCTTAAGGAGCCCGGTGAATCATTGAGCGCCCTGCTGAAAAACTTGGATGTGCCGGCGGAAAAAATTCGGGGCTTAAACATCAGCATTAAGGAAGATTCTTCCCTGTCGCTTTGGCTGGGCACGATTCTGCCGTTTTTGATTCCTTTTCTGTTTATTGCCGCCTTTATCTGGATGATGATGCGCCAGGTGCAGGGCGCCAATAACCGCGCCCTTTCCTTTGGCCAGTCCGGCGCCAAAACCACCAACCAGGATTTAAAGAACAAAACCAC
>MHKL01000039.1:296-897 GCA_001818835.1 Candidatus Komeilibacteria bacterium RIFCSPLOWO2_01_FULL_45_10 | reverse complement strand
AGGAACTGACGGAAATTGTCGAGTTTTTAAAACTGCCGCAGAAATTTTTGAATATCGGCGCCAAAATCCCCAAAGGGGTGCTTTTGCTGGGCGCGCCCGGCACCGGCAAGACCCTGCTGGCGCGGGCCGTGGCCGGCGAAGCCAAAGTCCCCTTCTTCCACATTTCCGGCTCGGAATTCGTGGAAATGTTCGTGGGCGTGGGCGCCTCCCGGGTCCGGGACCTTTTTAGAAAAGCCAAAAAATCCGCCCCCTGCATTATCTTTATTGACGAAATTGACGCGGTCGGCCGCCAGCGCGGCGCCGGGTTGGGCGGCTCGCACGACGAGCGGGAGCAGACCTTAAACCAGATTCTGGTGGAAATGGACGGCTTTGAAACCAACGCCAACGTCATTGTCATGGCCGCCACCAACCGACCCGACGTTTTGGATCCGGCCCTGCTTCGGCCCGGCCGGTTTGACCGGCAGGTGGTGATTGATCTGCCGGACATTAAAGAGCGCGAGGCGATCCTGAAAGTCCACGCCAAAAACAAGCCGATTGAAACCCAGGTTGATTTAAAAACCGTGGCCCAGCGCACGCCCGGCTTTTCCGGCGCGGATCTGGC
>MHKL01000039.1:0-259 GCA_001818835.1 Candidatus Komeilibacteria bacterium RIFCSPLOWO2_01_FULL_45_10 | reverse complement strand
AGAAATTTGAAAAAACTCGGCAGCGCCGAAATTCTGGAAAGCGTGGAAAAAGTCATGCTCGGGCCGGAAAGAAAAAGCCGGATTTTTTCCGACAAGGAAAAAAAGATTACCGCCTACCACGAGGCCGGCCACGCTTTAGTGGCGCATCTTTTGCCCAACGCCGACCCGGTGCATAAAATTTCCATCATCTCCCGCGGCCGAGCCGCCGGCTACACCATGAAGCTGCCTTTGGAAGACAAACACTTCCAGACCAAAAGCG
>MHKL01000038.1:4760-9365 GCA_001818835.1 Candidatus Komeilibacteria bacterium RIFCSPLOWO2_01_FULL_45_10 | reverse complement strand
TTCAAAGGCCGGGCGCAATATGGTCCGGTGGCGGACTGGTCAATTTGGGGGAACCACAGCGACCAGGAAATGCCGACCGCGTCCGCGCCAATGTCCCACCAAGACCAGCCGTCCCCGCCAATCGGTCCATAGATTTCCCACGGAACCAAGGCATCCTTGCCCTCATTGCCGATGGTGGCAATGGCAAAACTGATGCCGGCGCCCAGCCATTTATTTTTGATAGCGTCAGCTAGTTCCCTGCTGGTCCAGCTGTAAAACAGGGCGTGACCCAGTTTATCAGTTGAACCCCAGTAGTCGTGAGCATTGCGCCAGACGCCGAGCTTGGTCTCGCCGGCTTGAGCGAAACTGACCACTAAAAGCAGAACGGCTAAAATAAAGGGTATTACCCCTGTATTATCTGCGCTCACTCGGGATAGCAAACAAGTTTGCTCTCCTCTCGCTCGCTTGATAATTAACCGTTTCATCTTACCCTCCTAATGAATGTTGATTTTTAATTTTCAGAACACTTTACCTTAACCGAATTTTTCTGATTTGTCAACCCAGCCGCTCGCGAGCGGCTGGGTCAAGATAGCGACTAAACACAAAACGCTTCATTACAGAATATTGAATAAAAATATACTACAAGGTAAAATAAGGTAAAATATGTCTTTAACCAAATCAATTGCCCAAAACACTTTCTGGCAGATTCTTGGCAAAATCATTGGCACGTTTTTGGGCGTTATTACCATCGGGCTTTTAACCAGATATTTGGGCCAGGAGGGCTTTGGCTACTACACCACGGCTCTGGCGTTTATGCAATTCTTTGGCGTGCTGGTGGATATGGGACTTTATCTGGTGCTCTTGAAAGAAATCTCGGCCAATCCGGAAAAAGAAAATCATATCTTCAATAATATCCTGACGCTGCGCATTTTTTCCGCCGTCCTTTTTTTGGGCGGCGGCGCTTTGCTGATTTTTACTTTCCCCTATCCCGACATTGTCAAATGGTCGGCCGTTATTGTTTCGGTTTCTTTCCTGTTCATGTCTTTGGTGCAGATTCTGACCGCGGTTTTTCAAAAATATTTAAAAATGGGGCTGGTGGCTTTGGCTGAAGTTGTCGGCCGCCTGGGCTTTTTAATCGTCATTCTGCTGTTTATTTTTTACCAGGGAAACTTGCCGGCCTTAATGCTGGGCAACGTGGCCAACACTTTTATTTATCTGGTTATTCTCTGGTTCCTGATAAAAAAATACGTCAAAATCCAATGGTCGTTTGATTTTGGCTATTGGAAATTGGTTATTAAAAAAACCTGGCCCATTGCTTTGGGTATTGCCTTTAATTTGGTTTACTTCAGAGCCGACACTATTATTCTTTCTTTATATAAGCCGGCCGCTGACGTGGGCCTTTACGGCGCGCCCTACAAGGTCCTGGAAATCCTGGCCACTTTTCCTCATATGTTTATGGGCCTGGTCATGCCGCTTCTCACCGCCGCCTGGGTGGCCAATAACCTGGAAAGGTTTAAAAACATCATGCAAAAAACCTTTGACTTTTTTATGATTCTGGTTGTGCCGATGGTTTTGGGAACCCTGCCGCTCTCCGGCCGGCTGATGAGATTGATTGCCGGACCTGACTTTATCGCTTCCGGAAAAATTTTGCCGATTCTGATGCTGGCGACCGGCATTATTTTCCTGGGTACGCTTTTTACCTACACCCTGGTGGTTTTAGACAAACAAAAATCAATGTTAAAGTTTTTCTTCAGCGCCGCCGTTCTTTCCTTAATCGGCTATTTTGCCTTAATTCCCCGCTATTCCTATTTTGCCGCGGCCTGGGTCACGGTTATCGTGGAACTTTTGATTGCCATCAGCGCCTGGATGATGACCCGTTATTTTGCCAAAACCAAAATTTCTTTTAAAACTTCTCTGAAAAGCTTGCTGGCGAGCTTGCTGATGCTTGTTTTTATTTACTTATTGATTAACTGGCCGCTCTGGCTTTTATTACCTCTTGCTGTTTTAATTTATGGATTATTTATGATTTTAATGAAAGGAGTTGACAAAAAGATTTTAACTGATATAATTAAATCAAAATAGGACCTTAAAATAAAAAGTGAGGGGATTATAATGAAAAGCTTTAGTAAACTTTTAGAAGTATTTCGCACTCAAGAACTAAAACATGAGCTTCCCTGCCTTGGCCACGATGATCCCTTAAGAAAAAGGGTGTTGGGTCAGCTGGAGCTCCGAAAAAATTTGCGAGCGGCTCTCTTAATTGTAGGCATACTCTATTTAGGCCTAATTGGTCATTTTGTCATGGTGATAATGGGCTCGCCATGGAGCAAGGCACCTCTCAACATCGGAGTGATAATTGGCGTTGGCAGTACGTTATACATGTCGGTTTCATCACTCCTCAATAAGAATAAGGAGAAAGAGGCAGATAAGCTCATGACCATTAAGCAACTCAAACAGACCGTTCCCCAATGAACGGTTTTTTTTATTTGAAAAAATACTCATTTAAAGCTAAAATACTTCTATGACTTATTACTTGCACGCCCCGAGCGCAGTCGAGGGGTTACTTATTACTTGTTACTTGTTACTTTTTGCTTACCTCTCCCTTAAAAACCTCAAATGGGGCATTTATTTGATTGGCGCTCTACTCCCCACTTATCTCATTAGATTTACGATTCTCGGAATTCCCGCGACCCTGCTGGAAGGCATGATTGTCATTCTTTTTATCATCTGGCTGGTTAAGGAAAAGGTCAGTTTAAATCCGCTGGTCTGGATTGAGAATATCAAAGAGCAAGGAGCAAAGAGCAAAGAGCAAAATGCCATACCTCATACTTTGCGCTTGCCTATAGTATTGCTGCTGGCGGCATCAACCATTTCCGTCTTTGTTTCTCCCGACTTACGCGCGGCTCTGGGCATCTGGAAAGCGTATTTTATTGAGCCGCTGATGTTCCTCTTGATTTTCGTTTATAACGTCAAAACAACTGATGAGATAAAAAAAGTCATCAGATGTTTGGGCCTGACGGTTCTGGCTATTGGCGTTTTTGCCATTATCCAAAAACTCACCGGCGCGCTTATTCCCAATCCCTTTTGGGCCGCCGAAGCCACCAGGCGAGTGACGACTTTCTTCGGTTATCCTAATGCCAATGCTCTTTTCTTAGTACCAATAATTTTATTGACTGTAGGTAATCTTATCAGCGACTTTTTGATTAAAGTTTTTAGTTTTAAGTTTTTAGTTTTAAGTTTTTTAATAATAGTCCTTGGAACCTTAACCATTATTTGGACCCAATCCGCCGGTGGCTTAATTGCGGTGATTGCCGGAATTATTGCCTTGGCCTTGATGTACAAAAAAATCCGTCTCCCTGTCTTACTTTTAATCCTGATTTTGACGACTATGGCCGTTTTTTCGCCAATGGTCAAAAGCGAGATATCAAAAACTTTGGTGCAAATCTCCTCAACGCATCTGCCCTTAAACGCTTCTGATTTTCAGATTAGAGCCCAACAGTGGCGCGAAACTTTGGCGATGCTCGCCGATACGCCTATTTTCGGCGCGGGCTTGGCCGGCTATCAAACTCTGGTCGCGCCGTATCACCAAAATCCACACGTGGAAATCTACCTTTATCCGCACAACTTCTTCTTGAATTTCTGGACCGAGACAGGGTTATTAGGATTAATCTCAATTATCTGGATTTTAATAGTATTTTTTGCCTTAATCTATAAAGCTCAAAAGAAACAGCCCACAATCTGGACTTTAATCACTGCTTCTGCTATGATGGCGCTTCTGGTTCAGGGTAAAGTGGATGTACCTTACTTTAAAAATGATTTGGCAATTTTATTTTGGATAATAGTTGGAATAGTGATTGTTTTATATAACGCGAATAGTTCACGAATGGCACGCGAATGATCCGCCAATTCGCGAATCATTAGCGAGTTATTTGCGAACCATTGGCGTATAATGGAGATGTGCCAGAGTGGTTGAACCCCGCACGACTCGCTAACGCTCGCATGCGAGGCAAGTGGGACGCTTAAATTTATATATGGTGAGGTGGCCGAGTGGTTGAAGGCGCTGCTCTCGAAAAGCAGTAAACCAGTAATGGTTTCCAGAGTTCGAATCTCTGCCTCACCGCCAATTTAAAACCTACCATTAACCTAAAAATTATGAAAAAAAACAAACTCATACTTTGGGGTTTCTTGGATGCTTTGGCCACGGCCGTTTACGCCGCCTTAGTCGCTCTCTTTATGTCCAATGCCGACAGAATTTTCGGTAAAATGGAAGGTGGCCCCTTGGGCATGGCCGCTTTTTTAATGCTTTTTGTTTTATCGGCGGCCGTCTGCGGATCCCTTATTTTAGGCCGGCCAATTATTCTCTATTCTAACAACTCCAAGAAAGAGGCCTTAGTCCTGTTTGGCTGCACTCTTATCTGGCTGTTTGGGCTCATGGCCGTTGCCCTGCTTTTTCATCTTTTTATCTAAACAATGACTAACGACTCTCAAGAAACGCCTATCGGCTTTTCCGGATTGGGCATTGCCCCGTCTTTGCTGGAGGCTTTGGCTAAATTAAAAATTTCCAGCCCCACGCCCATTCAAAAACAGGCTATTCCTTTAGCTATTCAGGGCAAGGATTTAATGGGCGTA
>MHKL01000038.1:0-4728 GCA_001818835.1 Candidatus Komeilibacteria bacterium RIFCSPLOWO2_01_FULL_45_10 | reverse complement strand
GCTGTGCAGGTGGATGAGGCCTTAAGCCAGCTGGGGCGCGGCCTGGGCCTTAAAACCGTTGTCTTAATCGGCGGCCTATCCATGTACCCCCAGCTTAAAGCCCTGGCCCAAAACCCACATATTATTATTGCCACGCCCGGGCGCTTAAACGACCATCTTAACCAAAAAAACGTGCGCCTGGCCGATGCTAAAATCGTGGTCTTGGACGAAGCCGACCGCATGCTGGATATGGGCTTTGCTCCGCAAATCCAGAAAATTTTCCAGCACTTGCCGGCGGCCAGACAAACCATGCTTTTTTCGGCCACGATGGCTCCGGAAATTATTAAAATGGCCAGCCGCTACATGAAACTGCCTTTAAGAATAGAAGTGGCGCCAACCGGCACCACCGCCGAACGGGTAACCCAGGAAATTTTTATCCTGCCTAAAGAAGCCAAGGTCCAAATGATTGAAAAACTGTTGGCGCAATACTTGGGGCCAACCTTGATTTTTACCAGAACCAAATACGGCGCCAAGCGCTTAAACCAGCTGATCCGCGAACTGGGCCACCCCTGTGCCGAGTTGCATTCCAACCGTTCCTTAAGCCAAAGGCAGGACGCGCTGCAAGGTTTTAAGTCAGGCAAATACCGGGTATTAATCGCTACCGACCTCGCTTCCCGGGGTATTGATGTAATCGGTATTGAATTGGTAATTAATTTTGATCTGCCGTCCCAAGCCGGGGATTACGTGCACCGCATCGGCCGAACCGCCCGGGCCGGCAGTGGCGGACACGCCATTTCCTTGGTAACGCCTGACCAAAGAGGCGATCTGAAGGATATTGAGAGGTTAGTCAGAAAAAATCTGCCCGTTTCTAAGTTGCCGGATCTGCCGCCAGCCAGAGTTCCCCGCTTCGCCTCCGAATCGAGGCGAGACCGCTTCGCCAGTGCCGCGCCGAATATCTCCCGCCATCTTTCAGGCCGTCCGCGCTCTAACCGCGGCAATCGCCGGCCCGGCTATGCGGCGGGCCGGCCTTTTAGGCGCCGATATTAAAGCCGGTTTAATGCTTTAATTGATTTTATAACCCAAATGGGCTTAACTCAATTTTTAGCCGAATATTTTACCTCCTTAATCCACCAGCTGGGTTATAGCGGCGTCTTCTTTTTAATGGTTGCCGAAAGCATGTTTTTGCCGGTGCCCAGCGAGGCGGTCATGCCCTTTGCCGGCTTTTTAATTGCCGGCAAAAATTTTACCCTGCCCTACGTGATTATCTTCAGCACTTTGGGCAGTTTGACTGGTTCCCTGATTTCTTATTATATCGGCCGGTTTGGCGGACAAGCATTTGTTAAAAAATTCGGCAAATATTTTCTGCTAAGCCAGGGGGATTTGGAAAAAACGGAAAAATATTTTCAGGAGCGCGGCGAGCTGACCATTTTCATCAGCCGTTTCATTCCGGTAATCAGGCACCTGATTTCTTTGCCGGCGGGACTGGCTAAAATGAATTTGCTTAAATTTTCCCTCTACACCCTGGCGGGCGCCGGGCTCTGGAACGCTTTTTTAGCGATTTTAGGCATTTATCTAAAGCAAAACTGGGCCCTCATTATCAAATACGGCGAAATCGCTGATTTATTAATCCTGGCCGCGATAATTATCGGGGTTGTTTATTTTATTAAAAAACATCTTCATAATAACCGCGGAACAAAACCATGAAACTTTCCATTTTAAAGGGCTTTAGCTATGGCCTGACTTCCGGGGTCATCACCACTTTGGGTTTGATGGTCGGCTTGCATGCCGGCACTCATTCTAAAACCGTGGTCATTTCCGGCATTCTGGTCATTGCCGTGGCCGACGCCTTATCCGACGCTTTGGGCATCCACATCAGCGAGGAATCGGAAAACCAACATACCCAAAAAGAAATCTGGCAGTCCACTTTAATGACCTTTGCCGCCAAATTTGTTTTTGCCCTGACTTTTGTGGTGCCGATTTTAATTTTCTCCCTCCCCATTGCCATTATCGCCAGCGTAGCCTGGGGGCTTTTCCTGATTGCCCTCTTCAGCTATTATCTGGCCAAGAGACAGCAAACTAAGCCCTGGGGAGTAATGACGGAGCACCTGTTGATTGCGATTTTGGTGATCACGCTGACTCATTACCTCGGCGACTGGCTTAACCGGCTCTAGCCCTTGACTTTTAAGGTTAAATAGCGTATAATCATTTTTGTAAGTATTTTTCTACTCCTTACACCAAATATCAAATGATTAGTGTAAGTCGGGGAAGAAAAATGGTCGGCTTACTAAATTATTAAGTGTGTAAGGAATTACTATGGCAAAGAAATTATACGTCGGCAGCTTGTCTTATGACACTACCGAAGAGGGCTTAAAAGAGGCCTTTTCCCAAGCCGGTACCGTGGAGTCCGCCGCGGTCATCAGCGACCGCATGTCCGGCCGCTCCAAAGGTTTTGGCTTTGTGGAAATGTCAACCGAAGAAGAAGCCCAAAAAGCCATTGAAATGTTCAATGGCCAGGAATTGGACGGCCGCAAAATCGTTGTTAACGAAGCCCGTCCCATGGAAGAGAGACCCAAAAGGAACTTTGAAAGGCGCGGCCGCGATTTTGGCGGCGGCAGCCGTAGAAGTAATTGGTAAAAATTACTGAAAAGTTTACAAAAATCCCCTGTCACTTGATGGGGGATTTTTTGTTTTTGAAAATATGATAAGATAACCTAGTTGCTGAATTTAACCAAAAATTGTATAATTTATCCAGCACCACTTTTAAATTGAATAAGAAAATATCCTTTAAATATGAATGATATGAAAAGTGGTGCTGGATTTACCCAGAACTTCTATGCAAAAAATCCGCAAAGCCGTTATTCCCGTGGCTGGTTTTGGCACCCGTTTCTTGCCCGTCACCAAAGCCCAGCCCAAGGAAATGCTGCCCATTGTTGACAAGCCGGCCATCCAATACACTGTGGAGGCCTGTGTCGCTTCGGGCATCACCGACATTATTATTGTCACCAGCGGCAATAAGAGGGCCGTGGAAGACCATTTTGACCGCTCGCCCGAACTGGAAAAATGGCTGGAAAAAAGCGGCAAAACCAAACTGCTTAAAGAATTGCGCCAAATTCCGCGCCTGGCCAACTTCATTTATATCAGGCAAAAAGGCGGTTACGGCAACGGCACGCCGGTCTTAAACGCCGAGCCCCTGATCGGCAACGAGCCGTTCGCGGTTTTTTGGGGAGATGAATTTATCTTGAGCCAAAAGCCGTGGGTAAAGCAGCTGATTGAAACCTACGAAAAATACCAGGACCCGGTTCTTTCCATTATCCAGGTGGCTAAAAAAGAAACAGAGCGCTTTGGCATTATTGACGGCGTCAAGGTGGAAAAAAACGTTTACCAGATTAAGGGCATCAAGGAAAAGCCCGGGCCGAAAAAAGCCAAATCCAATTTAGCGCTCTTTGGCGGCTATATCTTAACGCCGGAAATTTTCAAAATTCTGAAAAAAACCAAGCCCGGCAAGGGCGGCGAACTCTGGCTGGCGGACGCCATTGACACCCTGCTTAAAAAACGCTCCGTTTACGGCAAAAAAGTTGAAGGCGATGTTTACGATGCCGGCACTATTGCGGGCTGGCTCAAAGCCAACGTGGAGCTGGCCCTGACTCACCCTAAATTAAATGGTGAGTTTAGAAAATATTTAAAAAATCTTAAACTATAGTAGTAGCCACGCGCCTTGGCGCGTGGCTACCTGATGTCGATGTCCAATCATTATTTCAAAAAAATTATCCTGCTCCTGCTGGCAACGGTCTTAATGACCAGCGGCTTTTCCTGCAAACTGATTCCCGCCAAAAAAACGCCCCAGGAACTGACAAAAAAAATTGAACTGTCCTACTGGGGCGTCTGGGACGAAACCAATTTCCTGGCGCCGGTGATTAGCGACTTCCAGGCGCTGCACTCCAACGTCACCATTAAATACAAACGTTTCCGCTACGCGGAATACGAACAGCAGCTCCTTGAGGCCTGGGCCGAAGACCGCGGCCCGGACATTTACAGCCTGCCGGCTCAGTGGCTGAAAAAATACCAGAGCCGCATCACGCCCCAGGGCGAAAGCGTGCAGCTGGCTTTTCAGGAAGTTAAAAAAACCTTGGGCAAAACCGAAATCTCAAATGTGGTCAGGAGCGTGCCGATTTTTAAGCCCGCGGACATCAAGGACAAGTTCGTGGATGCGGTCTATGATGACGTCGTAATAAATAATAAAGTTTACGGTTTGCCTTTAAGCGTGGACACGCTGGCCCTTTTTTACAACCGCGATCTATTGGACCAGGCCGGCGTCGCCACCCCGCCCAAGACCTGGACGGAACTGGCGGAAGCCGTAAAAAAAATCGCCCAGATTGACGTCAATAACAATCCCTTAACGGCCGGCGTGGCTTTGGGCACGGCCGAAAACGTCAGCCACGCCGTTGATTTGCTTTCCATTTTAATGATGCAAAACGGCACCGCCATGACCAATGAAAGGGGCCAGGCGATTTTTTATGAATCGTCCGCCGAGGAAAAAGACTATTACCCGGGCCTGGCCGCCCTTCAATTCTACACTGATTTTTCCGACCCCTTAAAAGAGGTCTATACCTGGAATGAAAAACAGCCCGATGCCCTGGAGGCCTTTACCAGCGGCAAACTGGCCATGTTCTTTGGCTATGCCTATGATTTGCCCGTAATTAAGGGGCGCGCGCCTAAGCTGAACTTTGGCCTGGCCGGCTTGCCGCAGAT
>MHKL01000037.1:6934-7138 GCA_001818835.1 Candidatus Komeilibacteria bacterium RIFCSPLOWO2_01_FULL_45_10 | reverse complement strand
CCATTGGTTGATTTTATGCTGGCCGGCCGATTCCTTGGACATGGCCTCCAAAGCCGGAATAATCATGGCCAAAAGCTGCATAATGATGGAGGCGGTAATGTAAGGGCCGACGCCCAGCATGACAATGGAAAAATTTTCCAAGCCGCCGCCGGAAAAAATGTTTAAAAGGCCGAAAATCTGGTTCTGAGCGAAAAACTCCCTTAA
>MHKL01000037.1:2409-6885 GCA_001818835.1 Candidatus Komeilibacteria bacterium RIFCSPLOWO2_01_FULL_45_10 | reverse complement strand
ATCACCAACATGCCCAAAACAAATAAAATGCTGTTTCTTAAATCGCGGGTTTTCCAAATTTGTCTCAACTTTTCCCACATATTGATTACTTTATTGCATTGCTTTCTGCTTCTTTGTTTCTTTGCTTTCTTGCTTTATTGTTTTATTGCTTTGTTGAATAATCACCGCCTGGCCGCCTGCTTTAATAATAGCGTCTTTAGCTGATTTAGAAAAGGCGTGGGCGGAAATGATGAATTTCTTTTTTAGTTCGCCGCTAGCTAAAATTTTAACGCCGCCGGTGGCTTTAATCAAACCTTTCCTGAAAAGCGACTGAGGCGTAACGGTTTCGCCGTCCGCAAAAAATTTTTCCAAAGCTCCTAAGTTAACGATTTGCGGTTTTAAACGGAAAGACGTAAAGCCGCCCCTTTTGGGAATGCGCTGCAGATAACCCCTGATGCCCTTCAGGCCCAGGCCGCTTTTGCCGCCGGAACGGGCCCGCTGGCCTTTCATGCCGCGGCCGGAATAATTGCCTTTGGACGAGTTGCCGCGGCCGCGGCGGATTTTTCTCTTTTTGGCGCCAAGAGCGGTTTTTAAATTATGCAAACTTAAAATCGTCATATGCTTATTTTTTAAAGCCGGGATTTAAAATAATTCCGCCTTTGATTAGGTCGTCTTCCAAGCCCGATTTTTTAAGCAGTTTTTCCTGCTCTTTTTCCAATTCCTCCTCATGCTCCAAATCACGCTCCCTTAACCCTTCGTCCTTAAGTTCATCGGTCTTGACCGGTGCCGCCGCCTCTTCCTTGACGGGATATTTAAACGAGGTCAGGGCTTTAAAAGTGGCCTGGACATTATTGATCTTATTGCCGGTCCGGCCTAAAATTTTACCATAAACGTTGGGAATGCCTAAAAGCTCCAGGACGCTTCTGACTGAACCGCCGGCAATAATGCCGGTGCCTCTGACGGCCGGCTTAAGCAGCACTTGCGCCGCCCCGAATTTGACCGTCACCTGATGGGGAATGGTGTCATCCGTAAATTTCACCTTAATCATTCTTTTTTTGGCTTTGGTGTTGGCTTTATTGACGGCAATGGTCACGTCCGCGCCCTTGGCCACGGCCCAGCCCACCCGACCCTTTTTGTCGCCGATGACCACGCAGGCCCGGAAGCGCATGCGCTTGCCGCCGGCCATCACCCTGGTTACCCGCGCCAAGTCAACAATCTGCTGGTCCAGTTCCGGCGCGGATTTGTCTTTAAAACCGTCTCTGCTGTTTTTTCTTGATCTTGCCATAAGTTCGTTATTCGTTGTTCGTTATTTGTAATAATTTGAAATTTAAAACCTGTCCCGAGCGAAGCCGGGGGATTTAAAATTTTAATCCACCTTCCCTGGCGCCTTCAGCCAGTTCCTTGACTAAACCATGATACTGATAATGCCGGCGGTCAAAAACCGCGGTATTGATTTTTTTCTCCAAAAGTTTTTCCGCCAAGAGCTTGCCTAAAGAGCGGGCTTTTTCCATTCTGCTTTTACCCTTTCCGCCAGAAGCGGATCTGCCTTTGGCGGAAACTTCCCGGTCATAAACGCTCACCAAAGTCCGGCCAGAAGCATCGTCAATCGCCTGAACGGCCAGATGCTTGGAACTTCTAAAAACCGCCAAGCGTGGTTTTTTGGCCAAACCGAACACTTTGGCCCTGACTCTTTTAACCCTCCTTAACTTTAACTGATTCTTAATTTTGCTTTGGTCTTTTTTCATAAAAAATTTAAGAGGCAAAATTAACCGGTGGCGGCCGCACCCTTGACCACCTTGCCGGCTTTGCGCCTAATCACCTCGTCAAGATACTTAATGCCTTTGCCCTGATAGGGCTCCGGTTTTTTAATGGCCCTGATTTCCGCGGCGACCTGCCCCACCTCCTGCTTAGCGGCGCCGGCAACGGTAATGAGATTTTTCTCCACGGTAATCTGGATATCCTTGGGAATTTGGTATTCAACCGAATGGGAATAGCCGACGTTCAAAATCAGCTTGCTGCCTGATACCTGGGCTTTAAAGCCAATGCCGTTGATTTCCAACTGCTTGCTAAAACCCTGGGTAACGCCTAAAACCATATTGTTCAAAAGCGACCGGAATAAGCCCCAAAGGGCGCGCTGCTCTTTTTCCTCGGTTTTAAAAACGGAAACCTGAATCTCCTGGCCGCTTATCGCAACTTTAACTAAGGGATGAATCTCCTGTTCCAGCTCCCCTTTTGGCCCCTTAACCGACGCTAAATTACCGTTGATTTTTACTTCAACGCCCGGGGGGATAATAATTGGTTTCTTGCCGATCCTTGACATACTAATTACTTGTTACTTATTACTGATTACTTGTTACTATTTATTACCAAACTTCGCAAATAATTTCGCCGCCGATTCTGGCTCGCCGCGCCTGTTTGTTGGTCATTACCCCGCGGGAAGTGGAAATAACGGCTAATCCTAAATTATTCAAAACGTAAGGCAATTTTTCCTTGGCCGCATAAATCCGCCGGCCCGGCTTGCTGACTCTTCTTAAATGGGTAATGGCCGGCTGTTGGTCTTCGTTATATAAAAGCTCAATTTTCAGCTGGGGGAACTGGCCTTCCACTTTTTCCACGCTCTTTAAATACCCTTCCTTTTTCAAAAGGTTGGCAATTTCATGCTTAATTTTGGAAAACGGCAAAACCACCTCGGCCTTTTTAACGGCCAGGGCATTTCTGAATCGGGTAAGCATGTCGGCAATGGGATCGGTCATCATAAGTTAGAAAATAGAAATTAGAAATTAGAAAATAGAATTAAATTTTACCAGCTTGATTTTGTAATGCCAGGGATTTCGCCGCGGCAAGCCAGCTCCCTGAAACAGATGCGGCAAAGCTTAAATTTGCGCAAATAGCCGCGGTTGCGGCCGCAACGCCAGCAACGCCTGACTAAACGCGTGGAAAACTTGGGCGGCCGGTTGGATTTAGCGATTCTTGATTTAGTTGCCATAGATTAGAAATTAGAAACTAGAAAATAGAAATTTATTGTTAACTGTTCTTGAAAGGAAATCCTAAATACTTAAATAAAGACAAGGCCTCTTTTTGATTATTGGCGGTCGTGGCAATGGAAACTTCCAAACCATGGAGTTTTTCCACTTCATCGGACCTGATTTCCGGAAAAACCAAATGCTCCTTAAAACCAATGGTTAAATTTCCTGATTGGTCAGCGCTTTTCGTCTCCAGCCCCCTAAAATCCCTGACGCGCGGCAAAGCGATGTTAATCAATTTTTCCAAAAAATCCCACATCCTTTTGCCCCGCAAAGTGACTTTAAGGCCGACTTTCATATTTTCCCTGATTTTAAAAGCGGAAATCGCCTTTTTGGACAAGGTGTAAACCGGCTGCTGACCGGTAATTCTTTTTAAGGTGTTTTCCGCGGTTTCCGCCACTTTGGGATCGTCCTTGCTTTTGCCAATACCCACGTTTAAGCTGACTTTCACCAAACGCGGCACCGCCAAATCATTGGCATAGCCAAATTCGGCCTTCATCTTGGCAACCACCTCTTTTTGATATTTTTCCCTTAAATTCATGACTATTTGATTAGTTGATTAGTTAATTAGGTAATTAGGTATTAGTTTTAACTTAATATCTCAAATACCTTTTATACCTTCATACCTGATTACCTAATACCTAACCTCAAACTACTTCCCCTGACCGCTTGGCGATTCTGACTTTTTCTCCCGTGGCTAACATTTTATAACCGATACGGGTCTCGCGCCCGGTCTTGGGGTCAATTAACATGACCTTGGCAACGTGAAGCGGCGCCGCATATTCAACCCGCTGGCCTTTTTCGCCCTGCTTTCTTGGTTTTAAATGACGCCAGTGGGTATTGGCTCCTTCCACTACCACCTTATTTGCTTCAGGAAAAATCTGGATAATCTTGCCGGTCTTGCCTTTATCCTTGCCGCTGATAATTTTTACTGTATCGCCCTTTTTAATCTTCATATAATACGCTTACTGATTACTTATTACTAATTTAAAGCACTTCCGGCGCCAAAGAAATTATTTTATTAAATCCAGCCGCCCGCAGTTCCCTGGCCACCGGCCCAAAAATTCGGCTGGCTCTCGGCTCTTTGGTTTTAGGGTCAATGATTACCGCCGCGTTGTTGTCAAATCTAAGGTAAGAGCCATCCGGCCGCTTAATTTCTTTTTTCTGGCGGACAATCACCGCCTGCACCACCTCGCTTTTTTTAACCAAAGAATGCGGCTGCGCCTCCTTAACCACGCAGGTGATGATGTCGCCGACAAAGGCGTATCTTCTTTGATAGCCGCCCTTCACCTTAATGCACTCAAGGATTCTGGCGCCGCTATTGTCAGCGGCATTCAATCTGGTTTTAAACTGAATCATAATTAGTGGCTCGTGAGCCGTTATTATTTTACTTTGCCAATGACCCGCCAGCGCTTTTCCTTGGAAAGCGGCCGGCATTCAACAAAAATTACCCGGTCGCCAACTTGGTACTGGC
>MHKL01000037.1:0-2383 GCA_001818835.1 Candidatus Komeilibacteria bacterium RIFCSPLOWO2_01_FULL_45_10 | reverse complement strand
CCGCCAATTTCCTCTGGCTTTTTTTTCTAAGTTCTTCCATATTGAAAATTTAAATAATGATTGGTTCTTTTTTGGCGACTTTTGCCTTGGCATTTTTCTTATCCTGATTTAAAACGGTCAGAATTTTCGCCACCGCTTTCTTGGCCTCTCTCAACTGCCTGATATTTTTCAGCTGTTTGGCGCTCACGCTAAAACGCAAATCCCTTACCTTTTCCCTGAATTGGGCCAGCAATTTTTGGAGTTCCTCGGCTGATTTTCCTTTTAATTCCTTAAATTCCATACCTTTGCCTGATTAAAAATTTATTTAACGATAAACTTGCATTTAACGGCCAACTTGTAAGCGGCTGATTTTAAGGCCTCCGCGGCGCTCTCTTTAGCCAGGCCGTCCATTTCAAACATCACTGTCCCGGCTTTGACCACGGCCGCATAATGGTCAACGGTCCCCTTGCCTTTGCCCATCGGCACTTCCGAACCTTTAATGGTAATGGGCCGGTCGGGGAAAATCCTGATCCAAATCTTGCCGCCCTTTTGGGTGTAGCGGGTTAAAACCCGCCTGACCGCTTCAATCTGGCGGGAGCTGACCAACCCGGCGCTTAAGGCCTTTAAGCCAAAAGAGCCGAAACTTAAAGTATTGGTGCGGGTGGCTTTGCCCCTGATTTGGTCGGTGCGTTGCCATTTTCTGTGTTTGACTTTTCTTGGTGCCAACATAGTTTATGATTCTTTATCGGAGCGGGCGGAATTTAAGTGAGGGCGGCCCCGCCTGGGCGGACGGCTAAAAGCCCTCTTTTTCTCCTGACCTTTAACTTCTTTATTAAAAACTTCTCCTTTATAAATCCAAACCTTAATGCCAATGGTGCCGTAAGTGGTTTGGGCAATGCCGCGGGAATAATCAATGTCGGCCCTTAAAGTATGCAGCGGCACCTTGCCCTGGGCCAGCTTTTCGGTGCGGGCAATTTCCGCGCCGTTCAAGCGGCCGCCAATCATCACTTTAACGCCCAAAGCGCCGGCTTTCATGATGCGGTCAATGGCTTGCTTCATCACCCGGCGGAAAGGAATCCGCTTTTCAATGTCAGCCGCCATATAATACACCATGGCGGCCGCCGAAAGATTGGGATTCCCCACTTCCTGAATGTTAATCCTGACGCCTTTTTTGCTGTTTTTGAAAAAATTACTGATGATGGCTTTTTTTATTTCTTCCAAACCGGAACCGCCGCGGCCGATAATCACGCCGGGCCGGGCCGCCGTAATGGTAATGGTCATGTCGGCCGGCGTCCTTTCAATTTCCACTTTATCAATCACCGCCTCTTTCAGCTTTTTCATGACAAATCTCCTGATTAAGATATCCTCTTTTAAGAGGTCGGCGTAATTTTTTCTGGCAAACCAGCGCGAACTCCAGGTTTGGGTTTGGCCAAGGCGGAAAACTTTTGGATTTACTTTATGCCCCATCTGAATTATTTGATTATTTGATTATTTGCTTTTTCGTTTCTTTGTTTTCTTGCTTTATTGTTTTCTTGCTTTCTTGCTTATTTGCTTTCTTGATTGCTTCCCTCACTGCTAAGATCACTAATAAATGAGCGGTTGGTTTTCTGATCGGGTGGGCGCTGCCAAAAGCCGCCGGCCTAAAACGTTTAAGAGCCGACCCCTGGTCCGCCCTGATTTCCTTGATGTATAAATCTTCCTTCTTTAATTTAAAATTATGCTCGGCATTACTGATGGCGGCGTTAACCAGCTTGCCCACCAGCCGCGACGCCTTTTTGTTAATCAACCTTAATCTGGCCAGGGCCTCGTTCGCCCCCCGCCCCCGGATTTCATCAATCACTAATTTTACTTTCCTGGGAGAAATCCTTAAAAAATTGGCGGTGGCCTTGGCTTGTAAAACCGCCTTAACCGGTTCCTTCCCCGGTTTAACCTTACCCCTTCCCCCCGCTGAAGAAACTTCGTCAACTAAAATGCTTCTGGGAACGGCGGTCTTTTTTTCTTTTTTTTCTGCCTTGGTCATAAGGATTTAAAATTAAGCTGACGGTTTTGGCGGCGTGGCCGGCGCAGCCGTAGCCGTGGCTTCCTGCGCCTGGGCTTGTTCCCTCGCCATCCGGCCGCCATGGACTACAAATTTACGGGTGGGCGCGAATTCGCCGAGCTTGTGGCCGACCATGTTTTCAATGATAAAAACGGGTAGGTGCTGTTTGCCATTATGCACGCCAATGGTAAAACCCACCATCTCCGGCGTAATGGTGGAAGAACGCGCCCAGGTTTTAATCACCGTCTTGTCCCCGATTTTTAACTTGCCGATTTTCTTCATTAGTTTGGGATCTAACCAAGGACCTTTTTTTAAACTTCTTGACATAGGGGGTAAATAATTTTACTTTCTGCGCCTGCTAATAAT
>MHKL01000036.1:7557-12180 GCA_001818835.1 Candidatus Komeilibacteria bacterium RIFCSPLOWO2_01_FULL_45_10 | reverse complement strand
GTTAAAGAATAAAAACAAAAAATGTCCAAGCATCAAAAACGCCGTAAATATTACTGCGCCAATCAGAATCATCTTATAGCTCCTTGAGGTTTTCGGGGTCGACTTTGTCAAAAACAGAATTCCAAACAGCAAAGCTAAAACTGTCGTATCCGTATAATGAACATTAAGAAAATCCCATAAAAGCTGTGGCCAAACACTGATATTGCCGCTTCCAAGGGGAAATTCAAAACTCCTCATTCCAAAAACGGAATATCCTTGTTTGTATGGCATCCAAATCTCCTGAACAACAATCATCGTTATTATAATCAGAAAAAGAAAAACTCCAGCCAGAATCCATTTCCAATTTGTATCTCTTTTCAGATTCAAACTTGGCCTAAATATTTCGTATGCCAAACCAATAAGAATAACAAGAAAGCCAATCCACGGAGGACTATAAATTACCCCCGGAGAATCTCCCACGTTTATTCTTGTCCAGGTAGGCATCCAAAGTAATAGCAATAAAACTATCACAAAGAAAATAAATGCAAAGATGCGGTTTGAGGCATTGCTCATATTTTTAACTATACCAAATTTTTTTTATTTCGCTTTTACCCGCCCGAGCGAGGCGGGAAATGCAAACTTTATAAATTGGCTGCGAGACCTGGATTCGAACCAGGGTTAGCGGAGCCAGAATCCGCTGTCCTACCACTAGACGATCTCGCATCAACCTTCGCCAAGGCTTCGGTTGATTAATTACTTGCGCCTTGACGTCTTTTATCAAAAATCTCGCCCGCCGAAGCTCCAAAGGAGCATAGGTGGGACGATCTCGCAATATTATTATTCCTTAAATGCCTTCATATAATAAGGTAAATTTTGTTTTTCGTCAATCCAATGACTATTTATTTTTGTAAATTAGATTACAAAAACTGATTCAAACTGTAGATATATTATATTATCCACACCCCCATTGCTTTATTTTGAGGTCTATGATATATTGCCCTTGTGCTTGTGGGGCGTCAGCCCTATTCGGCTAAATACATAAGCTGAAGGCAGGCACACAAAAAAGCCGCTTATTAAGCGGTATTTTTGTTTTTTAATCCTCCTCAGGATTGCCTTTCATTGTGGTAAAAAATTTTATATCACGGTATTTATTCGTGACCCAAGCCGGGACTATGCTCCAAAAATGTATATTTCCATTATCGCCAATTTTTCTTAAAATTACTTTAATTTTTCGACCATCAATAATGGCAATCACTCCCCAGTATCTTACTGGTTTAGATACCCTAACTTTCTTTTTGTGTTGCTTTACTTCAAACTCCTTGATAGTTTCTTCAAATTCCTGATAAGTAGTAGAAACTTTAATGAGTTTTTGACCCAGGGGTAAAAGTTTGAACCTTAAAATTTGTGATGGTCTTTCTCTTTCAGTCCGAGCTGATTTAAAAATGATATGGTTAAATCCCTCGGCATTAAAGAAAATTTCCTGATTAAAGGCAGGGGAGAAAATTTTACCTATGCTGTTATAGTATTGTTGGGCATCTTCCTTTAATTTTTGGTAATTAGATAAATCTTCCATAATAAGTCCATTTTATTCTTTTTACAGAATAAATCAAGACGTTTTTAAATATTGCCAAAATCCCCATTTTCTTGTAATATAAGAATATCTAAATAATGACCATTGTCGAAGTTATGTATTCCCAATCAACCCAAAAACTCATTGCCCAGCTTAAGGTTTCCGACCCGAAGATTTATTATCAGAGCGAGGGCGGAGCGGGGATTCAGGTGGACAGCTTTGTTTCCAAGCTGGCTTTTATTTACGAAAAAATCAGGACCGCCATTGATTACAAGGAAGAGCATTTAATCAGAAAAGCGGCGATTTTCAGGATTTTGCAAAGGCGGCTGTTGATTAAAATCTCTACCGAGGATTTGGGGCTGGCTTTAATCAAGGAATTAATCAGAGCCGGCTATCTGGAAAATAACCTTATTCCCCAAAGCAAGGCCCTGGAGGTGGACCGGCTGCTTGAAAGATACCTCACTTTATACAATTTCAGCATTGTCAAAAAGGGAACCAGGGCCGGCAACCGCCTGTTTAAGTGGCTGGTGGAAATGTGCGCCTGCGAAATTGAGGAATTGCTGATGCCGCCCTTGGCTAACCGCGCTTTGGCGGAATTCATGTACAAGGTGATGCGGCCGGGTGTTAATTTGGGCGATAAGTCCTTAAGCGACGAGGAAAAGGATTTACAGGTTTACTTGGCGGTTCACCGCGCTCTGATTAAGTCCGACGCCGCCATGATTGATTTAAAGCTCTTAAAGCATTTTTATCCCGATTGGAAAACGTCCGCGCCCAAGGAGCTGATGAATTTGGCCAGAAAAATCAGCAATTTAAAAAACCGGATAGAGAAGTTTAAAAAATATCCTTTGGCGGAGAAATTAACCCGCCTGTTTAAGAAATATACTTTTGCTTTCCAGATTTTAAGAGACATCATTCTGGAAGATCCGGCAAAGGCGGAAGAGATTTTCCAGGACGCGGAGGAATTGGCATACCAGATCCAAAGCACCTGCGACCGCGTTTACAAAAAGACCAAAATCAAATTAAGAAGAAGCATTGTCCGGGTGCTGATTTATCTTTTTATCACCAAGATGCTTCTGGCTTTGGCTTTGGAGTTTCCTTACGATTACTACATTGCCAAAGAAGTGATGTTTTTGCCTTTGGCCATTAACGCCCTTTTCCCGGTATTTTTAATGTTTATTTTGGGCGTTTTTATCAGGATTCCGTCGCGGAAAAACACCGAGCGGGTGGTCGCGGTGGCCAAGGAAATGGTTTATGAGGGGGGCTTGAAAGAAATCAAGGGTGGCAGTTTTGGCGCCAAGGCCAAAAGAAGCGCCTTTGCCCTGACTGTTTTTTACCTTTTGTATCTCATACTTTTTGTTTTTTCTTTCGGTGTTTTAATTTACATTCTGCGCTCGCTTCAGTTCAACATCTTCAGCTTGCTGATTTTCCTTTTATTCCTTTCCTTGGTCAGTTTTTTCGGCATTAAAATGCGCCTCAAGGTGAGGGAATTGATGGTGATTGACAAGCGGGAAAATCCTTTGGTGTTTTTAATTAATCTTTTTTTCTTGCCTTTTCTCAAGGCCGGCCACTGGTTGAGCGAAAAATTTTCCAAAATCAACATTTTTGTCTTTATTCTGGATTTTATCATTGAAGCGCCGTTTAAAATATTTTTGGAGGTGATTGAGGAATGGATCGCGTTTTTAAGGGAGAAGAAGGAAGAAATGTATAGTAAAGAGTAATTAGCTTGTAGCTTGTAGCTAGTAGGTAGTAGCCGGTAGGAATTTTTCCTACAAGCTACTGGCTACAAGCTACCTCCTATCTTATGAAATTTGACGTTATTACCATCGGCGGGATTACGGAGGACATCATGTTCCATGCCAAGGACTTAAAGATTATCAGGAATCCCAATAAAATCGGCAGCGATGAGCTTTTTGCTTTTCCGGCCGGCGAAAAGATTTTAAGCGACGAAAAAGTTTTATACACCATGGGCGGGGGAGGGGCCAACGCGGCGGTGGGTCTGTCTAAACTTGGTTTAAAAGCTGCTTTAGTCGGTGCCATTGGCACTGACCCTTCTGCCTTAAAAATCCGCTCGGAACTGAAAAAGAAAAACGTCAATTTATCATTGGTCCAGGCCATTTCGCATTACTGGACCGGCCTCTCTTTTGTCATTACCGCCGGCCGCAGGAGCGACCACGTTATTTTCACCCATCGGGCCGCCAATGAACAGCTGCGCTTAAGTTATCCCAAACTCCGCCGCCTGAAGGGCCGCTGGCATTATTTAACCTCGCTGTCCGGACCTTTTTGGCAGGAGAATTTGGATGTGGTTTTTAAAGTGGCGAAAAAAAAGAGGATTAAAGTGGCTTGGAATCCGGGGTCGGCCCAGCTTAAAAAAGGCGCGCGGTTTTTAAAGCCGTATTTAAAAGAAACCGAAGTTTTGATTTTAAACAGGGAGGAGGCCATGGAATTAGTCAAGAGCGCGGGCTCGCCTCGCTCACGCTCCTCGCCGCGCTGGCGCGCTGGCGCAGCGGGTGGCGCAGCGGGCAAAAAAACGAGTAACATCGAGAAACTCCTGACCATTTTAGAATCTTTGGGCCCCCGTATTGTCAGCATTTCCGACGGCCCCAGAGGCGCTTATGTTTACGACGGCCTGCGGCCGATTTTTGAAAAAGCCCTGCCTTTTCCGGCCGTTAACACCACCGGCGCCGGCGATGCTTTTGGCTCCAGTTTAATCGGCGGTTTGATTATTTATCAGGGTGATTTAAAAAGGGCGCTCAAACTGGCCATGATCAGGAGCAATTACGTGGTCAGGAAAATCGGGGCGCAAGTCGGGCTTTTAACGCTCAAAGAAGCGGAAGAGGCGATGGAAATCAGGGGGCAGGGAACAGGGAGCAGTAACTAAATCACTATTCCCTAATCACTAGCCATGAATTATCTAGTCAGATTAACTTTCATTTTATTATTTAGTTTCACCGTCGGTTTTCAGGTCAAAGCCGCGGATTTTGATTATGATTTGTCTTTGGGCCCGGCTGACGTCAGATTTTCTAAAGAAGTTTTAATCAGCGGCGATCAGGTGAGGATTTACGCTAAAGTCCACA
>MHKL01000036.1:5504-7540 GCA_001818835.1 Candidatus Komeilibacteria bacterium RIFCSPLOWO2_01_FULL_45_10 | reverse complement strand
GTTTTTGTGGATTTTACGGTGCCGGAAGATTCTTTTAACATTCAGGCCAAAATCCAGGGCACGGAGCCGGCTGACCAGAATGCCCAGAATAATGAAACGCAGACCCCTCTCATCGTTCCAGACAAAGATACTGATAGCGACGGCACTGTGGATCGGCTGGACAGCGATGACGACAATGACGGTTTAACTGATGAGCAAGAGAGTCAAAAAGGCACCAATTCTTTAAAAGCGGATACTGATGGCGACGGTTATAACGATAAGATTGACGCTTTTCCTTTAAATAGCCAGGAATGGCTGGATACCGATGCTGATGGCAGCGGCAACAATGCTGATGCCGATGACGACAATGACGGCTGGTCTGATGAGCAGGAAAAAAGTCGCGGCACCGACCCTTTAAGAAAAGACACGGATTCGGACGGCGTCATGGATCGGGAGGATTATTATCCTTTGGACCCTTTAAAGTCAGCCCAAGAAGCGGAGCGGAACATTTTTCAGCCGTCAGCAAATACCAACGTTAATCAGCAAGCTTCTAACATTAATCAGCCAGCCGCCAATTTGGAAGAAGTTTACCAGGATCTTATTCAGTCAGGCGGCGCTACCGCCACCGCCGAAAAAATAGCCAACCAGCCCCTGGAAAAACTGGCGGAAGTGGTGGAAAAAGTGTCGGGCCAGACAGTAATTTTCTGGCGCCTGGCCAATCCCTTGGTCTGGCTTGTCATCGCTATTGTTTTAGTGGCCGCCATGCTAGTGATTGTTTTTCTTAAGACCAAAGGCCGGATAAAAAAGCCGTTTGACGGTTTGCACAAGGAAAAATCGTTTTCATCACCGGTTCAGAATTTGCCGCCAGTCAGAAAAGAAACCGTGATGAGAAAAACCTTGCCGCCCAATGTCATTAATTTGAAAGATTTAATCAATAAAAAGAAACAAGATACAAATTCCAAGTAACCTGCCCGCTTTCGGCTTGCGCCGAAGGCGCTGGCAGGCGGGCAAAAAAATCTCAAATTCCAAATTTCAATAATCAAACGCCGATTCATTTTCAATAATCGATATTTTAGAGATTTGAGATTTGGAACTTGGAATTCAGAACTTTTTTGTTTCTTGTGTCTTGGAATTTGGAATTTTATTAAAACAGGGTTTCTGCCCTGTTTATTGTCAGTTGAGATCAAAAACGTTATGATAAAAGCGTCTTTATGAATAAATATAAATGGATAATTAAAGAACCCATCAGCGAGGAAATCCAGGCGCGTTTCCCCCAAGTGTTGCCGATTATTTTGCAGCTTTTATGGGGCCGGGGTTTAAGGTCGCAGGAGCAAATTGACGAATTTTTATATCCCGATTATTCGCAGGATCTCCATGACCCCTGGCTTTTCAGCCAGATGGACGTCGCCGTTAAAAGAATTGAGGCGGCCAAAGCGAAAAACGAAAAAGTGGTGATTTACGGCGACTATGACGCCGACGGCGTTTGCGGCTCGGTGATTTTAAGCAAGACCTTTCAAAAACTAGGATTGCCTTCTGCGGTTTATCTGCCGGACCGGGAAAAAGAGGGTTACGGCCTGAACCCCGCGGCCATTAAAAAATTAGCCGAAAATGGCGTTAAACTGATTATTACCGTTGATTGCGGCATCAGCAATGCCGAGGAAGTTGACTTAGCCAAAGCCGCGGGCTTGGAAGTCATTATCACCGACCATCATCATTTGCCGGCCAAGCTGCCCGCGGCCCTGGCCATTATCCATCCTTTGGCGGATAAAAATTATCCATTTAAGCATCTGGCCGGCGGGGGAGTGGCGTTTAAATTTGCCCAAGCCCTGATCAGTTACCCGTCATTTGCGATTCCGGACGCGGCCTCGTTTAAAAAATGGCTGCTGGATTTGGTGGCCATTAGCACGGTGGCGGACATGGTGCCTTTAATCGGCGAAAACAGGACTTTGGTCAAACACGGCTTAATCGTTCTTTCCAAAACCAAAAATTTAGGTTTGAAGAAGCTAATGGAAACGGCCATGATTAATCCAGAAAAAATTGACACTTACACTATCGGC
>MHKL01000036.1:709-5456 GCA_001818835.1 Candidatus Komeilibacteria bacterium RIFCSPLOWO2_01_FULL_45_10 | reverse complement strand
AACACCGCTTACGAACTTTTGATTACCGAAAACATTGAGGAGGCGATTACCATCGCCTACGAGTTAAACCGCAAAAACAGCGAGCGCCAAGCCTTAACGGACAAATTGGTGGCCGAAGCCAAAAAACAGCTGGGCGAAATTACCGCGGAATTGCCGGTCCTTTTTGCCTGGGGCGAAAAATGGAACGCCGGCGTCATCGGCCTGGTGGCCTCCAAGCTCACCCAGGAATTTGCTCGGCCGGCCGTGGCCTTAAGCTTTGACGGCCAAACCTTTGTGGCTTCGGGCCGGAGCATTGAAGAATTTAATTTAATTGAAGCGCTGGATCATTTTAAGGATTATTTCATCAAATACGGCGGGCATGCCGGCGCGGCCGGCTTCAGCGTCGCCCGGGAAAATTTTGAAGAATTCAAAGGGAAGTTTTTGGCCTATGCCCGAGACCGGCTGAAGGGCGCGGCTTTTGTTCCCAAGGTTTTTATTGACCAGCAGATCAGCTTGCCAACAGTCGGTTGGCCGCTTTTGGAAATGCTGGAGCAGTTTCAGCCCTACGGCCAAGGCAACGCGCGGCCGCGTTTTCTTATCCGCGGCCTTAAAGTCGTTTTGGCCGAAGCCATCGGCCGCGACAGCAGTCATTTAAGGTTAATGGTTGAGCAAAACGGCCAGCAGAGAAAAATCATCTGTTTCGGCTTCGGCGATTTATGCGACCGGCTGGCAAGCGGCGAAATGATTGAGGCGGTCGTCGAACTTGGCGTTAATGAGTGGAACGGCAATCGGGAGATCCAATTGTCGCTGATTGATATCAAGAAGATTTAATCTTATGATTGAAAGGGTTAAAATTTACACCGATGGCGGCGCCCGGGGCAATCCCGGTCCGGCCGCGTGCGGGGCGGTGATTAAGAATCCGGCGGGCCGGGTTTTAAAAAAGGTCTCCCGCTTTTTGGGGCACGCCACCAATAATCAGGCGGAATACGAGGGAGTGCTTTTGGGCCTTAAGGCGGCCAAAGAACTGCCAGCCTTAACAGTGGATTTTTTTCTGGACAGCGAACTCATTGCCAATCAATTAAGCCGGAATTTTAAAGTCAAAGACCTCGCTCTACAGAGCTTGTTCGTTAAGATTTGGAACCTGTCCCTGGGCTTTAAAAAGATCAAGTATCATCATATCCCGCGGGAAGAGAATAAAGAAGCTGATTGGCTCGTTAATCAGGAATTAGACAGGCACTAAAATAATTGACAGTTTTACCAGGAAATTGTTATAATCTTAAGGTCTTATCTTATGGAAAACTGGGGTATCATTGGCCACGAGCACATCATCAGATTTTTGGAAAAATCCATTGTTAATCAGCGGTTGGCCCATGCTTACCTTTTTTACGGTTTGCCCGGACTGGGCAAAAAACCGGTCGCGGAAAAATTTGCCGAGCGGCTTTTGGGCGGAGAAATCGGCCAGTCAACGGAAATTTACAAGCTGGAAGTTTTAGAGGATAAAAAGGAAATCGGCATTGAGCAGGTGCGATCGTTCCGCCGCGCCCTTTCTTTAAAGTCCTTTACCGCCGCTTTCAAAGTCGGCTTAATTTATGAGATGGAAAAGCTTAACCAGGAGTCAGGCAATGCCCTTTTAAAAACTTTGGAGGAACCCTCGCCCAAAACGGTCATTTTAATGATTGCTTCGGATTGGCAGAAGCTGTTGCCTACCATTGTTTCCCGCAGCCAACTGGTGAAGTTTTTGCCGGTGCCTAAAAAAGAGCTGGCCAAAGCCCTGCAGTCAAAAGTTGCTTCCGCCTCCCGCTTGAAGGAAATTCTTAATTTAGCCCAGGGCCGGCCGGGGTTGGCCGTGCCCCTTGCCCAAGAGGAGCAGTTTTTTGAAAATTTTCGGCAGTTTGAACGGCTGATCTTTGAGGTTTTAAAGTCGCCTTTGGACAAACGCTGGCAGATTTTGGACCAATTTTTGGAAAAACTGCCTGATTTAAAGGCCAAAGCCAAGGCCGCTTTTAACTTTTTAAATCAGCTGGAAGCCGCTTTGCGGACGATTTTGTTTAAAAATTACCAGCTTGATCTTTTAGGCGGCCAGGAGCCGGCTGTTAAATTATCCACCCCCAAACTTTTGCGGCTTTTCCAGCTGACGGGAGTGGCTAAGGATTATTTAAACAGCAATGTCCAGCCCCGCCTTATTTTAGAAAATTTATTTTTAAATTTATGAAAAAATTTTTGATCATCCTTCCCCTGGCGCTGCTTTTTTTAAGCGGCTGCATCATTAGTTTTAAGACCGCCGGCGGCGTTGACGGAGGCGTTTTTAAATCCTTGAACGCCGGCGATAACTGGGAGCAGATTTCTTTGGTTTACCGGGTCGGTGAATTGGAAAAGACCTTTAAAGCCGCGGATATTGCCACCATGAGCATGGACCCCACCGACAGCAAGGCCCTTTACATCGGCACCGGGGAACAGGGGATGTATTACACTTACAACGGCGGCATTGGCTGGCACCAGACCCTGACTAATTTAGGGAGAATCAACGCGGTCGCCGTCAGCCCCAAAGAGCGCTGCATTATTTACGTGGCCATTGCCAACCGCCTTTACAAAAGCACGGACTGCAGCCGCCACTGGGATTATCAGCTGATTGAAACGCGGGAGGACCCCAATAATCAGATTACCGCCATTGGCATTGACGCTTACAACACCGATTTCATCTATGTCGGCACTTCCGGCAAGGGCCTGTTTAGAAGCGAGGATGCCGGGCTTTCCTGGCACGTTGTCAAGTTCTTTGACGACCGGATCAGCAAGGTTCTGGTCAATCCCGTTGACACGCGGATTATTTACGTGGCCACCGAAAATAAAGGCCTGTTTAAAACCAGCGACCGCGGTTCTACCTGGCAGGCGCTTTTTTCCGAGGAAATGATTAAGGAAAAAAAGAATCTTTTAGTTTACCATCAGCTCATTTGGGATCCCACGGTGTCCGATGGCCTGCTTCACGCTTCACAGTATGGACTCTTGCGCAGCCAGGACGGTGGTTTGTCTTGGGAAGACATCAAGCTTTTAACTCCCCCCAGCACCACTTATATTTATTCTCTGGTCATTAATCCCAAAAACGACCAGATGCTTTATTACGGGACTGATAAAGCGCTTTTTAGAAGCGAAGACGGGGGCAAGAACTGGATTACCAGAAATCTGCCTACCACCCGCGCCGCCCGATTTTTGTTCATTGATCCTGCTGAACCGAATGTTTTGTATATGGGCGTCAAAGGCATCAAATAATAATGTCCAATGACAAATGTCAAATGAAAAATGATGACTGATTCTATTTTCTAATTTCTATCCTTATGAGTGATTTCATCAATTCAGTAAAACCCAATTTTGAAAAAGTTCTGGAGTTTCTCAAGAAAGAACTGGGCGGCTTAAGGGTTGGCCGGGCCGCTCCGTCTTTGGTGGAAAATATCAGGGTTGATTCCTATGGCGCGTCCACGCCTTTAATCCATTTAGCCAGCGTGACCGCGCCTGACCCCAAAACCATCATGGTCCAGCCCTGGGACAAAAATCTTTTGAAAGAGATTGAGAAGGCGCTTTCCCAGGCCAATTTGGGCGGTTCGCCAACCGTGAGAAATGACGTGGTGATGATTAATATCGCGCCGTTAACCGAAGAGGTGCGGCAGGAAATCGTCAAAAAATTAAATCAGAAGCTGGAAGAAGCCAGGGTCAGCTTGCGTGGTCAGCGGGAAAAAATCAGGGAGCAGGTGATGGCGCAGGAAAAGAGCCGGGAAATCTCCGAAGACGATAAATTCAAACGGCTGGAAGAATTGGATAATCTGGTTAAGGATTATAATGAAAAGATAAAAGAATTGGGCAAAAAGAAAGAGGAGGAAATCATGACCGTTTAGTAATTAGCTCGCCCGACTCGCCTACGGCGAAGCCATGGCGGGCGGGTAACAAGTAACAAGGAGTAGCGTGAGATTATGTTTTTAACCATTGTCGTTTTTATCTTAATTTTGGGCGTTCTGATCTTTGTCCACGAGCTGGGACATTTTTTGACTGCCAAAAAATCAGGCGTTAAAGTGGAGGAATTCGGTTTCGGCTTTCCGCCGCGTATTTTCGGCGTAAAAAAGGGAGAAACCGTTTATTCCTTAAATTGGATACCCTTGGGCGGTTTTGTAAAAATTAAGGGCGAAACCGGCGAGGCCAGGGAGGAAGCCGACAGCTTTAGCCATCAGCCGTTCAGAAAACGCGCCTTAATTTTGTCCGCCGGTGTTTTAATGAATGTTTTTTTGGCCTGGCTGCTGTTGTCAACGGGCTTTATGTTTGGCTTGCCCGTGGCCGTAAGCAGCGACGAAGTTTTAGAAAAACATTTAGGCGAGGTCAAGGTTCAGATTGCCGGTTTAGTTGAAGGCGGGCCGGCCGAGCGAGCGGGCTTAAAAGCCGGCGACCAGATTTTAGCGCTTAATGGCCAAACCATGGCCAAGGAAGAAGAGGTGGTTGATTATGTTCAAAGCCATCAGGAAGAATTAATCATCGTTCAGATTAAGCGTTCCCTTGGCGAGGTTAAGGAGTTTTCAGTTTTACCCGAAGAAATTATCGGCGCCACTCAAAAAAAAGCCCTGGGCATCAACCTAATTCAGACGGCCATTTTAAAATACGGTTTTTTTGAGAGCTGGTATCAGGGCGCGCGCGCTACGGCCAGCCTTCTTTTGAAGATTATTTTGGCTTTTTATCAGCTGCTTAAAAATCTTTTCCTGGGTTTGGGGGTCTCGGCCGGCTTGGCCGGCCC
>MHKL01000036.1:0-700 GCA_001818835.1 Candidatus Komeilibacteria bacterium RIFCSPLOWO2_01_FULL_45_10 | reverse complement strand
GGTGTGGCGGTGATGACTGGACAGGTGGTGGAAATGGGTTTAAGGTACATTTGGCAGTTTACCGCCCTGCTTTCGTTGAATTTGGCGGTGATTAATTTTCTGCCGTTTCCGGCCCTGGACGGCGGCCGTTTCCTTTTTTTAGTCATTGAAAAGCTTAGGCGGCGTCCCAATAACCAGCAGCTGGAAAACGTCATTCATAACATCGGTTTCAGTTTGCTCCTGCTGCTGATAGCCGTGGTCACTTACCGCGATTTACTTAGGTACGGTGAAGGTTTTATTGGCAGGATTAAGGATCTATTTTAGATATCAGGGAATTAGGTATCAGGGAATAGTGATTAGTGATTAGGGAGCAGTAACTATTCCCTAATCACTATTCCCTAATCACTATGGAATTCAAGATTGCCAAAGAAGATTTAGGGCGGAATTTAAGAGATGCTTTAAGGAGTTGTGGCTACTTTGGCTTAAAGGGTCGTTTGAGTAGCGAGATTGGCTATGTCCGGCGCCTTTCCTTAAACCAGTTTTACCCCCGTTTTCATATTTATATCGCCGAAGAGGAAAATTTTTTCCGTTTTAAATTGCATTTGGACCAGAAAAAAGAAAGTTACCAGGGAGCCAAAGCGCACAGCGCCGACTATCAGGAGGGAGCGGTGGCGGATGAAGCGCAAAGAATCATGGAAATCTTAAAAAAGGATTAAATTCA
>MHKL01000035.1:5232-10040 GCA_001818835.1 Candidatus Komeilibacteria bacterium RIFCSPLOWO2_01_FULL_45_10 | reverse complement strand
TGGCTTTCTTTTTTTAAATTGATTATTCTTTGAACGTCTACGGCCACATGGTTGCTATTTTTTCCACCAAGGGCAGGATTTCGGTCAGGTTCTTAAGGTAAAATTCCCGATTATCAGAACTGCTGGATGAAGGGCTAGGGCCCAAAGAGGCGCGGCTGGCGTCAAGAATTTTAGCCATTTCCAAATATTGATTAGCGATATCCATGTTGCCTTTTTTTTGAAAATACCGGTATAAAACAATGGGCGAGGGAATGTCAACAGCCGTAAAATCAAGCAGCTGGCCGCCGGCTTCTAAATAATCAATAATCAAACGCAGATTTTGAGGCGCTTCAGCCGCGTTCTTTTTATTTTCAGCGTAAATTTCCTCAATCGGCTTTCTTTGGCCGGTTTTTTCAAACCAGAAAAACTGGTAATCAACGTCCCAGTTTTTAAAAAGCTGCTGGTAAGTAATGTAAGTCGGCTCAAAAACCACCGGATAAGTCATGAAGTTCCGGCCTGGTTTGTCGGTCTGACTGGGATCGCTTTTGACAATCCACAGGCCCTCCTGATTATAGCCCACAATGGTGGAAAAATCGCCGGCGTAAACAATGGTCGGAATCACTTCGGCGGAAATTAGTTTTTTCATAAAGGCCAGTTCTTCTGCCGCGCTTTTAAAATAAACGAGGTTTTGCGGGTCAATGTCCGGAAAAACGCTTTGCGGAAGATGTGTCGGGTTGATGGAACCCCTGAAAGCCGTATAACCAAGTTCGGCAAAGGCGTGAATCTGATTGATGCCCGGCCCCCATCTTTCATTTTTATTTCTGCCGGCCATCATTAAAGTCGGCCGGGCGTAAAAAACAAAAGTGTCAAAATCAATATCCGGCTCCAGATATTTTATCAATCCCGCAGATGATTCCAGCCAGCAATAGCCGCCCAAGCCCGGAATCCGGTAACCCTGGATGGGGTATTTAACTTCGGCCATCGCTTCAGTGGGTAACTGGGTTTTCATCACCCTTAAAAGATGGTCCTGGTCTTTCTGATATTCCCATTGATTGGGGATAATGCCACGACCCAGACCCACATACAGGACCCAGACCGCAATAATCATGGCGCCGGCAATAAACAGCGGCTTGGCCGAAAGTCCGGCGACGGCTTTTTTGGTTTTAACCAAAACGTCTACCACTGAATACAGATAAATAAAAAGCAAAGCCCCCCAAACTAAATAAGAACGGCTGTTGTTAAAATACAAAAGCAGGGTGCTGCGGTAAAAAATCGCAAACCACAAGACCCCGGTGCCCAAAAGAAAAATCACGCCGTCAAAAAATTTGCCAATGTAAAAATGGCCTAGACCCGGAAAGATGAGGGAAAGAATAATAGAAACCTTCTTATCTTTCATAGAAGTTAAATTATTCAGTTTCAGCGGCTGCTTCTTCCTCTTCCTTGGCTATCGGCTGAAAAGGATTCCTTAAAGCGCCGCTCTCAATAGTTGAGGACGTAGTGGTGGGCGTTAAAAACTCAATCGCTTCTTTGGCGCCCTGGTCGTTGACTTTTTCCAAAGCCACGTTTTGCAGATACGAATTGACCTGGTCGCTTAAGCGGTAGGACTCGTAATATTTTTTAAAGATATCCAAAAAAACGGTTAACAGGAAGATCAAGAGGCCGGAAAAAAGGATAAGGTAAATTGATTTTAACCCGAGGGTTTTTAAAAATTTCATGGTTTTAGCCAAAAGGTGTTAGTGAGCAAATTCGCTTCCAACAAATCAACGCCGATCTGGGTAACATCAACGGCTTCGGCGGCAATTTCAAAATTCATCTTCTTTAAAGCCGCCAGATACTCCGTTAAATCGGCAAACTTGCCTTTTAAGTTGATTTTCAAGCCCAGCTGGTTGACGGCCGGGGAAAAAACGGTTCTTTGGAAGCTTAAATCCAGATGCTGTTCCAAATCATTGGCGCTGGCCAAGTCCTCCAGCTTGGTGATTAAATTCAGTTCCGCGCCTTCGGCCTTGAATAAATCCGCATAAGAGGGAACTAATTGGCTCAAATCCTGATAGCTCTGGTAGGACTGTTCAAAAAAATGGCCGGCCTGCTGCTCTTTTTCCAAATTTGCCTTTTCCACGCTTAAACCGGCGTAAATGCTTTTGATGTTTTTGGACATGGGCAAATCAAAAACCAGCAGGACGATGAGCAGGGCCGCCAAGAAAATGGCGCTTTTGATGAACTCGGGCTTAGCTAATTTCATTTTAATTTTCCTTTAATTTCAAAAGTGACGTTTTGCTGCTCCAGATAATTGGCCAAAGGCGATTCCACTTCCGCGAAAAAGCCGGACTGTTTGAGAGCGTCAATCAGCTTGATTAAATCCTCCCTTTTTTGGGCAAAACCCTTGAGGGAAAAAAGCCGGCCGGAGAGGGAAGCGTTCAAGCGGTTCAGGGAAATTTCCGACGGCACTGCCTGGGCCAATTCCGCCAGCAAGCCGTCCCAAGGGTAAGCCAGATTTTTAATTTTCAGCAAATCGTCAACTTGCTTGTTAAACTGCCTGATTTTTTCCGTCACCTGCGAATTTTTCAAGGCAATCGCTTCCTTGTTCTTTTTATTCTGGTAATCCAAAGTGACCAAACTCTGGTTTAAGGGAATTAAAATAATGGCGATAAGGATGCTGGCGATCAAAAAGATGCCCAAAACGTTTTCCACCAGAATGTAAAGGCCGGAAATTTTCAGCAGGTCTTTTTGCTCGGGTGAAATTAAATTCAAATTAATCATAATTACTTTTCCTGATAAACCCTTAAGGCCAAACCAATGGCCGTGGCGTAAGATTGTGCCGCCTCGGCCGGCAGGTCAATTTTGCCGGCGGTCAGGTTAAGCCGGGGATTGGCCAGCGTGGCTGCCACATCGGTTTTGGCCGCCAAAAACTGGGTTAAATCGGCCAGGTTGGCGCCGCCGCCGGTCAAATAAACCGTCTTGATTTCTTTTTGAAAAGGAAAATGCTCGTAATAAAAATATTTGGCCTCCCTCATCTGTTCCGCCAGCTTGGAGAGCGGCTCGCTTAAAACCCGCTTTAATCCCCCTTGGGCCTTGTCTTCATGCAAACCAATTTTTCTTTTGGCCGCTTCGGCCTGCTCCAAGGTCAGCTGCAGCTTGTCCTTAACCCAGTTGGTCAGGTCGTTTGAAGAAATGTTCAAGGACAAGCTGAAAGGGATGTAATTTTCCTGGTAAATGAACAGGCCGGTGCGGGAGGCGCCCAAATCCAGCACCATGACGGGCTCGGGTCTTTTTTTATTCAAAGGAAAAAGCGAACGGGCAATGGCCGTGGCCTCAATCTCTAAAGCAATGGGAAAAAGCCCGGCTTTGATGAGCGTGTCCTGATAATTGGCCACGATCTCCTTGGGGCAGACGCCGATCATAATCCTGTCCTTGGACTTTTCATCAACGTACTGCCAGTCCAGATAGGTCTTTTCCAAAGGATAGGGGATGTGCTTTTTGGCTTCCTCAATGATTTCCGTGACTACGTCCTTGGTTTTGGGATAAGTCAAATCAATCACCTTGACAAAGGTCTTGGGTTCGGGCAGGCAAACGGCCACGTATTTGGTGTAAATCTTGCTGCCTTTAACTTCGGAAATCAGCTTGCGGATTAACTGGATGATTTCGTCTTTTTTCACGATCTGGTTATCCTTAAAAACCCCGGCAGGCACCTTGATTTCATTGTAAGAAACCAGCAGGATTTTGTTGCCGCTTTTTTTAAGCTGTGTGAGGCGCAAATTTCTTTCGCTAATGTCCAGCCCGAAAATATTTTGGACAAACTTGAGAAACATATAAAACTAGCTGGTAGCTAGTAGCTAGTAGTAAAAATCATTTATTATTATAGCACATTTACCCTTGATTGACTAAAAGCTACTTGCTAATATTCCTCCTCCCAATGCTCAATGTTAATCACCGGCGCCGTATAAGGCAGGCCCAGGGTTCTCATCACCACCTCTTCATTATAATTCAAAATCAGGGGCTGCCATAAGCTGTTGACGGTAAAATCCCTGACTAAAATGCCGCCAGTCAAAGAAAAATCCATGCCGTAAGCGTCCAGTTTGAATTCATCGGGAGTGTAAATCAGGCCGTTAATTTCGGCGATGCCGCTGAAAGTCCCGAAATGGATTTTTCTCTTGCTTAAAAGACCCGCCGGCCCGCTGCCGGAGTCATTAATGGTCAAGGAGGGATTGGGCTCCCAAAACGGCCATTCATCCGTGCCGAAATTAATGTTGCCGTCGGCCACCAAAGCGCCGTTGACGGTTAAATTATGCCCCCGCTGGATAATCGCGTTGCCGGTGACGTAAATAATGCCGTTCAAGACCAAATTGGGGTTATCATTCAAAAGCTGATTAAACTGGCCGGTCGTATAAACGGCAGTCGCCTGATTAAAAAGCGAATCCGGATCAGCCGAATCAAAATCCAGCTGCGGCATCTCCAAAGATCCGGGCGGTGGCGGGAAGTTGGCTGATTTTTTTTCAGTCACCGTTAAAGTGGAAAGCCAGGAGATGTAAATCTGGTCAACGGCCAGGGCCTTGCCCTCCGCCTCAATATTGCTGAAAAAATACAGCCGGATGTCGTCATTGGTAAAAAGGCCGGCGCCCTGAATATCAATCACCGAACCGGAAAAATAAGCGTCTTCATCGGTAAAAACGGCGGTGCTGGAAGTGGCCCCCTGGCCTTGCGGCTGAAAAACCACGGTCTTAACGACCCGTTGCGACTGCCGCTCCCCAAAATCAACCTGGCCAATCGCCTCAATTTCGGCCCGGCCCAAATCCAAAGCCGTCACCGCCACGCTGTAGGACTCGCCGGGGCTG
>MHKL01000035.1:4891-4968 GCA_001818835.1 Candidatus Komeilibacteria bacterium RIFCSPLOWO2_01_FULL_45_10 | reverse complement strand
CGGCAGGCAGGCGGGGAATTTGTATCTTGTATTTTTTATCATAATCTGGTATTCCTTCCCCAAACCCCTGTCAAAAA
>MHKL01000035.1:4149-4825 GCA_001818835.1 Candidatus Komeilibacteria bacterium RIFCSPLOWO2_01_FULL_45_10 | reverse complement strand
AAGTTCGCTGATGTATTCGGCAATGGTTCTTTCCTCCAAAACTTCCTCCTGGGGCGGCGTGCCAAATTCGTCCCGGGCGTTCCAATGAACGTAAACGTCCGGCTCCGACGGAAAATAATAAACCAAACGCTGGCGCCGTAAAAGATTGCCGTCCAAAAAATACCTTAAATACTCAATGTCGGCCAAACCGTGGCCGTCCTGAAAAATAATCTCCGCCGGGGGCGGAAAACTGATTTCGGTTTTAGTCACCGGTAGGGGAGTCACGACTTCCGGCGTCTGCCGCAGTTCCCGCGTTAAGCGGTCCAAAAAAATTCTGGCGTTTTGCACCACTTCCATCCGCCGGTCGCCGATGGCAAACGACCTTTGGGAAATGTTTAAAATATTATAAATCATCACCGTGATCAAAAGCATTAAGCCAATAACGCTGACGATTTCCGTCAAAGTAAAACCTTTTTTATTTTTTTGAAAAAATTCCATCCTTTTAATAATCAGCGATTAAAGTGATTAAACTGACGGAAGAAGTGGCGTGTTTTAAAGCATCTTGCCAAAAAACCTCCACCACGACCTTTTTCAGACCCTCGTCATCCGCGCTCGCCGCCAAATTTTCGTCAACGTAATTGACCGTGGTCTGGCGGGAAAAGCCGGCAAAATCCTGGTCCAGCGCCGCCAAAGACGG
>MHKL01000035.1:3087-4099 GCA_001818835.1 Candidatus Komeilibacteria bacterium RIFCSPLOWO2_01_FULL_45_10 | reverse complement strand
CCTCAATTTTGGCCTGGGCCAAAAAAGCGGCCCTGGTTGACTGCTCCGAATTTCTGGCCGCGTTCAGGCCAAAAGGAAAAACCGTCATCAGGTAAATGACGCCAATGGTTAAAATCGCCAAAGCAATGGTGATTTCCAGCAAACTGATGCCTTTTTTTAAGCGCAGTTTATCCCGCACCGCTTTGCAAAGCAAAGCGGTGCGGGATTTATTCCACGAATTCCCAAGTGACATAGCCGGAGGGTTTAATGCTTATTTTGGTTCGTGTTTGCGTCTGTTCATGAGTCAAAAAAACGTTGCCGGCAAAATCAACGGCGCCGGTCGGGTTAAAAACCGCTTCGTCGTTAACCAGGCCGTCTTGCGAAGAAAAATTGATGCTTTCCGCCAGGGCAAAAGAAGCGATGATTTCTTCGGGGTCGCTCTTTTTCACCAGATAATAATCGTTGTTTAAAATGCTGATTCTGGCGGCGTATTTGACCTGTTCGGTCACGCTGTACTGCTGGGCCAGTTTTAGGTTTCCGATAAAATCCCTGGTGCTGTTTTTTAAATCCTGGCTCTTTTGATAATTCCTTAAAACCAAAAAGGTCATTGAGGAAAGGACGATGATGATGCCGATGACGGTCAGGATTTCCATCAAGGTAAATCCTTTTTGTTTATGGAACATAAAAAGTAATCAGTAACAAGTAATCAGTAATCAGTAATTAAAGTGAGGCAAAATTACTTGTTACTTATTACTGATTACTTGTTACTTAATATATTGAGTCAAAGTATACATCGGCATGATAATGGCCACGGCCATCACGCCCACGGCTGCGCCCAAAACCAAAATCAGCAGGGGCTCGATAATAGACGGCAGGGTTTTCATGATCTGGTCCACTTCGTCCTCGTAAAAACCGGCCATTTCCCCCAGCACCTCGTCAACGCTGCCGGTTTCCTCGCCGGCGGCCGTCATCTGGACAATGACCGGCGGATAAAGAGCCGGGTGCTTCTTTAAAACTTCGGTTAAGCTGACAC
>MHKL01000035.1:1616-3047 GCA_001818835.1 Candidatus Komeilibacteria bacterium RIFCSPLOWO2_01_FULL_45_10 | reverse complement strand
AAACCTGGGCCGTAATTTCAAACGACTTGACAATGGCGATATCGGTTTTAATCAGGGAACTCAAGGTTCTGGCAAATTTGGCCAGATTGACTTTTTTGACAATCGGCCCGAAAACCGGCAATTTTAAAAACAAAGCGTGCCAGTAACGCTTGCTGGGCTCCCATTTTAAGGAAAAGGCCACGGCCGCCACCAAAAGCAAAGCGGCGATGAAAGTCAGAATGCCGTTCTCCACCACGAAATTGGAAACTTTAATCAGCACCCGGGTCGCCAAGGGCAGCTGGGCCTTCATCTGCTCAAACAAGCTGGTGATTTTCGGCACCACGAAAATCATCATGCCGATGCCGATGCCCACCATGGCCGTCACCACGATCAGCGGATAAATCATGGCGGCGATGATTTTAGTTTTTAGTTCGTGGAGTTTTTTAATCTGCAAATAGAGCTCCTTTAAAACGTCTTCCAGCCGGCCCGAGGCCTCGCCGGCTTCCACCATGCTCACGAAAAGACCGCCGAAAACCGCTGACTGCTTTTTCAAGCTGTCGGCAAAAGCAACGCCTTTTTCCGTGCCGCTGGCCAAATCGCCGATCACTTTCTTAAACTGCTGGTTTCTGGTCTGCTCCGCGAGCGTTCTTAAAGAACGGTCCAAAGGCAGACCGCTTTTAATCATTACCTGGAGGTTCTGGACAAAGAAAATTTTATCTTTGCTGGTAATCCGGCTTAAAAAAAACTTATTGGCCCTGATGGTTTTCAGCCAATCGCCAAAAACATTGCTCTTCACCGTCTCCTGGCTCTTTTTTATTTTTTCCAAATCAATAACCATAATAACTAGAATCTAGAAAGTAGAAAATAGAAAGTAGAAAAAATAGAATAAAGATAGCTACTCTTGAGTAACACGTAAGACCTCTTCCACGCTGGTAGTGCCGGTCACGGCCTTCATAAAGCCGTCCTGGGTCAACGTAATCATTTTTTGCTCCACCGCCTGCTTAAAAAGCTCTTCATTAGTGGCTTTGGCCGTAATCAATTCGGCCGCCTTGGGCGTGATTTCCAAAACCTCGTAAATGCCAATGCGGCCCTTATAGCCGGTTTGGCCGCATTTTTTACAGCCCTTGCCGCGGTAAAACAGGATGGAATCCAAACCGCCGGCTTTTTCCTTGGCAAGCAAATCCTGCTCAACCAAAAACTCCAGCACCTTTTTCAGGTTAAAATGCTTGTCCAGTTCCTTAATCATTTCCTTGTCCAGATTGTAGCTGTAAATGCAGCCGCGGCAGACCTTGCGCACCAGCCGCTGGGCCATAATCAAAATGGTGGTGGAGGCCACCAGATAAGAGGGGATGCCCATGTTAATCAGGCGCTGGGGGGAAGTGACGGCGTCGTTGGTATGCAAAGTGGAAAGCACCAGATGACCGGTCATGGCCGCGTGCATGGCGATTTCCG
>MHKL01000035.1:0-1495 GCA_001818835.1 Candidatus Komeilibacteria bacterium RIFCSPLOWO2_01_FULL_45_10 | reverse complement strand
AGCCATTTGATATTCAATCGGGTCTTCAATCGTGGATATATTCACATCCGGCGTGTTGATGATGTCAAGAAGGGTGTAGAGCGTGGTTGATTTTCCGGCGCCAGTCGGCCCGCAAGCGAGAACCATACCGGTCGTGCTGCGCATCGCATCGTGCATACGCTCAAGCCCAGAGCCGTGGAAGCCGATAGATTCCAATGTGAACCCTGAGATGTTGTCGCGAAGCAGACGCAGAACGATTTTCTCTCCAAAATACGTGGGTAATACGGAAACGCGGAAAGAGATTTTCTCGCCTCCCGATTCTGCGCCAAAGCGACCGTCTTGCGGAAGGCGGTGTTCGTCCAATTTCATGCTCGCCAAGACTTTAACGCGCGCCGTAATCGCATTCGCTGCAGCTTTAGGAAGCTCCATCGCGTCGTGCAAAATCCCATCAATGCGATAACGGATAAGGAGAGATTCCTCTAACGGCTCAATGTGTATGTCAGATGCACCTTGCGCATTCGCGTGCCGTATTAAAGTGTCTACTATGCGCACCGCGGGCACCCCTTCCGCCACTTTGCGCAAATCTTCTTCCGTTCCCGCAGGATCGGCTTTTTCCAGCATGGCGGTCTCGCGCTCAATCACGTCGCCCAGATTGTCCTTGAGCGACTGCTGATATTCTTTGAGCGCGAATTTTATTGACGCGACGTCAGTGAGGCGAGGCAATACCTTCAGATGCGTCCTCTTTTTTATAAAATCAATCGCGGCTAAGTCATCTGTATCTAGCATTACTACTTCCAACTCATCGCCTCGACGGTTATAAGCGACTATATTGTTGTGCCTCGCAACCGGCTCTGGAATAAGAGAGAGGGTTTCAAATTTTATATGCGTGCCAACTAGGGACACGAATGGAATGCCCAAGATATACGCATAAGTCCTTCGGAGTTCATCCTCTCCTATCGCGCTTTTTGCAACTAGGATTTCGCCTACCGGCTTTTTTGTTTCCTGCGCCTCTTTTTCCGCCGCGTCAAAATCCTTCTGCGAGACGAGGCCCGCATCGGTAAGGAAAGATTTCAAATGCGTGTCGCTGATGTACATGTTAGAAGTTGTTAGCGAGCCCAGCGAGCTTAAAATTTCTTACACCCCGTTGAATAGCGCCCTGGCGCTCTTTCGCCCGCGACGAAAGATTCAACTGGGGTAGCCCCTGCCTACTCATACGTCATGCGCCACTGAATTATAACCCCCCAAATTATCCGCCCATGCGTTTCAATCGCTTGTATACTTCGTCGTCGTTGCGTTTGCCGATGATAGGCACATCAAGCACATCGCCGCGAACGCGATAGATAATCCGATACTCCCCCACATCAACGCGGGACAAGTCCATACCTTTCAAACGTTCCGAGTCATTGGGGAAGGGCTCTGCTAGCAGTTCTGCAAGCTTGCGCCCGATTTGCCCCTCCTGCTTTTGCGGAAGTTTTCGCGCAAATTTATCCGCGCGCCTACCGAGAGCGAGTTTTAG
>MHKL01000034.1:7114-7547 GCA_001818835.1 Candidatus Komeilibacteria bacterium RIFCSPLOWO2_01_FULL_45_10 | reverse complement strand
TTTGGCTGATGTGGCCTGCTATTCCACTTATGTGGCCCACCTGATTACCACGGGCGTGGGTGGCTTTATTGCGACTAATGACAGGGAATTGGCAATTTTATCGCGCAGTTTGGTCAACCACGGCCGCGACAGCATTTACATCGCCATTGACGACGACGCCGGCAAAAAAGGCCGGCAACTCAAGGAAGTAATGGGCCGGCGCTTTTCTTTCATTCATCAGGGCTACAGCTACCGGATTACGGAAATGGAAGCGGCTTTGGGATTGGGGGAATTAAAAAATTGGCGGGCCAACATTAAAAAAAGGCAGAATCACGCCCGTTTTTTAATTAAAAGTTTGAAACCCTTTCAGCAGTATCTGCAATTACCTTCCTGGCCCGCCGCCGCCGAACATGGATTTATGATGTTTCCTTTAACGGTGGTTTCCCAAAAAATT
>MHKL01000034.1:5696-7009 GCA_001818835.1 Candidatus Komeilibacteria bacterium RIFCSPLOWO2_01_FULL_45_10 | reverse complement strand
TCACGCTTTCTACATCGGCTGCCATCCTTTTTTGGGACAGAAAGAATTAAATTATATCGTCAAAGTTTTTCAGGCCTATTTTAAAGAAAGAGGGCTTTTTTAAATTAAAATGAAATCATTTTTTTTAGAAACCATCAAGGGCACGTTTTTTTTGACTTTCTGGAATACTGCCAATAAATTCGTCGGTCTCATCAACTCTTTTGCCATCATCTACATTCTCTCGGTTTATGAATACGGCCTTTACGTGCTGGTTTTATCGGTGGTGAGCATGGCCGAGGTGGCGCTGACGGAAAGCACTGACCAACTGATGGCCACGGAAATTTTAATGAGCAAAGGCCGGGGCGACGATGAACGGGCAAAAAAGATTTATCAGGAATATTTTTTAGTTAAAACCCTTTTAACGATTTTGACTTTTGCGGTTTTATTCCTGGGCGCCGGTTTTATTGTCCGGCAGTTTTTTAACAAGTCCATTGTTTTGTTCGTTAAATTGGCTTCTTTTTTGGTCCTGACTTCCGGTTTAAGCGATTGTTTGAATATCCACATCAAGGTGGAAAAAAAATTCTCCCAGATGGGCAGTTTTGTTCTGGTCAAAGAGCTGGTAAAATTAGCGGCTCTTTTGATTATCGTTTTTTATTTTAAGGCCGGCATTGCCAAAGTGATTTTTACCATGATTTTGGCGGATTGGGCCGGCATTGCCGCCTTGATTGCTTATAATTCGCGGGATTTAAGAGTTTGGTTTAAGGGTTTTCGCTTTAATTTTAAAAACCTCATTGTCTGGCAAATTATCAAAGCCCACGGCAAATGGAATATTTTTTCCTCCAGCGTCGCCAAACTGCAGAAAAACCTGCGGCCATGGCTGGTGCAGATTTTTATCAATACCGAAGCGGTGGCCATTTACAACTTCGGCAAAAATCTGTATCTGCATCTAGAGAGCTTTTTGCCGGTGCAAAAAGTGATTTACCAGCTGCTGCCGGAAATTAACCGCCAGCAGGAAAGATTAAAGAGGGTTTTTATTTACGGCGGCAAATACATTTCTTTAATTTTAATTTTGATTAACCTAGCGGGTTTAATGATTGTGCCTTATTTTATTATTTTAGTTTTTCCTAAATATTTAGCGTCCATTCCGGTTTTTTTGATTTTCCTCGCGGCACCCTTTTCCTACTTCGGCCTTTCCCAGGTGGCGAGTTCTATTTTATTCAGTTTGCGTCAGCAGAAATATCTGGCCTATGCCCAGGGGCTGGCCACCTTTTCCTTGATTATTTTCAGCTCCTTATTTCTGCCTGTTTTCGGCGTTTATGGCATGGCTTTGGAAA
>MHKL01000034.1:1586-5646 GCA_001818835.1 Candidatus Komeilibacteria bacterium RIFCSPLOWO2_01_FULL_45_10 | reverse complement strand
CGCCTTTTGAATTTAAAACTGACGGCCGTTTTTGAATTTTTCCGTTTTACCAGTTATGACGCGCTGATACTGAAAAACCTGGCCGACAAAACCTATAACAAATTATTACGAGTTTTAAAGATAAGGAAAGTTTAAAATGAGATATTTTTCTACCCGGGAATTAGTTTCTAAAAAAGAAGAGATCACCGGGGAATTAAAAAAGAAATTATGGGTTCACGCCGACCCGCGTTTTTCGCTTTTGGTTAAAAAATATCTTAAGGCCGCTGACAAAATCGCGGATTTGGGCTGCGGTAGCGGCTATCTGGCCAAACGGTTGATTGAAGAATTTCATCTGCCAAACGTTGAGCTAATTGATTTAGCCGATTACCGCAGTGAAGAGCAGAGCAAACCTCTACCTTTTTATCAGGCCGATTTTAATTTTGACCGTTTGCCTTTTGCCGACGGCGCCAAAGACGCGCTGTTTGCCATTGAGGTTTGGGAACATCTGGAAAACGGTTTTAATTTTGTCCGGGAAATTGAGAGGGTTTTAAAGCCGAGCGGACTCTTGTTTTTATCCGTTCCCAACGGCTACAGCTTATTCAGCCGCCTTAAGTTTTTATTTAAAAGAGAGCTGGAAAGCTATGATGCCGCTACCAATCATATTAATTTTTTGCCCAAAGACATTTTTTTCCAGGTTTTGTTTAAAAATTTCCAATTGGTTGAAAGATTTTATAATCAAAGATATTTAAAATTAAGCCGCTTGGGTTTGGCTAAATTCATCAACTTTAAATATCCTCGAACTGAACTTTTCGGCACGCGAGTATTGTATCTTTTTAAAAAATATGAAAATCGTCATTTTGACCGGCAATAATTTAAGGCACTATTGGTTTGCCCGCGCTTTATCCGAACAGTTGGAGGCGGTTGGCATTGTTTTTGAGGAAAAACGCTCAGCGGTCAGCGCCGAATCAGCCGATGAAATTACGCTTCAGCATCTGCAAGAGAGGGAGGCAGCGGAACAAAAATATTTTAACGGCGATTATCAATCGTATTTTTCCCGATTTAAAACTTTGGCGGTCAAAAGCGGCGAAGTGAATTCGCCTCAAACTTTTAGCTGGGTTAAAGATTTAAAACCGGACGCTTTGGTTCTTTTTGGCTCCAGCATCATTAAAGAGCCGTATTTGAGTTATTTTGAAAATAGGGCGATTAACATTCATTTGGGCCTTTCGCCTTACTATCGCGGCACCGCCACTAATTTTTGGCCTTTGGTTAATAATGAACCGGAGTGCGTCGGCGCTACCATTCATCTGGCCATTTTAAAAGTGGATGCCGGCGCTATTTTGCAGCAGTTCCGGCCTGATATTGAATTAGGCGACGGGCCGCACGACATTGGTTGCCAAGTGATTGTCAAAGGCGCGCAAATGATGGCCGAAGCGGTTAAAAGGTATTTAGCGGGCGAAATCAAGCCCCAGCTTCAGCCCGCCAGCCAATTAAAAGAAGGCAAATTGTACAAGCGCGACGATTTCAATGCCGCGGCGGTTTTAAAAATGCGGGAAAATTTTAAGCAGGGAATGATTGAAAATTATTTGAAAAATAAAGAGGAGCGCGATAAAAAATATCCGATCATATGCAGCTTTTAATCGTTAACTACCATTATTTCGGAGAGGAAAATCAATACCCGGGAGGCATTTATCCCATTTCTCCGGAAAGGTTCAAAAACCAACTGGCAGAAATTGGCCGACATTTTGATTTTATCAGTCAGAATGATTTAATAGCGGCTCTTGATGGTCAAAGAATACTGCCAGAGCAAAGCTGTTTAATCACTTTTGACGACGGTTTAAAATCGCAATTTACCCTCGCCCTGCCAATCTTAAAAGAAAAGAAAATTCCGGCGGTTTTTTTTATCGGTAGCTTGCCGTTAAAGGAGAATAAAGTTTTAAATGTCCATAAAATTCATTATTTGTTGTCGGTCCTAACAGCCGAACAATTACTTAAAAAAGTCGCCGCCGCTTATCAAAATTTATTACACAAAGAATTGCCGTTTGAACAGATTGATTTTAACAACGTTAAGTTAGAAAACCGCTACGACCAGCCGCTGACTTCCCGTTTGAAATTTTTATTAAATAAACATTTGCCAAATACGGAAGCGGAACAGGTGGTTGATTTGATTTTTCAAGAACAAGTAAAGGATGAGGCGGAATTTTGCCGCCAGCATTACCTTAATCAAACAGAAGTTATGGCTATCGCAGACACGCCCTTAATGGCGATTGGCCTGCACAGCCACCGCCATCCCCATTTGCTTTCCGCTGCCGCTTCTTTGATTGCCCGCGATTTTTTCGAAAATCACCGGTTTTTAACCGAGGAATTGAATTTGAAAAATATCAGAGCGGTTTCTTACCCCTTTGGCCAGATTAGTCCGGAACAACTTAAAGAAAAAATTTTACCCTGGGCCAATGGTCTGGGTTTAAAATTCGGTTTAACCATGGGCCGGCAGATTAACCAAAATTTAAAGGAGCCGTTTTATTTAAGCCGTTTTGACACCAATGACTTGCCGCAAGGCAAAAAACCAGTTATTAGTTTTGATAACCTATGAATGACAAATTAAAAACGATTTTTATCCCCATCTATCACGCCTGGGAATCAAGGAATGTTTTAAGGACCGACGTATTTTTGGAATTAAAAAAACGGCCGGATTTGAAAATAATTTTACTGGTGCCGGAGGGGAAAATCAGCTATTACCAGGAAAATTTCAGCGGTGATAACGTTATTATTGAAGGCGCGCCGCCTCTTAAAGAAAATTATTTCATCCGAATCTTAAGAAAAATCAGCCGCGTCATGCTTAATAACGGCTCGCTTTACTGGTTTTCCAAAGTTCAGTTGACCGTTCATCACCGGCTTAGCCGTTATCTTTTTGAGCGATTTTGCTCCTGGCTGGGAACCCTTAAATTTTTCCGTGATTTAAGCAGATGGAAATTTCAAAAATTAGCTCAAAAGGACAATTATTCTATTTATTTTGAAAAACATCGGCCCGACTTGGTTTTTTTGCCCGATATTTATGAGGCGGAAGACGTTTATTTGGGTCTGGCAAGCAAAAAGCGGGGCGTCAAAACCGTTGGCATGGTCAGAAGCTGGGATAACATCACCAGCAAAGGCGTCTGTCTTTTTCTGCCTGATAAATTAATTGTTCACAATGAAGTCATTAAAGAGGAAGCCATAAAAATCATCGGTTTTAACGGTCAAGACATAGCCGTTGTCGGTCTTCCTCATTTTGATTATTACGTTAATTATCAGCCAACGGCTAAAGAAAAGTTTTTTGGCGACTGGGGATTAAATGCTGATGTTCGCTACTTGCTTTTTGTTCCGTATTTCGGCACTTATACGGAAGGCGTCAATGAAATCCTGGAAATCCTGGATTCAGCCCTGGCCGCCAAACAACTGCCGGCCAATTTAAAAATCGTTTTAAGAATGCCGCCCAGTTATCAGCCGGGTTACGTTAAATTATATTCCAGCCCGCGGATCATTGCTGATTATCCTGGTTATAAATATAGCCAGAGCAGCGACAAAGGGGACTGGGAGTTTAGCGATGAGGACATGTTCCATTTAGCCGATTCTATTTATTATGCCGAGATGGTTCTTAATTTCGCTTCCACTTTAACCATTGACGCCGTGGCTTTTGATAAACCGGTGATTAACATCGCTTTTGACGGCAAGAAAAAAAGGCCGTTTGCTTACAGCATCAGCCAGGTTTATGCGGTGGAACATTTTAAAAACGTTTTATCAACCGGCGGCGCGCCTTTGGTGAAAAGCAAAAGTGAGATGGTTGAAAAAATCAACGCTTATCTTAATAATCCGTCTTTAGACCGGAAAGAACGGCAGGCGATTGTTAAGCAGCAATGCTGGCGGCTGGACGGCCACTCCGGCGAGCGGGCCGCCCGATTTATCCAGCACCAGTTTTAAATTTTAAAACTGGTGCTGGATTTATTCTGGAAAATTTGGATGAATAAAGAAAAAACTATATTCATTATCATTTATCAGGGTCATCAGGCCAGGAATGTTTTGAAGACCGATATTTTTAAATTACTCA
>MHKL01000034.1:0-1562 GCA_001818835.1 Candidatus Komeilibacteria bacterium RIFCSPLOWO2_01_FULL_45_10 | reverse complement strand
AGCTGGTGATAATTGAAGGCGTGGAATTGCCAAAGATGCAAGGTTTAGAGCGAAAATTTTTTAATTTAGCTGCGATTTTAGTTGACAGCCAAACTGTTAAATTAAGGCAGCTCAAACTGCTGGATAAAGAAAGAAACCATTTAAAGTATTTAATCAGAAGATTAATCACTAAAATTTTAGGCAACTGTCCGCCTATTAAATCTTTAATCAGATATTTTGATTTTCATTTTTGTTTAAGAAAAGAATTGCTTGAGTATTTTGATAAGCATCAGCCGGACTTGGTTTTTGTGCCCAATATCCTGGGACGGTTGGATACGGCCATGGTTCAAGCCGCTAAAAAGAGGGGGGTCAAAAGCGTGGGTATGGTCAATTCCTGGGACAATTTATCCTCCCGCGGGCTGATGCGGGCCGTCCCGGATAAACTAATTGTCCACAATGAGACGATTAAAAATGAAGCGATTCATTTTGACGGTTTGAGGCCGGCCAATATTTTTATCAGCGGTTTGCCTCATTTTGATTATTATGTCAAAGAAAAACGCTCATCCAAAGAAGAGTTTTACAGGAGAATCAATGTGCCGCCAGATAAAGAAATTATTTTATTCTGCCCGATTGGGCCGCCGTCCTGCACCACCGAATGGCAGGTTTTAAAACAGTTGCATCAGGCAATTAAAGATGGTAAAATCACTTTTAAAGCTCATCTGTTGGTCAGATTGCCGCCCAACAATCAATCAATGGCCGGCGAGATTAATCCCGATGAAAATTTGACTGTTGACCGACAGGGCTTCCGGTTTTTATCCGGCGATCTTAATGACTGGGAGTGGACCGCCAAAGAAATGATTCATCTGGCCGATTCGCTTTATTTCAGCAAAGTTCTCATCGGCTACGCTTCCACCATGACCATTGACGCCGCCGCCTTTGACTTGCCGGTGATTAACGTGGCCTATGAGGGCTGGGAAAAGAAAAAGGGGATAGAAACCTATGAATGGTTTTATTACCACACCACCCACTATTTGCCGGTGATTCAATCAGGCGCGCTTAAGTTAGCTAATAATCTTGAGCAATTAATCGACCTGATCAATCAGTATTATCATCATCCGGAACAGGACAGGGAAAAAAGGAAAAAATTGCTCTTGGAGCAAACTTATAAATTTGACGGTCGTTCAGGAGAGCGATTGGCCGATTATTTAATCAAAAATTTATCAGATGATTAAAAATATAAAGAATGTCGTTTTTTTAAACCGTTTCGGTGAAATTATCCATACTTTCCCCCGTCAGCAAACAAAAAGATATCTTTCCAATGAAACTTTTCCGGTTAATGCTGATTTTTATCCTTGGGACAAAAAGAGGCAGTTGGAATTTGCCGAAAAATACAAAGACCAGATTAAAAGGGTGTTTTATCCCTCAACCATTGACAAGAAGGTGAAAAATATGTTACAAGATGATGTGCGCCGCCTGGCTCTTTTAAAGAAAATGCCTTATCAAAAAAAGGTTTTGGAAGTGGGTTGCAGCGACGGCAGTGTCAGTATTAAAATCGCCCAGAATCGCGGGGTGCGGCAAGTTTT
>MHKL01000033.1:5687-8094 GCA_001818835.1 Candidatus Komeilibacteria bacterium RIFCSPLOWO2_01_FULL_45_10 | reverse complement strand
TACGCTCCGAAATTTTAATAATTTTCATAAACAACGTCAGCGGCCTTGCCCTTGAATGTCATTGCGAGCCCTGAACCGTACGGTTCAGGGCGTGGCAATCCCATTGTATTTGGTGTAACCATCGGGATTGCTTCGTCGCTTTGCTCCTCGCAATGACGAATAAAGCAAGGCCGCCCCTACCATTAAACCACCACGTTTATCAACTTATCTTTGATATAAATCAATTTCTTAATTTCCTTACCCTCCAGATACGGTTTGATTTTCGGCAACTCTAAAATCTTTTTCTGCAACTCTTTTTCGCTTGTTCCCCGGCCGACTAAAACCGTATCCCGCAATTTGCCGTTAACTTGAATGGCAATGGTCACCTCTTCATCAATCACCAGTTTTTTATCATACTCCGGCCACTTTTCTTGAAAGATTGATTCCTGATGGCCCAATGATTGCCATAATTCCTCACTCAAATGCGGCGCAAAAGGCGATAGAATAATTAAAAATTTTTCAATTATCTCCCTTGATAAATCTTTCCCGCCAGAGGGCGGATTAAAATCCGCCCCTACATCATTCATAAAGATCATCATGGCTGAAATCGCTGTATTGAATCTTAAAGCTTCAATATCTTCCGTCACCTTCTTGATGGTTTTATGTAGTAATTTTCCCGTCGCTACGCTTTCTTCGGGCGCAACATGTTGCGCCCCTACATTATTTACAACGAATTTATACACCTTCTCCAGGAATCTCCTAATCCCAATGATCCCCTGCTGGCTCCATGGCTTCATATCTTCCAATGGCCCCATGAACATTTCATACATCCTCATGGTATCGGCGCCGTATTCTCCCACCACCTGGTCAGGATTAATCACATTGCCCCAGCGCTTGCTCATTTTCCGGCCGTCTTCTGCCAGAATAATGCCCTGGTTTCTGATTTTTAAAAAAGGTTCATCAAATTTAAGATAACCCAAATCCCTCAAAGCTTTTACAATAAACCGGGAATAAATAAAATGGCCGACCGCGTGCTCCATGCCGCCGATGTACAAATCAACGGGCAGCCAGTATTTGACCGCTTTTTTGGCAAACGGCTCTTTTTTATTATGAGGGTCGGCGTATCTCAAGAAATACCAGGAAGAACAGACAAAAGTGTCCATCGTGTCTGATTCGCGCTTGGCCGGTAAGCCGCACTTTGGGCATTTGACCTGATGGAATTTTTTGGAACGGGCCAGGGGCGATTCGCCGGTCGGCCTAAAATCCACGTCATCGGGCAACAACACCGGCAAATCCTTTTCCGGCACCGGCCACATGCCTTGCCCGCCGGAGCCTTGGCGAAGGCGGGCGCATTTTTCGCAATAAATAATGGGAATTGGCGCGCCCCAGTACCTTTGGCGGGAAATCAGCCAGTCACGGATTTTGTACTGCACTTCTTTCTTCCCGCCGACAAATTTAATGATTTTGTCTTTGGCCTCTTCTGAATTTAAACCATTAAATTTATCGGAATTTAGTAATATGCCTTCTCCTTGGTAAGCTCCTTCAAGCTTTGAGCTTTGAGCTTTGAGCTTTGAGCTTATTACTTCAACAATCGGCAGATTGTATTTTTTAGCGAATTCCCAATCTCGCCCGTCATGCCCTGGCACCGCCATAATGGCGCCGGTTCCATAATCCATTAAAACATAATCGGCAATCCAAACAGGAATTTCTTTTTTGGTGGCCGGATTAATGGCCATCACGCCTTTTAATTCCACTCCCGTCTTTTCTTTGGCCAAATCCGTTCTCTCCAATTTATTTTTGGTCTTAGCTTTTTCAATATAGCTATCGACTTCTTTTAAGTTTTTAGCTTTGAGCTTTAAGTTTTGAGTTAAAGAATGTTCCGGCGCCAAAACCAGATAGGTGGCGCCAAACAACGTATCCGGCCGGGTAGTAAATACTTCAATAAATTGTTTTGGATTTGAGATTTGAGATTTGAGATTTTTTTGTAACTTGCCTGCCCGCCATTCGCCAGAGGCGAAGCCGATGGCAGGCGGGGAATTTGTAACTTGGAATTTAATCAGGGCACCCTCTGATTTGCCGATCCAATTTTTTTGCGCCGCTTTTAAAGCATCTGACCAATCTAAATCATCTATTCTATCCAACAATTCATCCGCGTAATCTGTGATTTTAAAAAACCACTGCTCCAAATCCTTTTGGATTACCTGATTTTCGCAGCGCTCACATCTGCCGTCCATCACCTGCTCATTAGCCAAGACCGTCTGGCACGACTGGCACCAGTTGACCGGCGCTAGCTTTTTGTAAGCCAGGCCCTTTTGATACAGCTGCAAAAACAACCATTGGGTCCACCGGTAATAATCGGGTGAAGAGGTAATTACTTCCCGCGACCAGTCGTAAGAAAAGCCAAGCGATTTAATCTGCCGCCTAAACG
>MHKL01000033.1:3678-5647 GCA_001818835.1 Candidatus Komeilibacteria bacterium RIFCSPLOWO2_01_FULL_45_10 | reverse complement strand
AATAACGCGCCACAATATCGGTTGCCGTATAGGACTCGGGATGGCCGACGTGCAAGCCCTCGGCCGAAGGATACGGGAACATGTCCAGAATATACCGCTTTTCGCCTCTTTCATCTTTGGCTTTATTCAAATCCGACTGCTCCCATTTCTTCTGCCATTTCTTTTCTATTTTCTGATGGTCGTAAAAGGTGGCCATAATTTAGGTAAATAGGTGATTAGGTGATTAGGTTTACCCAATTCCTTATTAAACTTTACTTCATTTTAACGAAAATTGATGATTTAGACAAGGTTAAATACTTTGACGATTAGGCGATTTTATGGTATTTTTATCCCGCACCACTTTTATTAAATAAAAAAATAACAAATTAACAATAAATGATAAAAAGTGGTGCGGGATTATCATTATTAATCCTTAAATTTATTTTGGAAAAAATCAAAAGACACCTCCTGACCATTTTGGTCAAATTTTTCCAAACTTTCAGCTGGTTTTTAAAATCGCTGAAATTGTTCTTTTTCCTTTTGGGAAAACTGGCCGCTTTCTTGTACCAGTTAGTTTTCAAATATCCGTTTTTAATCGCTTACCAAATCTTAAGAAGAATCAAGAGGATCTGCCTGTCCTTATTTGCACTCAAACAGCCAACTCTGCCAAAATCGTTTTTATTCCATTTGCCGCTGGTGCTGTTGGTCGCCGCCGGCGTCCTCGCTTTTGGCATTAACTTAAAGGCGCAGGGCACCAAATCCGAAAATCCCGGCTATAAAAGTTTGTTGTTTGAAATTTCCGCCCCCACTGACAACTACTGGGAAGATGAGATTTTATCGGAAGAAATTGAAGAGGGGCCGATTACCAGCCAGGCGCCCAGCTCTTATCTGGAAGAAACAACATTGACGCCCGAAGCCGCCGGCAGTGAGATGGAAAAACCCAGCGAGGCCATCGGCAGTTTGATTTCCACCACCCAGGGAGAGGCCGCCTTGATTGCGCCGCAAATCACCGACCCGACGGTGGTCACTAAAAAACGAGATAAAATCATTGATTACGTGGTCCAATCAGGCGACGTCATCTCCACCATTGCCGCCAAATTCGGCATCACCGTCAACACCGTGCTTTGGGAAAATAATCTTTCCAGCTATTCTTTGATCCGGCCCGGCCAAACCCTGAAAATACTGCCAGTCAGCGGCCTGACTCATAAAATCAAAAAGGGCGAAACGCTTAAAGCCGTTGCCAAAAAATACAAAGTCAATGAAAGCGAAATCATTGAGTTCAACAAACTGGCTTCGGCCACGGACCTGGCCATTGATCAGGTGATGATTATTCCCGGCGGCATCAAGCCCCAGGCAACGCCGGTGGTGGCCGCCCGCACCACCGCGCCCTTGCCGGCGATCATTTCTTCCAGCAAACTGCAATGGCCGACTAACGCTTACCGCCTCACCCAATACTTTACCTGGCGGCACAGCGGCATTGATATCGCCAATAAAACCGGCCAGCCGGTTTACACGGCCGAGGCGGGCAAAGTGGAAACCACGAGCTGGAACCGCGGCGGCTACGGCTATTACATCATTGTTGACCATGGCGGCGGCTTTAAAACCCTTTATGCCCACCTTTCCCAAATCTACATCAAAATCGGACAGAACGTCAGCCGCGGCCAGGTGATCGGCGCCGTCGGCTCCACTGGCCGCTCCACCGGCCCGCATGTGCATTTTGAAGTGCGGGTGAGAAACGTCCGGATCAACCCGCTGGAGTATTTGAGATAATAAAAAATCCTCCTCAATGGAGGATGGAGTGGTCCGCTTGAGCCCATTTAAGAATGATACAAACTTCTTTGGCCTCTCGACTGCGCTTGAGGCCATTCGACTCTTTTTTTCTCTGATGGTTGAAGCACCGAATAAAATGAGGTGCTGAAACCATGAGCGAACCCCGAGTTTAGCGAGGGGTGAGTCGAATGGTCCGCGCAGCAGGATTGGAACCTGTCGC
>MHKL01000033.1:436-3665 GCA_001818835.1 Candidatus Komeilibacteria bacterium RIFCSPLOWO2_01_FULL_45_10 | reverse complement strand
CAGCTAAGCTGGCCTTCGCTCGGGGCTCCCCGAAACCTTGCGGTTTCGGAACTTCCACCACGGGAAAACTCCCGTTTTCCCGACCCCTTTCCCAGGTTCGAATCCTGTTAAATTTTTTACTTAACTAAAAAAGCCGCTCTTTAATAGAAACGACTTCTCGGAGGAATGCTGGTCCGCGCAGCAGGATTCGAACCTGCGACCGTTTGCTTAAGAGGCAACTGCTCTACCAGCTGAGCTATGCGCGGTTGGTGCCCCTGTCAGGACTCGAACCCAAAACTCTTGGTCCGAAGCCAAGTGTGATATCCGTTTCACTACAGGGGCTATTAATTGAACGGTAGCATTCTAATATAATTTTATAATAAAATCAAGTTATATAAAACCGCCCTTTAAAAAAGGCGATTTTTTATTTTCTAAATTCTAGATTCTATTTTCTAACTATATTTTCGGCAACGTTTCCAGGAAATATTCCGCCACCTCTTTTTCAATCAGCTTTTCCTTAACCAGCCGGCTGATGTCCTGCTCCAAAGTCACCATGCCTTCGTCAGCCGATGTCTGGATGGCCGTTTTAATCTGGGGGATTTTGTTTTCCCTGATAATGTTGGCAATGGCCGGCGTGTTGATTAAAATTTCCCTGGCGGCAATCCGGCCGCCGCCGGCTTTAGGCAACAGCTGCTGGGAAATCACCCCATTTAAAGACATGGAAAGCTGCAGCCGCACTTGATTCTGCTGGAACGGCGGAAAAACGTCAACGATGCGGTCAATGGTCTGGCCGGCGTTTAAGGTATGTAAAGTGGCCAAAACCAGGTGGCCGGTTTCCGCCAAGGTAATGGTGGCGGCAATGGTTTCCAAGTCGCGCATTTCGCCCACCATAATCACGTCCGGGTCCTGCCGCAGCACGTGCTTTAAAGCGCTCTGAAAAGACATCATGTCCGTGCCCAGCTGACGCTGAACAATAATGGACTTTTCCGACTTGAATAAAAACTCAATCGGGTCCTCAAGCGTGATGATGTTGGCCGTCCGCTCCTGATTGACTAGATTAATCATGGCGGCAAGCGAAGTGGATTTGCCGCAGCCGGTCGGACCGGTGACCAAAATCAAGCCCTGCTTGGCCCTGGTCATTTCGTAAGCCACCTGGGGCATGGCAATATCTTCCATCGTCGGAATTTTTGAAGAAATGATTCTCGCGGCCAGCCCCATACTGTCTCTTTCCCAAAAAATATTGACCCGGAATCTGGAGCTGTCCGGAATTTCGTAAGAAAGGTCCAAATCCCTTTCTTTAAGAAACTTCTCCTTCTGATTGGGAGTTAAGACGCCAAAAATCATCTTTTCCAGCAAAGGGCGCGTCACCGTTTCCGATTTGGGAATGGAGGTTAAATCCCCGTCAATTCTAAGGAGCGGCAACCGGCCAGCCACTAAATGAATGTCAGAGGCCTTTTTTTTAACGGCAATTTCAAATAAATCGTTGATGTTCATATGATCAATGACAAATGATAAATGACAATTATTATTATATCACAATTACGGACAATGCAGTAGCCGCGCTGCCTTGTAGCCACGCGCCAAGGCGCGTGGCTACGATGACCGACTTAACTGCGGATTTTGATTTCTTTGGTGAAAATCGGCTTAAATAATCTTAAACGGATTAATTCATAAACGCCGAAGAACACAGCGGTGAAAAAAAGGTCCCCGAACAGGGTATTTCTGAAAAACGGCACGGCCAAATAATAACTCAGCATTAAGCCGCCAAAATTATGGGGATACCACTCGGAAAACGCCCAAACAGCCAGATTGGTGGCTAAAAAGAAAAAAACGGACATGCCCAAAGAAGCGGTCAAAATGGTTAAGATATTTTTATTTTTCTTAACTGACCAGCCAATAACCGCCGTCAATAAAAAACAGCTGTAAACTACGGCCATTAAGCGAGGGTCGTAAAAACCGACAAAAATATCGGAAATCAACATTAAAGTTATCGGTAAAATTAACGACCACTTTTTCGGCAAATAAACGCCGGCGAACAGAGCTAAGGCGCCGATGGGGGCGAAGTTAGCGGGGTGAGGGACTAAACGAATAATGACGGAAATAAAAGCAAATATGATGATTAAAGCAATAATTGTTTTTTTCATAACGCCTCCTCCTTAAACTCCGTAAATTTCCATTCCACGGTTTCGCCGCCAGTTAACTGATACTGGCCCGCGCCCACCTGGGGCATTTGGCCGTTGACCCAGTACTGCCAGTATTTATTTTCCTGACCGTTTTTCTTCCCGCCAATGGTTTCCACCAAAGTCCCCAAATTTTCATAATCCTTGGTTTCCAAAACAATATTATTTTGAGCGGTCAGCTGCTTGAGCAAATCCAAAACCGTCTGCTCGCCCTTGAGGGCCACGTTCTGAAACTCCGTTATTTCGTTTTCGCCGAACGCCAAGGTATAAGTCGCCGGCGACAAGGTAACTTGATCAGACGGCTGATTAGTGGTCACTAAGCCCGCTGGCTGAAAGCTTTGGCCCAGGAAAAAACCCACCGCAAAGAAAACAATCGCGATGATGATGAATTTTAGTGATTTCATATTTTTAGTTAGTAGTTAGTGGTTTGTAGCTTGTAGGCGGTAGAATTAAATTTCCTACTAGCTACAAGCTACTGGCTAATATTCTATTCCTTCCCTCGCCTCCGTTCCCTGGTAAAAATAATGCTTGACCATTTTCATTTCCGTGACCAAATCCGCTTTTTCCAAAATCCTGGGATGGGCATCGCGGCCGGTTAAAACCAGCTCCAAACCGGGCGGCTTTTTATTCAATAAGTCCAGAACGTCTTCCAATTTTAACATGCCCAAAGAAATAGTGGAATTGATTTCGTCAAGAACCAGCAGGTCCAAGCTCGCTTTTTTAAACAAATCCTCAACGATTTTCAGGCCTTGCTCGGCCTCTTGCTTATCTCTTTCTTCCACCCCAAAACGAAAGGTCTTGCTTTCCGGATCAAACCTCTCGGCGCCCGTGACAAAATATTGAAAATTATCGCCCGCCAGCTGATCCAGAATTTCTCTTTCGCCATAATGGTTGCCGCCCTTGTCAAAATAAACAATCGCTGCTTTTTTGCCCCTGCCCAATGCCCTGATCACTAATCCTAAAGCGGCCGTGGTTTTGCCTTTGCCATAGCCGGTGTAAACCTGGATTTTACCCCAATGACTATTCATTTTCTTTTAAAAATATTAATCAATTTATCCCACCAATGCTTC
>MHKL01000033.1:194-336 GCA_001818835.1 Candidatus Komeilibacteria bacterium RIFCSPLOWO2_01_FULL_45_10 | reverse complement strand
CGGTAGATGGCGCGACCTGTAAAGTAAGCGGCACCTTAACGCCGGTGGCCACGTTAAAAGTGCGCCGATCAAGATCCTGCGTGACAATGGATAAATTGGTGGCAAACAAACCAGGGACACGCGGGCTGGCTTTGACTTTCAC
>MHKL01000033.1:0-147 GCA_001818835.1 Candidatus Komeilibacteria bacterium RIFCSPLOWO2_01_FULL_45_10 | reverse complement strand
AAATCTGGTCTTCCATTTCGTCAACGTACAAATTGTAAATGACCGGTCGGTCGGAAATATTCTCCACCACCACGCTTTTTTCTTCCTCCTCCGTTGCCCTCATGATGAAGTTGAGTTTATCGGGTTTAACCGAAACGCCGGCGGCCA
>MHKL01000032.1:5887-6370 GCA_001818835.1 Candidatus Komeilibacteria bacterium RIFCSPLOWO2_01_FULL_45_10 | reverse complement strand
TCTGCCGCAAAGTTGCCGCGGTCGTTGCGGCTGAATCATACTGGGACAATTCCAGCGAGTACAAACAATATCAAGCGGCTCTGAATGCCAACCCGCACTTAAACCTAAAACAAAACAGCGCCCAAAAACTAACGAGCACTGATGAGTTACTTCAACAAAATTTTATCGTGGTGTCACCAGCGTACTGCGCCTGGGTCTCACGCCAGACCAATCATGAAACCGTTTTGACCGCTCGATAATAACTAACAATCAAGTTGGCGCACGGACGACTAAACGCTTCTGTTACTTTAAAATATTTTTCCAACAGCGCCCGCATTTCTTCCGGCCGATACTCATGAAGGTGAAACTGGTTACCACTGTGGTTACTAGTTTTTGGGTATGGAGATGAAAGAAGTAACTCGCCACCAGACTTTAATACTCGACTAACTTCAGCCAAAAAAATAGGTGCGTGCTGAAAAGTAATGTGCTCAATGCCCTCCAAAC
>MHKL01000032.1:5284-5769 GCA_001818835.1 Candidatus Komeilibacteria bacterium RIFCSPLOWO2_01_FULL_45_10 | reverse complement strand
GCTTCAGTCGAATAATCAATGCCGACTAACCGCTGCGGTTTTGCCCTAGCTAGAATCGAAGTGCCCCAACCCATGCCGCAGGGAATATCGAGTACGGCTTTTCCCCGGCAACGTCGAGCTGCCCAGCGGTAGCGCCACAGCAACGCGTCACGCCACGGGCTGCGATGGAGCAGCAGTACCGGCATAAATCCAAACAGCCACCGAAAAACAAGCCGGTGTTGGAAAAACGTATTGTCGGGATCAGCGCGCTCTGGCATAGTTAGTTTCTTTCAAGTAGGTAAAGTTGTCGACCGCCGTCCTGCAGCGATGAGACAATAATTTTACGACCATCGGCGCTAAAGCACGGATGTAAGTCACAACGAAATTCGCCATTTGCCGGCTGATGATTTTTAAACCTGGCAACCAGCGCTCGCTGCTTGGTAGTTTCATCATACTGGTAAAGCGGGATTTCTTTTTGGTACGGCTGGTCGTAGATAAATTGATTT
>MHKL01000032.1:846-5215 GCA_001818835.1 Candidatus Komeilibacteria bacterium RIFCSPLOWO2_01_FULL_45_10 | reverse complement strand
CGCCCGCCGTCCTGATACAAATAGAAACCATCCTTCCGCCAGAGGTAGAGCTGCGATGAATTTTTCCAGAGCACGTGCGAAGCGGCATCAACTAGATACTGGCAGCGGCCCGTCGTGTTCTCACCGGTCAAACTGAATGATTGCTGCTCGCGCCACGATCGATTAAGTACGCGGAACCGATACTTTACGGTAAAGCGAGTGCCATCCGGACTAAATTTAAGATGGTTAACCCAGTAAAAATAGCGATGGGCGGCGAGTGGCAGTCGTTGCCACAATGGAATAGTAGTATACAAATCAGCGATAGAAGCAATTAACTTCGCGACGCCAGTCGATAAGTCTACCCGCCAAATGCCGTCATCAGCCGGCCGCCGTTGCAGCGCCGACGCATCCGATATACCGGCATACCCGTAGCCCGGACGCATACCATTGAGCCGAGAAAAATTCAATGATAACCCCACACTGCCATCGGCGGTAACCGCGTAAATCGGGTAGGGGATAATGGTCTGCTGACCGGTGACAATATTGTGCCGCCGGGCAATAAACTGATTATCGACTCGATCATTCCAAATAATCGTATTGGTATTAGCGACCCATTGAGCCATCGCCCCCTGCTGCCACGACCAGGCTCGGCTCTCACCAATTTTTTCCCACGAATCCATCTGACGGACATCAATGATACCGATTTCAATTTTGTCTTCTGGGACCGGCCGACGATTGGCAAAATTAACCCGCTGAGCAACCACCAGTTGACTAGCGGCATTAAAAACTGGCAAATCGTAGTAGCTATGCCAGTGGTATTGGTTTTGCTCCGTGCCGTGGGTTATTTTTTTAATGCTCCACATATCACAAAAGTAGTAACGCCAATCCATTATAGCACGCGGTATATGAGGCAAAAAGCCCAAAAGTAAGGTTTTTTAAAAAGGTTAATGTACGGTATAATTCTAGCAAGCACAAACCAGCCAATCATAAAATAACCCCGTTACCAGCCCAATGCTAAACCACTCTCCCCAAACAACCCTCAGCGTCATTTTACCCTGTCGCAATGAAGAAAAAACGCTTGGCGCGTGTCTTGAACAAATCAAATCGGTACTAGCCCGCCACAACCTGGCGGGAGAAATTATTGTCTCGGATTCTTCCACCGACCGCTCGCCGGAAATCGCTCACCAGCATGGTGTCAAACTAATCAAGCACGACCGCGTCGGGTACGGCATCGCGTACCAAGAGGGGATTAAAGCCGCTAGTGGACGCTACCTGATCATGGCTGACGCCGATGGCACCTACGATTTTAACGACATCCCGCGATTCATCGAGCAACTTGAATCTGGCGCTGATTTTGTCATCGGCAACCGATTTGCCGGAACGATTCAACCCGGGGCGATGCCGCTGCTGCACCGCTACTTGGGCAATCCGATTCTTTCCGGACTGGTGCGCTGGCTTTTTCATATTAACGTCCACGATGTCCACTGCGGCATGCGCGCTATCAGCCGCCAGGCGTTTGATCAGATCAGACCAAAAACTACCGGCATGGAATTCGCGTCCGAGATGATAATCGCCGCGGCAAGGCGCCACCTAAAAATCGCCGAGCTACCGATCAATTACGCTCGGCGGCAGGGAAATTCCAAACTCAAAACTTTCAGCGACGGCTGGCGCCACTTACGATTCATTTTACTTTACAGTCCGCTGCTGCTTTTCTTTCTACCCGGCAGCCTGCTGTGCGTCGTCGGCATTGCTTTTTTTCTTTTAATTTTCAACGAGAAGCTGTCTTTGGGCGGCGCACCGTTCCAGTATCACCCACTTTTTGCCGCCGCACTTTTGATTTTAGTCGGCTACCAACTAATCATCTTTAGCGCTTTTGCCAAAACCTATGCGATGACGCACCTCGGTGACGACAGCCGACTAATGAACCGCCTCTACCGCTTCGTTACTATTGAACGGGCAAGCGTAGTAGGCGGAATTATTACCTTGCTCGGCGGACTGCTGTATGGCCGGATTGTTTGGCAGTGGGTCGCCACCGGCTTTGGCGAACTCCATGAGATAAAAACCGCTATTACCGCACTCACCCTGGCAGTGGTGGGCATCCAGACAATTACGGCGGCATTTATGCTCAGTATTTTAGGGATTAAAGAACGGTAATGTGGAAATACCTACGCGACAACCAAATAGTCTGGGTGGTTGCGGCCTTGCTGGTAATTTTTATAACCGGCTATTTCCTCCGCTCGTATTATCAAATCAACTTCGCACTTGATGCTTCTCCCTATGAGGCGTTTGAACTACGGGCCGATGGTTTGAGTGATTTCTGGAGCTATCAACACTTTACGGATAAATTAACTAAGTACCCGACAAAGTTTTTTTTCAAAATGATCAGTGACCACCTATTTGGTGATTTTTACATTATCTTTTTGCTTGGTTTTATCGGCATCTTTCTACTGGGATGGGAAGTGACTCAAAAAATCTGGGGTGGGGTACTAGCTACCATACCATATGCGATCGCCTCAGAAAATTTAATGGCCTACACTAAAAATATCGGCATTAACGACAGCGGCTTGAGCTATGTTTTAATCTATTGGATTCTATGGTCTCTGTTACGATTTACCTGCACGAAAAAAAATTACTACCTTGCTGGTTTGGTGATAGCAAGCCTCATCGTAATGACGTCGTACCATACGGCAGCCACAGCAATCGCTACAATTTTCTTTGGATTATTAGTCGCATTTTGGTTCGCGCGACTATTATCGTTCAAACTTGGCCTCACGTTGGGCGGATTGATTTTTTTTCACCTGTGCTGGCTGGTACTTTTTGATGTCACGCCACTCCAAATTTCTTTAATTAATTCCGCGCTAGTCAGCTGGCAAGCGCTATTTGCCACTATTGCTCTGGTGGGTGGGTGGCTATTTTATCGCTACTTTAGGCCATTTGTTGATCATTTTTGGCATGCCTCTTTGCCGCTATTAACCATTATGGTTGCCAGCGGATTACTTATCTACCAAATAAACTGGCTACATCCTTTTTTCGCTCCAGGAACACAACACATTTTTATTTCAGCTCCAACACTCAACGCCCTGTTCGCTCAAGTAATTATTCTGCATCTCTACCTCTTAACTCTTCTGCCACCTTTAAAGCAGCAAACACCCACCGCCTTAAACGTTGTTTTGTGCGGCTGGTTTTTAGGCATTAGTATTATTACGATTGGTTTAATCGGCCAAGGCTATATCGGGCGTGTCTTTGATTACAGCTTTCCGTTAACTTTTATTCTCTTTGCTCACTACTGGGTTGGGGTTAAAAAATTTCGTCCGATCGTAGTTGGTGTCACGTGTTTAATTTTGATTATTTCTCAATTTATTATCTTTAACGATCCATACTCACAGCGACGCTACTACCGCGCTGAAGAAATGGCCGCAGTCAAAAATATTATCAGCTTAAATTTGACCGGAATTATAATGAGCGACTTGCGTACCGCCGCTTTGTTTCGCTACTTTAGTGACGAGCGGATTCAATTTTTCGAGGCTAACGAGGAGCCACACCAAAAGCTTTTCTATCGTTACCGTCAACTACAGCGCGCTGAAACCGATACATACGTTATCCTAACCAACGCCATGCGTTCGGTGGTGTATGCTAATAATTTTCCAACCGAACCAGTAACTGAAAGCATTACCAATTATTACGATAAGAATTTTAAAAAAATCTACGACGACGGAGTAATGAAAGTTTATAACCTCAATACGTACTAATGGGCGACCGGTTAAAAATTATAAAAATAATTCGTCACGAGTATTTCTGGTTGGCCGTCATTGTGTTGCTGACGTACCTACTGAGAATTTTGCCGTATCTACTGGGCTACCCCATTCCGTTTGGCGAGGAGGGGATGCGTGATTTTGAACAAGTCCAATACCTAGTCGACAACCAACAAATTAATTGGTCGGGCAGCTTTTACGACTATGGCGTCTTTCCGGTCCTGCATCTTTTTGTCTACCTTCTAACGCTCCTCGGCCTTCAACCTCTGACGGCATTTCTTTTTATTCCGCAGCTCTTGCCCAGCGTGGGGTTAATTTTTTTCTACCATTTTTTGCGTCAGTTCGCAGACAAACGAATCAGCCTCTTGGCTTGTTTAGTAGTGGCAACATTTGGCCCACACATCTACTGGAGCAGCCAACCAATGCGCGAGACGGTTAGTTTATTTTTCTTTCCACTCGTAATGTATTTAGCCGATCGGGTGATTCGCCAGTGGCCTGCCCGATGGCTCGACCACCTGCTGTTTGTCGGCAGTTTGATAGTAACTATTTTTGTCCAAAGCTGGTTACCGGTCGTTCTTGCCGGCTGGCTTATCTTTTACGCCGCGCTCTTTGCTCCAAACCGGCCGGCTCTGACCTTC
>MHKL01000032.1:0-826 GCA_001818835.1 Candidatus Komeilibacteria bacterium RIFCSPLOWO2_01_FULL_45_10 | reverse complement strand
ATTTACCGGACTGACCGCGGTGTATTGGCAGCTTGTTTTTTCCCGAGCTTTCACCCTCCTTAAAATATTTGTAGGTCATTCCATCGCTGGAATGGCCAGCGGCGCGATTGGTTTGGGAGTAGTGTTTAGCCTGCGGCGGTACCACCATAACATTTCCCGTTGGCTTCAGAAGCGCTTCGGCCAAGGCATACTCATTGCCTTCGCAATTGGGTTTGTGGCACTAGTGGCTTTATTCGCCGTACCCTTGCAGTACCCACCACAAATTTGGACTGGATTCGGACTCTTATTCTTTCTGTTAATTGTCGGCTTGCTGGTTCAGCAGCATGAACAGTTACTGCGCTTGAGTTTGACAACAATATTTTTTGGACTACTCTGGCTAGCGGCACTCTACTTGATTGTAGCAACACATCAAACTATCAACCGATTACCGTTTGATCCGTTTCGAACCCTAGAGTTTGCTATTTTCCCGCTCAGCGGCGTAGTGGCCATTGGGATTAATTGGCTAACCAGGCAGCGTCTTTGGGCAGTGGGACTGGTATCAGCGCTCATGATTGGCTTGGCCACGTTTACCTATCCAAGCAAACTAATTTATCAAACTAACTTTGCTCAAACTCCCTTTTACGATTTACGCAGCGACATTCGCTACATCTCGCCAGCGATTCGTGAATTAATCGCTTGGGCCAATGAACATGGCTACCAAGTTTATTCGCCCGTAACCGAAATTAACACCTACCAAAATGTCTTTTTTCCAGCCCAAAAGCAGCGGGTGGTGCTAGTAACCAAATACGATAAGACGATTCAAGATCATTATGATAAGATAAATGAC
>MHKL01000031.1:11487-13227 GCA_001818835.1 Candidatus Komeilibacteria bacterium RIFCSPLOWO2_01_FULL_45_10 | reverse complement strand
ACCGGTTTAAAAATTAACACATAACCAGCTTCCTGTAATGACTTATATAAATCTCTGTTATTTGGTATGTAACCGATGAATAGATAGGCCTTAATTACCTGATATTTTTCCTTCAAATAAATTCTAAACTTTCCAAAGCTTAATCTCCAACCCAATCTCTGAACGCCTAAATTTAAATTCTGACTGTCAATGAACGCGTAGTTTTTTAAATCGCTTTTCATACGTTTTAAAATTAATTTTTAACTTTTGACTTTTTAGTTTTAAGTTTTGAGTTTTAAGTTATTCTAAGGTCTTAATCTATTAATCATCCTCGGAAACGGAATGGTTTCCCTAACGTGCGGAGTGCCACACAGCCAGCCGACCAACCTTTCTAACCCGACCCCAAAACCGCTGTGAGGAACGCTGCCGTATTTTCTCAAATCAAGATACCATTGAAAATCTTTGAGCGGCAGTTTCTGCTCTTTGATTCTTTTTAGTAAGGTGTCGTAATCGTCTTCCCTTTGGGAGCCGCCGATAATTTCGCCAAAACCCTCAATGGCAATCAAATCGTCGCATAAAGCCACTTTGCCCGAGGCGTCGCGCTTCATGTAAAACGCCTTGATTTTAGCCGGCCATTTTTCCACGAAAATCGGAACTGGGGAATCTTTGGTTAACAAGGTTTCATCGTCGCCGCCTAAATCATCGTCCTCTTTAATATCTGAGCCCAGTTTTTGCAATTTCTTGACGGCTTCGGCGTGGGTCATTCTGCCGAACGGCGGCCTGATTTTTTTCAACGGTTCAACGTCTCTTTCCAAAATTTCCAGCTCTTTTTGATTTTCCGCCAAAACTTTTTTAATGATGAAACAAATCAGCTCTTCCTGAATTTTCATGTTTTCCTCATGCTCAACATTGGCTGCTTCCGCGTCCATCATCCAGAATTCCGTCAGATGGCGGCGGGTCTTGGATTTTTCCGCCCTGAACACCGGCCCGAAATCAAACACCTTGCCGTGGGAAAAAATGGCCGCTTCAATGTACAATTGTCCGGACTGGGCCAGATAGGCCTTGCCTAAATCAAAATAATCCATCTCAAAAAGCGTGGTTGTGCCTTCGCAGGCATTGGGCGTCAAAATCGGCGAATCAATTTTAATGTAACCCTCTTTATTTAAAAATTCGTAAATTGAATTGATAATAGTGTTTCTGACGCGCTGAATGGCCCACTGCTTTGTGCTCCTTAACCACAGGTGGCGCATGTCCAGCAAAAAATCCGGGCCGTGGTCTTTTTTGCCAATTGGATATTCTTCGGCAAGCTGAGTGATTTTGATGTCCGAGACCTGAAGCTCATATTCCTCTTTTTTAGGATGCTTGCTAATTTTGCCAGAAAGCTCAACTGAACTCTCCAGGGTGATTTTTTCACAAGCGCTCCAGGCCTTATCGGAAACCTCGGCTTTATTGACAATGGCCTGGATAAAGCCAGAGCCGTCGCGGACCTGCAAAAAATAAATGCTTCCGGATGAACGGAAGTTATAGACCCAGCCCGGAATTTTTACCTCTTTTCCCTCGTATTTGGAGGCGCTTTCAACGCTGATTTTTATCATAAATAATAGACATATTATAGTATTTTTTTATCTTTTTGTAAAATATGATAATTCGCCATTCTTGACAGTAAACGGCAAATATATTAATATTCTTTAAACTGGTTATCTGTTGTTTAACAGATATTAAGGACAAAATGGCGCCAGTAAAACTTCTGTCCCGAACATC
>MHKL01000031.1:7419-11451 GCA_001818835.1 Candidatus Komeilibacteria bacterium RIFCSPLOWO2_01_FULL_45_10 | reverse complement strand
AAACAGTCACCATAGAGATTGTCTTTCCCTCTATGGAAATTAGCAAATGGCAGGAGCACTTTCAAAGCGAACGCCAGAAAATTTGCCGAAAGCATCATCTCAGCTTGAGCGTCCAAAGCTACTTGGACTTTATCAGCCACCGTCTTAACGGACCCAAGCTTGAGATTAAGGTCACCAGCCAGCCCATCGACTACATTCCTGGCTACACGAGCGGATTCATCGCCAGGGGTAACGCCTGGATCAAGACGGAAAAAGATAGTGGCTGGCCGTCGTTCTACACCATTCACATTATCAAGCGAGAGGGCATAAAACCACATACTGCTCTAATACTTGACTTGATGGACTTTCTGTCAAACAGGAGTGGCTGTCCCACCCAAGCAGCACTCCGGCAAGCAGTACGAAGGCTGTGCGAATCAAGGATAACGGCCAAAACCGCTCAAACGGCACGATAGCCGTCTCTCTCAAGTCCGATGACCATTACAGTCATCGGATTTTTTTATGTTATAAAAAGCCCGGCTGGCTGACCGAGCTTTTTAAATCTTTGAAAAACCAATTTAGTATAACTTGTTAACTCCGGCAATATCACCGGTGTTTAAGTCCCGCTTTATAGTTTCACCTAACCCGGCATAACCATACATGGTTTCCGCAGAACAAGCTGAATTGTATAGGTCTGCCAAACCAACACTATGCCCTAGTTCATGAGTAGCAATATTCTCAAAATCCATCTTGTCGGCCTCACCGCTTGCTGACCAATCAAAATCAACATCATCGTAAATTTGGTCCCATTCAACTAATTGTCTGCCTGCAGGCGGACCGCCAAAAATACCCCAAACAATAGTTACCGCAATTGCCCCGTCATTGGCAACATCGGCAAAATAGACCTCGTTTTGTCCGTCAGGTGAAGCAGTATCTGCTATTAAGGTGCCAGTGGCGGTTGAACCGTTACCGAGAATATTAATGCCCTGAACAGCATTTTCCCACTTAGCAATATCCCCGCTTAAATTACTAAAGATAAAATCACTAGCTAACCCCCGGCTATTAGCCGGATTAACTACCCAAGGTTCAACTGCTTTCCATTTGGCATCTTTAGCTAAAAAGCCATAGCAGACGCTCGCGGCTGGCTTACCGGCGTGATCTGGCTTAGCTTGCTCGCCTTTGTAGTGAATAATGGCATAACCCTCAACTAACTGGCCACTTTGGGGATCATGAGCTGTGCCTAAAGAAATAACCGGGGAATGATCAGCCGCTTCTGGCAGAACTAAAGTTCTTTGCGCTTGACTTGCCCCGAGCGAAGTCGAGGGGGGTGTTGCCCCAACAGAGTTAGTTGCCAAAAGCAGAGCAAAAATCGCCACGAGTGTTATAATTTTTTTAATCATAGATTTATTTGAATTTAATTAATTTTTTAATAAATCCGACTTTTAAAATGGCTACAATGTATTATAGCATATATTAAATATAACGCAAATAATACTAATAATTTTTGGCTCCGGGGGCAGGGATCGAACCTGCGATATCCGCCTTAACAGGGCGGCGTTGTACCACTCAACTACCCCGGAATAAACATCCGTAAAATCTGCGTCTATCCGCGCAATCCGCGTTATTTAAAAAACCGGATCTTTTGGACCCGGCTTTGTTATTCTAATAAACAAAAACTCACCGAGTCCTGAACCGGTTATTATTATTGTTATCATTGCTTCTAAAAACTGCCATAGACGTAACTTACCACAAATAAATATTTAAGTCAATCCATTTTTCGGAGTTTAAAATAATCAGGATCAATAGTCCGTTCAAAGCAGGTTTGTCCCTGGTCGTGCTGCCAGCTGGCCTCGGAAGTAAAACCTTCATAATAAACCGGCGCCGGCGCGGGCTTATTTAAGCCATAATCCTGGCTAACTGACGGCAAATTAAAATTGGCGCATAATTCAAAAGACAACTCTCCTTTAGCCCGATACTCATAGGGCTGTCCGTTTTCGGGATCAACCGGCACGCTGACCCCGCGCAAATCGTCTTTTAATAAATCCAGGAGGGCCGGCAATTGGCTTTTATTCTGCCAAAACTGGACGATCTGGCCTTGCAGATAAGACAGATTCTGGATTCTTTCCTCGTCAAAGCGCAGGATTCTTTGCCTGGCCGGTGAGCCGACGATAAAAAAACCGGCAATGACGGCCAGCGCCACGATAGCGATAATTGAATAAAAAAAGTATTTCATTCTATTTTATTCTTCTTTAAATTCCAAAAATAATAGGTAAAAACCGAGCCCGTGGCAAACAAGACCGTCAGCACCTTCAGCAAAAATCTCAAAGTGTATTCGCCTTCCAGCAACCGGTTAACTAAAGCCACCAAATCGCCGATAATCACCAAAGCGGTAATAAACAAAGTGAAGTAAATCAGCCATCTCCTGATGGCCAGCTTAAGCTTGCCGGGATGGCTGGCGTAATCCTTGCCTAAAAACCAGATGGTCCATAAGTAGGCCGGGAAAATAATAATCAAGGAAGCAATGGCAAAGCGCATAATGCCGTAAGCGCCGCTGTTGTAATGGCTGGCTTCCGGAAACTGCGGCAGCCAGACATTGAGGTACTGAAAAATCAAGGCGATAAAGCTGCCGACCGAAAAATACAAGGTCACAATGCTTAAAAGATGCAAAAAAACGTCGCGGGGCGTGGTTTTATTGGATTTATTTTCTTCCATAAGGTTATGGTTGAAGGGCGGTTTCAGTCTCCCCTTCCACCTGAATTTCCACTTCCTTGATTTGTAAATCCGAAACGTCGTTTAGGGCCTTAATGGTTTTTTCAATCTGGCTCCGCCTCATCGCCATCAAACAGCTGCCGCCGCCCTCGTTTAAATCGGCGTTGAAATTGACAATGGCCTTGTTGTTTTCATAGCCAAAAGAAAGCAGGCGGGTGTTAAGGGGAATGCCGGTAATCAAATTTTCCTTAGCCAGTTCCTCGGTGACGGAAAGCTGGATTAAAAGCTGGGTGACTTTGGGAATCAAAGCCAGGTCATCGCTCGGCCTTTCAATGGTCACGGTCTTTGGCACGCCGGCCTGGCAGTCAACGTCCGCGGCTCGGCCGTCGTCAAAATAAATCTTCAGGGAAATGTTTTTGTCCGCCACCCCATTAAGTTTAGTAAAGGAAAAATCATTCAAAAACTTCTGAAAATCAGCAGAACCCGGCACGTTGGTCTTGATGAGAATCAAATAAGCGCCGTTTTCCGCCAAAACCGCTTCAAACCGGTCACCTAGTTCGCCTTTCATGCCCGTGCCGAAAATGTCATTGGCTAAAGTGGCGTTAACTTCGGTCTGGCTCTGGCTTTCAATGTTAAAAGTGTTCAAAACCATGGCCCGGTCTTCCGCATTCAAAATGGCGACGCCAATGGTTTCGTTGCTGTTGGTGAAAGAAACGCCGTCCTTAAAATCGCCGTATTTGCCGGTGGACTGTTCGGCCAGCTGCCAGCTTTTGGGGTATTTGGCCGCGAAAGAAAAACCGTTTAAGTCCGCGCTACGGTAAATCGCAAAATCATTGGCCTGATTAATATTTTCGTTAACCGGCTTTTTAAAAAAACAGCCGCTCAAGGCCAGGGGCAAAATGAGTAATAAAAGTAATAAATATCTTTTTGGCATTATTATTAATCCTTAATTTAATCCTTAATCCTTTTAATGTCTAATTAATGTCTAAACGCCCTAATACCGGTAAAAACCATTGATAAACTATGCCGATCGGCGGCAGTAATTACTTCTTTATCTTTCACTGAACCGCCTGGCTGAATGATAGATAATATACCAAATTTAGCCAGTTTGTCAACGCTGTCTTTGAACGGAAAAAAGCCGTCTGAAGCCACCACCGCGCCTTTTAATTTCCCCTGGCCTTTTTTAATGGCAATGTCCACGCTGTCAATTCTGGACATCTGGCCGGCGCCAATGCCTAAGGTGATGCCAGCTTTGGCAATGACAACGGCATTGGATTTGACGTGCTTGGCCACTTTCCAGGCAAATAATAAATCGTTGATCTGACTTTTAGTCGGCTTTTCTTGGCT
>MHKL01000031.1:6014-7393 GCA_001818835.1 Candidatus Komeilibacteria bacterium RIFCSPLOWO2_01_FULL_45_10 | reverse complement strand
TTTGCTTACTATCGTAATCCTGCTCCAAAATACCGCCAATGACTTTTTTGTAATCTTTGGCAGCGGGTAGCGTGCCTGCCTGCCGCCTGCCTGTCCGGTAGGCAGGGCGAGGCAGGTAGCTTGCCTGCCCCGAGCGGAGTCGAGGGGTAGCTGGTAGCTTTAATATTCTGATATTTTTCTTCTGTTTCAAGATCTCCAAAGCCCCTTTTTCAAACTCCGGCGCCAACACTACTTCTGCAAAGACCTTGTTTATTTCCTCAGCAATCTCTTTAGTGCAAGGCCGATTCAAGACAATGACGCCGCCAAAAGCGGAAAGTGCATCGGCTTGATAGGCGCTTTTAAAAGCGTCATTAATGTTTTTACCGGTAGCTACGCCGCAGGGGTTGGTATGTTTGATGACGGCCGCGGCCGGCTCCTCAAATTCCCCGATTAAATTCAAAGCGGCGTCGGCATCCAAAATGTTGTTGAAAGAAAGCTCTTTGCCGTGCAAAACTTCAGCGTTAACAATACCGCTTAATTCGCGATTCGCGATTCGCGATTCTCCGTAAAAAGCCGCGGTTTGATGAGGATTCTCGCCATACCGCAAATCAGACAATTTTTCAAAATTCAAAGTTAGATTTTTGACGCCGCTGAAATAATCGGCAATCATTTGATCGTATCTTGAAGTATGATTAAACGCCTTAAGCGCTAATCTTCTTCTAAATTCCTCTGATCTATCGTCAGTTTTGCTTCTTTGCTTTCTTGCCCCGCCTGCTACGCCTTTGGCGTAGCCATGGCGGGCAGGTTCTTTGCTTTTTGCTAATCCTTCCTCATAATCCGCCGGATCGCAGACAACCGTCACAAACTGATAATTCTTTGCCGCCGCCCTCAACAAACTCACGCCGCCGATATCAATGTTTTCAATACCCGGCTTCTCGGAAAAAGGATAAAGATTGCAGACCACCAAATCAATCAAAGGGATTTGATTGGCCTTGGCCTCTTTTAAATGGTCCGCTTTTGACCGGTCAGCCAAAATGCCGCCAAAAATTTTAGGATGCAGGGTTTTAACGCGGCCGTCCATAATTTCAGGAAAACCAGTAATTTCTTCGACTTTCTTCAGATTTTTGAGGCTGGCTTTTTTCAGAACCTCAAAAGTGCCGCCGGTTGATATAATTTCCCAGCCAGCTTTATTCAGGCCTTTGGCAAACTCAATAATCCCCTCTTTATTGGAAACGCTGATTAAAGCAATGGGCATTTTGACTTATTTTTAATAATTGATTAAGATGTAAATAATTTGAACTTCTCAAGAATAAATTGGAGGAAAAATGTACAATCCTGATATAGGCAGGGCTATTGAAACTTCGCGGCGCGGTCCGAGTGATGGGGAAATCATCAGAAAC
>MHKL01000031.1:5478-5950 GCA_001818835.1 Candidatus Komeilibacteria bacterium RIFCSPLOWO2_01_FULL_45_10 | reverse complement strand
GCTGGGGGAAATAAATCCGTTGTTTGCGATTCTCCCGCCTGCCCGGAAACTGATGGCCAATCCTTGACCAGCGAACAAATCCGCCAAGTGGATTGGAACGATGATTTGTTCACTAACCGTCAAAATTAAATTTGACGGTTTTTTTATCCGCGACGATCCGCGAACATCCGTATTCCTTTCAAAATAACTTCTTTTTCCTTTTCCTGAACCTTGGCTTTTAATGATTCCGGCGTCTCATTTTCGGCAATGATAACTTTTTCCTGTAAAATTACAGGGCCGGCGTCCAAGTCCTCGGTAACAAAGTGCAAAGTGCAGCCGGTTTCTTTTTCCTGGTTTTTTAAAACCTCCTTGTGAACGTCCAGATCCATGCCCGGATATTTTGGCAAAAGCGACGGGTGGATGTTGACGATTTTATCTTGATACGGCTCAATTAAAACCTTGGTGATAATTCTCATGTAGCCGATTAAAACAA
>MHKL01000031.1:4399-5447 GCA_001818835.1 Candidatus Komeilibacteria bacterium RIFCSPLOWO2_01_FULL_45_10 | reverse complement strand
AAGGCATTCGGCGTCAAACTCTTCCCGCGTTTTACCCTGGGGATTAATAAAAACGGTTTTAATGCCGGCTTGCCGGCTGCGCTCCAAAGCGTAACACTCTTTTTTATCGGATAAAACGAATTTTAATTCGGCGTCAGGCATCTCGCCCGATTTTTGCGCGTCAATAATGGCCTGCAAATCTGTGCCGCGGGTGGAAGCAAAGACCGTGAGATTGATTTTATTTGGCATATAATAATAGAACTTTGAGCAAGGCCTTGCCCCCTTGTCATTGCGAGGAGGCCAGCTTAGCTGGCCGACGAAGCAATCTCGTCGTTAATGCCTTTACCAACGGGATTGCCACGCCCCGACTTAACGTCGTGGCTCGCAATGACCACTAGGGGCAAGGCCTTGCGTTAGACCATTGATTTTTAAGAACGTAATTCTTTCATCATTCTTACCTTTTTCTCAACCAATTCCTTTGTCCCAATATCTTCGCGGTGAAACACCGGCCCTTTGATTTTCTTGATTTCCTCTTCCACCATTCTTTCCGCTTCAAACAAATCCTCATGGATGCCGACCAAAGCCGCGGCTCTTGAGCCGGTCAGATACAAGCCATCCGCTCTTTGGTCAACGGCCGCGTAAAAAATCTTAACCCTTTTTTGATCGACTTGGGAAACGTCAATGATTTTGTCTTTGACCGGCTGATCCGGATAACCTGCCGGCACCACGTATTTGCAAACGGTCGCCACTTTCCGCAAATCAAGTTTAATTTTATCCAAACCGCCGTCAATAATGGCAATGCAGACCTGCAAAAAATCAGCCAAAAGATTTTTCGGGAAAGTCCGGGGCGGAAATAAAGACAAAACGTTCATGGCTTCCGGGTCGCCAAAGCGGGCATTGTATTCAATTAGCTTAACGCCCGATTTGGTGGCCATAAAACCGCCGTACAATACGCCCTTGTAGCCGCGGCCGCACTTTTTTTTCAAGGCCACGGCCACGGCTTCGTTGATTCTGCTGGCTTCTTTAAGGTCATCTGCCGTTAAAAACGGCAAGGAAAAATCAGCGCAGG
>MHKL01000031.1:0-4392 GCA_001818835.1 Candidatus Komeilibacteria bacterium RIFCSPLOWO2_01_FULL_45_10 | reverse complement strand
GCCCATACCGCCGGTATTGGGACCAAGGTCGCCTGATAAAGCCCGCTTGTGGTCCTGCACCGGCGGCAGATGAAGCAGATGCTCGCCGTCCGCAAAACTCATTAAGCTGAACTCCTGGCCGATTAATTTCTCCTCAATCACCACCCTGGTGCCGCTCTCCAAAATATTCTTGATGATGACCAGTCCTTCGCTGATGTTTTTAAAATGGTCGCCGGAGACCTTAACGCCTTTGCCCGAAGCCAAGCCGTCCTGTTTGATGGCAAAATTTCCCTCTAAATGATTTAGCCAGTCCTCGACGCCTTTTAAATCCTGAAAAACCATGAACTTTGGCGAGCCGCTGATTTTATATTCGCTTAAAAGTTCGCGGGCGAATGATTTGCTGCTTTCCACGGCCGCCAAATTTTTGGCCGGCCCGACGGCCGGAATGCCAATCTGCTCCAAAACGTCAACAATGCCGCTAGCCAAAGGCGCTTCCGGCCCAATAACGGCAAAATCAACTTTATGGGTGGTGGCAAAACTTAAAACCGCGGTATTGTGGGTAACGTTGCCGACCTGATAAACGGCGGCCAGCGATTTTAGGCCTGGATTTAAAGAAGAGCCGAAAACAAAAAGCTCTATTTCTTCTTTGGAGGATTTTAAAGCCAGCGCCAGGGCATGCTCGCGCGCGCCGCTGCCTAAGAGTAAAACTTTTTTCATATCATTCTAGCGCCTTGGGAATTCTGAGGATTAATATTGCCCCGCTCGCCCTTGCGCTGGCGCTCCACTTCTTCCAAAACCGCCTCGGTGACGTCGCCCGTGGGGTAATCGCCGTCAAAATAGGCGCAATGGGGCCTGGTGAATTTAAGGTCGCCTTTTCTGGTTACCGCTTCAATCAAATCTTTAAGGTCCTGATAAATCAAAACGTCCGCGCCGATGAATTGCCTGATTTCTTCCTCGCTCCGGTTATAGGCCGCGTATTCGTCGCGGGTGGGCAAATCAATGCCGTAAAGGTCGGGCCATTTTAAAACCGACGAGGCCGAAGCAAAATAAACGTTTTTGGCGCCATTGTCTCTCATTAATTTAATAATGTGGCGCGAAACATTGCCGCGGACAATGCTGTCGTCAACCACCAGAACATTGTTGCCTTTGATGTCAAAACCAATGGCCGAAAGCTTGTACTGGTTGGCTTTCTGCCTGGTTTCCTGGCCGGGCATGATAAAAGTGCGGCCGATAAAATGGTTTTTGACCAAACTCTGGCTGTATCTGACGCCCAGCTCATAGGCGCAGGAAAGAGCGGCGGTGGTGGCTGATTCCGGCGCCGGAATAACCACGTCAATTTTCAATTTTTTATAGTCGCGCTTGATTTTTCTGGCCAAGTTCTGCCCCATCCTCAGACGGGAGCGGTAAACGCTGACGCCGTTTAAAAACGCGTCCGGCCGGGCAAAATAAACGTATTCAAAAATACAGGGCCGAAATTCCTTGACGGTAACGCGGTAAGTGTGAACTTCGCCTTTCAGGTCAATAAAAACCAGTTCGCCCGGCTCCACGTCGCGGTAAAAATCAAAGCCTAAAATTTCAAACATGCCGTTTTCGGAAGCGATCAGGTGCTCGGTTTTAAAGCTGGTTTTTCGCTGTCCCCAAACCAACGGCCTGATGCCGTGCGGGTCCCTAAAAGCAATCAAGCCCTTGTCGGCAATGAGACCGACCACCGAATAAGCGCCTTTGACGCGCTGATGGACCGCTTTCACGGCCTGAACCAAAGAATCAAAAAACTCGCGGTGGCAGAAGCGCGAAAGCTCATAGGCAAAGACGTTCAAAATCACTTCCACGTCGTTATTGGAATTGATCTGCCGGAAATCCTTTTCAAAAAGTTCCTGCTTGAGTTCCCAAAAATTAAAAACATTGCCGTTATGAGCCATGGCAATGCCATAGGGCGAGCTGGTCATAAACGGCTGAACCTCTTCGGGCGTGCCGCCCCCGACGGTCGGATACCTCACCTGGCCAATGCCCATGGCGCCTTTAAGGTTAAAGATGTCTTCCTGATGGAAAACTTCCCGCACCAAGCCCATGCCTTTCTTTAAATGAAACCGGTCCGAATAAGTGCAGATGCCGGCGCAATCCTGGCCGCGGTGCTGGAGCGCGAGCAAGCTTTCGTAAAGCTCGGTTGATACCTCGTTATTGGAAATGATGCCTGTAATACCGCACATAGATCTATTTGAATATTAGAATATTTTCCGCCATAGGCGGACCCGCCTCTGGCGGGGATTATTTGTTTCTTTGTTTCTTTGCTTATTTGTCCAAATATTTATCTACCAACTTAACGGCTAAACCAATATACTTTTCTGGCGTCAATTTTAACAATGTTGCTTTTTCGGTTTTATCAATTTTTAAGCTTCTGATGAATTTCTGCAAACCCGCTTTAGTGACTTTTTCGCCGCGGGTTAATTGTTTTAACTTTTCGTAGGGCTTGGGATAGCCGGCTTTCCTTAAAACCACCTGAATAGCTTCGGCCAACACTTCCCAATGGTTGTTAAGTTCTGTTTCAATAATCTGGCGATTGACTTCCAGCTTTAATAATCCTTTAATTAAGGATTTTAAGGCCAAGAGTCCGTAACCCAAAGCCGCACCCTGATTTCTGATGACGGTTGAGTCGGAAAGGTCGCGCTGCAGGCGGGAAACAGGCAGTTTTTCCGCCAAATGGTTTAACAGGGCATTAGCTAAACCCAGATTGCCTTCGCTGTTTTCAAAATCAATGGGATTAACCTTATGGGGCATGGTGGAAGAGCCCACCTCGCCTTTGATTTTTTTGAGTTTAAAAATGTCGCGGCTCACATAAAGCCACAGATCCTGGCTTAAATCCTTAAGAATCGTGTTGATTCTGATTAAATTGTGATAAACGGAGGCCGCACTGTCGTATGGCTCAATTTGGGTGGTTAAAGGGTTGAACTCCAAACCCAGGCCTTCCACGAATTTTTGGCTGAAGGCGGTCCAATCAACTTTGGGATAAGTAAGGCAATGGGCGTTCCAATTTCCCACGGCCCCGGAAAACTTGCCTTTAAGTTTTAATTGATGAAGATTGGCAAGTTCGCTGTTTAAACGCCAGTAAAAAATCGCCAGCTCTTTGCCTAAAGTGGTAGGGCTGGCCGGCTGGCCATGGGTTAAAGAAAGTAAAGAAATGTTTTTAAATCTTTTGGCCAAATCTTTTAAGCTCAGCAGCAGGGTTTTAAGCTCTTTTTGATAAATCGCAGCACCGTCCCTTAACATTAAGCTGTAAGCTAGATTGTTGACGTCATAAGAGGTCAGGCCAAAATGGACAAATTCCAAAGCCGGCAACAGCTTTCTATTCTTGCCGATTTTTTCCTTGAGATAATACTCCACCGCCTTGACATCGTGATTAGTCACTGCTTCAATCTTTTTAATCTTTTCCGCTTCCGGCAAATCGAATTTTTGGTAAATCTCCCTTAACTGATTTTTTTCTTCCGGACTGAATTCTTTCAGTTCCTTGATTTTGGCTTCGCCGGCTAAGGCAATTAAATATTCTATTTCCACCCTTAAGCGGTATTTAATCAAAGCGCTTTCGGAAAAAATCGGCGAGAGCTCTTTAACTTTATTAAAATAGCGGCCATCCAATGGCGAAATGGCACTGAGCGAATGGTCCATAAGATTTATTTAAAACTCTTTTTAATCTGGACAATCTTCCCTTTAACTTTGTTTTGCAATGAGGAGCTGCTTAAGCCTAAAATTCTGGCGCACGCTCCGGCCACGTTATTGGGGTCTAAAACCGTTAGGACAGGGGTCTCGGACGGCATCTGCATGGTGGAATGGATATTGACCAGCAAATCCTGCTTGTCCTTAAACGGCGGGCAGGCCATGACCGGATGGATGGAATTGGCCGCCACCACGCCGGAAAGACCGTTACTGCGGCCGGCTACAGTCACGTAAACAACGTCTTTTTCGGAGTTGTATTGCTGGACAATTCCCAAAACTTTTTCCGGAACTTTATGCGCCGAAGCCAGCTCCAAAATCGCCTTTAAACCCCATTTATCCAGCTCGGCTTGGATTTTTTGAACCCAGTCCTGGTCAGCCGGACTGGCGTAAATAATAATGACTTTCATAAGAATCTCTATTATACAATATATCCAGATTTTTTCAAATTTTCCTCCATTCTTTCTAAAATCGGCTCGCCTCGATTCGGCGAAGCGGGGCTTTCTTCCACTTTAAACTTTTCGCCAGTAATCATTTCGTAAAGCTTGATGTAGCGGCTGGACAATTCCACCACCAGCTCCCCAGGCGCTTCTGGCAAAACCTCGTCATGATAGGGGTCGCAATGGTCGGCAAACCAGAGGCGCAAAAATTCCTTGTCAATATTATCCGGCTCAAGGCCTCTCGCGATCCTCTCCTGATAAGTGTCTT
>MHKL01000030.1:13464-14967 GCA_001818835.1 Candidatus Komeilibacteria bacterium RIFCSPLOWO2_01_FULL_45_10 | reverse complement strand
ATGATTGTAGAAATCGTATTTAAGGAACAGCCAGTATTTGAACTGACGGGTTATGAAAAAACCGAACTTCCAACTGGTGCAATTTTCTCCAACCCTGTTGAAAAAAGGGTGGAAGTCGTTGTAAAGAAACATCCTGATGGAAGGGTAAGTGTCTTCACGGACAAATTAGAAGTTATAAAAACTATTGCACAATCAGCAGAAGTTGTAGATATACATGCAAAATAAAAAGGCTAGCTCGAAACTACGCCTAACACCACGTATGCGGCGGTTAAAGCAAATTTTGGCCTTTTCTTGACTAAAAACCTTATACTATTTATACTAACCTCGTATGACCAACCAAACGAAACAACTCAACGAAGGTATAACTTTGACTAAGCGGGAATATTTGCGCCTCAAACAACAGGCCCAAGCTTATCGTTCTCTGGCCACCCAACTTTTTGAACTGCCCCTTAAAGATACGGTTGGCGAAGTGGTGGCAGATTTTCGCAATACCAATCTTTATGCCGATGAATTCCTGACTGACTTAGAAGAGGGCTTGCGCAAATCTTCCTACGCTAAAAAATATGCTCATCAAACCACTTAGGAAAGATCTTGATGAAACTGTAGAAAAATGTGGTTTGAGACGCAAATGGAACAAGGCCAAAGAACTTTTCGAAAACAATCTTCGTCATCCCTCTTTACATACGGAATTACTTGAGCCTCGCTGGCGGGGCATTTACTCTTTTAGGCTTGATAAACAGTATCGAGCTCTGTTTTTTATTCAAGAAAATCAGGCCGAGGTTTTTAGTATTACCAGACACTATAAAAAATAGGAGGAGGCCAAAATTCGCTTTAACCTATATTGCCTCCAAAAAGCCGTGATGATATAATCATTTTATCACGGCTTTTTGTTCGCCAACGTCGCATACGCCCACACGTTAGCCAAAATAAATTTTTCTTTTAGTGGTAATTTTAAAGCCTTTCGCAAGCTCAGGATAAACAAATTTGCCTTATTTTTCAACTTTTGATACTATAAAGATATGAAAAACCTAAACTTTACAGTATACATTGAAAGAGATGAGGACGGCGTTTTTATCGGGTCTATTCCTACCATTCCCTCTTGTTATGCCCAGGGCAAGACCCAAGAAGAAATGCTTAAAAATCTTAAGGAAGTTTTGCATCTTTGTTTAAGGAATACCCATAAAAATACTCTGGAAAATACTAAATTTGTAGGCATACAGAACTTAGAAGTTGCTTATGCCTAAATTAGTTCCTATTAAGCCCAAGAAATTGATTAAAATCCTCTTGGGTCTTGGTTTTGTAGAACGTGATGCCGAAGGGTCTCACGTCTTTTTTAAACACCCAGATGGCAGAACAACAGTAATACCAATACATGAGGAAATTAGCAAAGGGCTGTTAAAAAAGATACTCAACGATATTCAACTCTCCATAGAGGAATACAATCGATTAAGATAATAAGGCAAATTTGTTTTAACGTACATTGGCGGGTGTTTCCCCCGCCTA
>MHKL01000030.1:3036-13419 GCA_001818835.1 Candidatus Komeilibacteria bacterium RIFCSPLOWO2_01_FULL_45_10 | reverse complement strand
TATGGCTAAAACCGTAAAAACCGCTGTTAAAACCGGCGACTATGCTTCTACCAGCGAATTTTTTCGTCATCTTTTGCGTCTTTGGAATACTTATAAACTGGCCGAGGAATTGAAAAAAGACCGCAAACAATTTATGGCCGGAAAGGGCAAGGTTTTAAAATCCCTTAAAGATTTAAGATAAATTTGTTTTATGAAAAGCGATCTTTCTCTAACAATCTTATACTTACCAAAATTTGTCCGCTTGTATCAAAGATTACCTAAAGAGATCCAAAAACTGGCAGAGAAAAAAGAAATAATCTTCCGGCAAAATCCCTTTGACCCAAGGCTAAAAACCCATAAATTACACGGTTTACTGAAAGGTTTCTGGTCTTTTTATATAAATTTTGAATACAGAATTATCTTTGAATTTGTTGATGAAAATACTGTCAGATTCTATTCAGTCGGTAAACATGATATTTATCAACAAAAATAATATGCCAAAAAAGACCGGCAAATTCGTCTATTGGGCACCGCGAATATTATCCATAATCTTCGTTGCCTTCTTAATGTTGATGTCCTTGGATATTTTTGATATGAAACTAAATTTTTGGCAAACCGTTTTGGGGCTGTTGATGCATAATCTGCCAGCCTTGGTTTTACTGGTAGTTTTAATAATCTCATGGAAATATGAAATAGTCGGGGGCGTTGCTTTTATTCTGGGCGGATTGTTATATATTATACTGCTGCTAAAGAATCCGTTTGAATGGTATATGTTATCCTGGGCGATACAAATTTCCGGAATCGCATTTTTTATAGGAATTTTGTTTCTGATCAATTGGCGCAACAAAAAAGCAACCTGAACTATTAAGATGATAGCCGGTTGCTGAAATATTTAAACTAACCTTAAATTCGCCTCGGCGTTTAACTTTTTCCAGCTGGCTTGGCTGGATTTTTTGATATTGAAATATCCCGCCAGCGCAATCATGGCCGCATTGTCGCCGGTAAACCCCGCACCACTTTTTGCGCGCAAAAAGTGGTGCGGGGTAAATTGCTTTTCAGGATAATAAAAATTTATTCCAAAATTCGCGATTCGCGATTTGAGAGTTGCGATTAATAATTCATTCGCACTCACTCCCCCGCCTAAAATTACTGACTGGGCATTAAATTCTCGCGCCGCCCTGGCGGTCTTGCTGACTAAAACATCAATCAGCGCTTTTTGAAAACCGGCGCAGATATCATTGGTCATTTTCTGGCTTAAATTGCCTGACGGTACAATCTGATTTAAATAATACTTGACGGACGTTTTAAGGCCGGAAAAAGAAAAATCAAAATCGCCGGAATCAAGCATTGGCCGGGGAAATTTGATTTTAGTGGCATCGCCTTCTTTGGCAAAATGGGCAATCACCGGCCCTCCCGGAAAACCTAAATCTAAAAGCTTGGCCACTTTGTCAAACGCCTCGCCCGCCGCATCATCCCTGGTTTGCCCGATCAATTTATAATGACCAATGCCCTTAACTAAAATAAGTTCAGTATGACCTCCCGATACAATAAGGGCAACGGCGGGTAATTTGAGTATTTGATTATTTGAATATTTGCTTTCTTGCTTTCTTGCTTCTTTGCTTTCTTGCTTCAACAAAAAGCTCCACAAATGCCCTTCCAGATGATTAACGCCTGCCAGGGGCACACTCCAAACATAAGATAAGGTCTTGGCCGTCTGCACGCCAACCTGCAGTGAGGTAATCAGTCCCGGCCCTTGAGTGACGGCAATTAAATCAGGCTTCTGCCCATTTAAAGCTTCGCTGATAACGGGAATAATCGCTTGAACGTGCTGGCGCGCCGCCACTTCCGGCACCACCCCGCCGTATTTTTTATGGATTTCCGTTTGCGACAAAACAACGTTACTCAATGTTTGGACATTGAATTTTGGAATTTGAGATTTTTTTGTTACTTGCCTGCCCGCCATTCGCCAGAGGCGAAGCCGATGGCAGGCGGGGAATTTGTTACTCGTAATTTCCAGCAGCGCGGCCGCCGTTTCATCGCACGATGTTTCAATGCCTAGGATTTTCATATTAGTTAATCAGTTGATTAGGTAATTAGTTTAAGTTGATAGGTTTTAGTTTTCTACTAATCACCTATACTTAAAAATACTACCACACCTTGACTTTTGCTTCAATTTATTATATTATTGCTTTTAGCTTTTTTAAGCCGGGTTCGTCTAGTGGCTAGGACGCCAGGTTTTCATCCTGGTAACACGGGTTCGATTCCCGTACTCGGTACCAAAATCTGACTTTAAAAAAATGATTCCGCCATCAGCAGCGGTTTTTATTTTTATAAAACTATTATTCTACGCCATAGGCGGATCAGCCTTTTAAGCCATAGGCTTATCGGCCTCTGGCTGTGGCTGATATTAATCTATTAGTCAATTATTAAAACTTGCCCTGTGCATAAAATTATTGTATAATATAGTCGCTTTAAAGCATAAACTTATGAAACTTTTCGGGAAAAATATCGGCATCAAAAAACCGGCGCCAGCGGAAGAAGACGACTTTTTTTTGGCTGACGAATCGCCGGCAGAACAAAAAGTGGCCACCAAGGAAACCAAAGAATCAAAGGAAGAAAAATGGCTGGACGAGGACTATGAGGAGGGCCAGCTTTCGGTTGACGTTTTCCAGACCAAGGACGCCATTGTCATCAAATCAACCATTGCCGGCGTCAGCCCGGAAGACATTGATATTTCCATCAACAACGACATGGTGACCATCCGCGGGAAAAGGGAGGTTGACGAAACTATTTCCGAAGACGATTTTTTCTACCAGGAATGCTACTGGGGCGGCTTCTCGCGCTCCATTATCCTGCCCGTGGAAATCATGCCGGAAAAAGTGGAGGCCTCTTTAAAAAACGGCGTTTTGACCATTACCCTACCCAAAGCCAAAAAATCCCAATCCATTTCCATTAAAGTCAAGGAAGAAAATGATTAATCAAGAAGAGGCAACGGCCGACCAAACCGAAGAATCAACCAAAGAACTGCTCAATGACATTCTCAATACCCAACAACAATAAAATTTCTTATCCGCGGCCGCGGCTGATGAAATGGTTACTGCTAGGGGTAACCATTTTTTTGATTATGGCCACGGCGCTGGCCTTGGCCGCCTTAAGTTACGCTCATGCCTACCAATACCGCTTTTTTCCGGGCGTTAAAATCAACAATGAACCGCTGGGCAATTTAAGCCATGCGCAAGCGGTGGAAGACTGGCAGAATAAAGTTGATGATTTCATTAAAACGGGATTGAAGTATCAGTTTAAAAATCAGGAGATCGCGATTGCCACCACTTTACTGGCTGCGGAGCCGGATATTGCCTACGAACTGGTGAGCTTTAACGTCCCGGAAACGGCTGATGAGGCGTATCTGGTCGGCCGTAAAAAGGGCTACCGCCAGAATTTCCTGGAGCAACTCTCCGCCCGTTTCCTGGGGAAAAACATTCCTCTCAAATTTAATTTTAAAAATGAGCAATTTCTCCTTGCTTTAAAGCAAAACCTCGATAAATTCACTGTCCCTAAAAAAGAGGCCTGGCCCCAAATCAGCCAGGATCTAACCGTCACGATCCAGGCGGAAGCGACCGGCACGGCTTTTGACTATCAAAAAATCATCCGGGAATCGCTGAGGCGCATTCAAAATCTTTCCCGTGAGCCGATTGCCCTGGAATTAGTCACCAGCGAGCCGCAAATCAAAAAAGACCAAATCCCCGATTTTCTCATTAATCAGCTGAAAGACAAAGTCAATCAAGATTCATTGACGCTCACCTATCAAAATCAAAAATGGACAGTGTCTAACCAGGATTTTAAGGACTGGCTGATTTTTGTTAAGGAAGGAAAAAATCTGACTTTGGGGTTAGATGCTTCCACGACCCTTGCTTATCTTGAAAAAAACATCGCGCCTGATATTTTTAAGCCGACTTTGGAGGCCAGATTTGAAATCAAAAACGGCCGCGTCACCGAATTTCAGAGCAGCCAGGACGGCCGCGACCTTGATTTGGAAAAAAGTTTTGAAAAAATCGCCGCGGAATTTTTGAAAAACAACCAAACGGAAATCCCGCTGGTGGTTAAGGAAACCAAAGCCAAAATCACCACCGCCAGCCTCAACGACTTGGGCATTAATGAAATTATCGGCACCGGCCATTCCAACTTCAAAGGCAGCCCCAAAAACCGGCGCCACAATATCGCGGTTGGCGCTAGCGCCTTAAACGGCATCCTGATCAAGCCCGGCGAAACTTTTTCCTTGCTTGACGCCCTGGGCGAAGTTGACCAGGCAGCGGGGTACTTGCCGGAACTGGTAATTAAAGGCGACAAAACCATTCCCGAATACGGCGGCGGCCTGTGCCAAATCGGCACCACGGTTTTTCGGGCGGCTTTGGCCGCGGGTCTGCCGATTGTGGAAAGGCGCAACCATTCCTATCGCGTGGTTTATTACGAACCAGCCGGCAAAGACGCCACCATTTACAGCCCCAGCCCCGATTTTAAATTCACCAACGATACCGGCCGGCAGATTTTGATCCAAACGAGAATTGAGGGCGATGATTTGTATTTTGATTTCTGGGGCACGGCCGACGGCCGCTTGAGCGAGCAGACCGATTCCGTTGTTTCCAACATCAAGCCGGCTGGCGAAACGATTTACCTGGAAACCGACGAGCTTAAGCCCGGCGAAGAAAAATGTATTGAAAAGCCCCATGCCGGCGCTGACGCCTATTTTGACTACACCGTGACTTATCCCGACGGCGCCGTTAAAAAACAAAGATTTTCCAGCCATTACATTCCCTGGCCGGAAAAATGCTTGGTGGGGAAACAACCGACTGAACAAAATGCCACGCCGACTTCTACAGAAGAAATTGTCCAATAATAATTTCCAAAAACAAATAACAAGTTACCTGCCCGCCAGCTAGCGCAAGCGTGGCAGGCGGGGAATTTGTATCTTGTTAGATAAAACAAAAACCCCGCAAAATACGGGGTGGGCTGCTGTCCTCAATACTGCGTCCAAGAAAATTATTGATAGCACCAATCGAGCAAGCCCCGAAGGGAAGCCAGATTAAGGGCGCTGACAATAATCCCCATGCTTGTCGTGGACGCAGAACTCAAAACAGCATCAATTCTAGGATGCTAGACCTAGAACTAAAACAGATCATCTTAACATAACCCAAGACCCTTGTCAAGGCCCGTAAAAATGACCAAATTCTTGACAAAAATCCCCTATTTCTCTATACTATTACCAAATTTAACAACGCCTAATTCACAAATAACTAATAACTAATTACGAATAACCAAATATGGGTTTACCATCACATCGAAACACCAGCTCATCAAAAAGAAGAAGGGCGGCTCATTTTGCCTTAAAAACCGGGCCGGTTAACCGCTGTCCCAAATGCCAGGACCCCATCCGCCCCCACCATGCCTGTTCTTCTTGCGGCTACTACAAGGGACGGGAAGTGGTTAAAATAAAATCAAAAACGGAGAAAAAGAAAAAGTAAAATTTGAAATTTTCTTATATGTCTAACCGCCATCTGGCCAGAACCTTGGTTTTGCAGGCGCTTTTTCAGTGGGACTTTAACGGCCAACAGGAAAACATTTATCAGGTTTTGGAGCATAACCAAAAGGAATTTGCCCCTGATTTTGACGACCAGGGATTTTCCAAAAATCTAGCAACCGGCGTCACCCAAAAAATCAAAGAGCTTGACGGCTTCATTACCCGCTACGCGCCGGAATGGCCTTTGGAGCAAATTACCACCACTGACCGGAATGTTTTAAGAATCGGCATCTATGAACTGAAGTACGCTTCGGACATCCCGCCTAAGGTGGCCATTAACGAAGCGATTGAGCTGGCAAAAAAATACGGCGGCGAATCTTCGGGCAAGTTCATCAACGGCGTTTTGGGCAGCGTTTTCAAGGATATGCAAGCGGCGGGCGAAAAAAAGGAATTTGAAAACGAAATGGCAAGGGAATTTTCGGCCGGCGGCGTGGTTTTTAGAAAAGAAAATCAGCAATACTGGTTCGCCCTGGTCCTGGACGCTTACGGCAAATGGACTTTCCCCAAAGGCCACATTGAACAGAACGAAAACCAGGAAGAAGCGGCCAAAAGGGAAATTACCGAGGAGATCGGCGTCAAACATCTGACTAATCACGGCTTTTTGGGCAACATTGACATTAAGATTAACGCGCCTAACAAGCGGCCGGTGCCAAAAACCGTCTACTACTATTTAATAGAGACAACGGAAAAGGATTTGGCCGTGACGGAACCGGAAATAAAAGAAGCCAAATGGGTGACCGACGAAGAGGCCTTAAAAATCATCGGCTACGAAAACGCCAAAGAAATTTTTAACGCCGCCTTAAAGAAATTGGGTATTAGTTAAAATTAAAAATTAAATAACCTTAATCTATCATTAACATCTATCACATATCATGTACCACGTATTTGAGAATCAGATGATACGTGCTATGTGATACGTGATACGTGAACCTATGGATGATTTCAAAACCCTGGAAAAAAATCTTGGTTTAAAATTCAAAAACCAGGATTTGCTGAAAAGCGCGGTCGTGCACCGCTCTTATTTAAATGAGCATAAAAGTTTCCCCCTGGACCACAATGAACGGCTGGAATTTTTGGGGGACGCCGTTCTGGAACTGGTGGTGACCGAGCATCTTTTCCGCGCCTATCCCAACCCCGAGGGCGAGCTGACCAACTGGCGCGCTTCTCTGGTTAATTCCAAAATGCTGGCCGAAATCGCCACTTCACTAAAAATCGAAAAATACCTGCATTTAAGCCGAGGCGAAACCCAAGATCAAAATCCCAAAGCCAGAAACTACATTCTGGCTAACGCCCTGGAAGCGATTATCGGCGCCGTTTACATGGATAAAGGCATCAAAGCCGCCAAAAAATTCATTACCGATCAGGTTCTGGCTAAACTGCCTTATGTTTTGGCCAACCAGCTTTATCTTGACCCCAAAAGCCGCTTTCAGGAAAAAGCCCAGGAGTTTTACGGCATCACCCCTATTTACAAAGTAGAAGAAGAATCCGGGCCTGACCATAAAAGATTCTTTAGAGTCGGCGTGTACTTGAATGAAGAAAAAGTGGCCGAGGGCGAAGGCACCAGCAAGCAGGAAGCCCAGGTGAAAGCCGCGGAAAACGCTCTTAAGGAAAAGAGGTGGTAGAACTTGCCACGATTTTAAAAATAAGATATGCTAAGGAAAATGCCTAGAATGCTTAGTAAACAAGCACGCGTTCTTAAAATCTGCCGTTGGACAGAAAGGACAGATATTTTAAATTTTTAAACCGCCAAACCGGCGGTATTTTTTTATGAACCAAAAATGGAACTTAAAACAACAGCTGCTTGACGCCGTCAAGCAAGCGGGCGGCTTTGTCAACTGTCACGCTCATTTTGACAAGGCCTTTTACATTACCCGCAACGGGCTTGATAAATCCCTGGTGGATATGGAGCAGAAGTGGCTGATGTCGGACGACATCAAAAGAAGTTCCACCCAGGAACAGATTGAAGAAAGGATTAAAACGGCGCTGGATATTTTGATTGAGCAGGGATGCAAACTGACCGCCACTTTTGTTGACGCTTACGAAGCCGTCGGCCACAAAGCCATTGACGCGGCCAATAAGGTTAAGGAAGAATATAAGGATAAAATAAAACTTTTGACCATTACCCAGCCCTTGGGCGGATTAGTTGATGAAAAAGCCAAGCAGCTTTATGAGGAAATTACGGCTAAAGCCGACATTGCCGGCGGTTTGCCTTCCAAAGACCGCCCTAATGACAAAAAAAATCTTGACAACTTGTTCGCCATTGCCAAAAATTTAAATAAAAAAATCCACGTCCACATTGACCAGGAAAACAATCCCCGAGAACGCGACACTGAAATGCTGATTGATTTTACCAAAAAATACGGGTATCAAGGCCGGGTTACGGCCGTCCACGCCATTTCAGTTTCGGCTCAAGTAAAAGAATACCGCGAGCGGATTTACAAGGAAATGGCGGATATCGGTATGGGTGTGGTGGTCTGCCCTTCGGCCGCTTTGGGCATGAGGCAGCTTGATGAATACCAGGCGCCGGTCCACAACTCCATCGCCAACGTGCCGGAAATGCTTGAGCGGGGCATAACCGTCGGCTTAGGGGTTGATAATGTTTATGATTTTTACCAGCCGTTCGTGGACGCGGACATGTGGACGGAACTGCGAATGCTGCAGGAGGCCTGCCGTTTTTACGATTTTGAAAAGTTGGTGGAAATCGCCACGGTTAATGGGAGAAAAATTTTGGAAAGTTAACGTCAATGCCTCGCTAATAGTTCGCGAATGGCCCGCGGATGACACGCAAATATTAGCGAGCTATTCGCGAACTATTGGCGCCTATAATCAATTATTATCAATTTACCATCTTACAAATTTATGACTAAAATCTGGCAGACCAAATCAACTAAAATCCATCCCTTGGTGGAAAAATACACGGTCGGCAACGACTACATCCTGGACATGCGGCTTTTGCCTTATGATATTGAGGCCTCGCTCGCCCATGCCCGCGCGCTTTTAAAGTTAAAAGTGGTAACGCCAAGCGAATTTAAAAAATTAACGGCCGGGCTGAAAGAAATCTTAAAGCTCCATGGGCAGGGGAAATTTACCATCAAACTGGAGGATGAGGACTGCCACACGGCCATTGAAAATTACTTGATTAACAAACTCGGGCCTTTGGGCAAAAAAATCCACACCGGGCGTTCTAGAAACGACCAGGTTTTGGTGGCCACCCGCCTCTATGCCCGCAAAAAACTAAAACAGGTGAGTGATGAGTTGATTAAAATGGAAAAGGTTTTTTTGAAGATGGCAAAAAAATACCAATTTATACCCATGCCCGGCTATACCCATACTCGGCGGGCCATGCCTTCCTCGGTTGGCCACTGGGCCGCCGCTTATTTGGAAGAATTAATAGACGATCACGCGCTCTTGGAATCGGCCTACCGCTTAAACGACCAGAATCCCTTGGGCGCGGCCGCCGGCTTTGGCGTTAATTTTAATCTGGACCGCAAGTTAACCACCAAACTGCTTAAATTCAAACGGACGCAGGTGAATTCCATTTACGCCGTCAATTCCCGCGGCAAAACCGAAAGTTACATTTTGGCCGTCTGCACCCAGATTATGATGACCTTGGGAAGATTGGCCAACGAAATGATCTGGTTTACCACGCCGGAGTTTAACTTTTTCCATCTGCCCTGGGAATTCACCACCGGCAGTTCCATTATGCCGCAAAAAAGGAATCCGGATGTTTTTGAAATAATCAGAAGCAACGTTAACGTGATTGTGGCTTTGCAAACCCAGGTTAAAGACATTACCAAAAACCTGATTTCCGGATACAACCGCGATACCCAGCTGACCAAAGAGCCGCTGATTAAGGGCTTAGGCATTACGAGACGCAGTTTGGAAATCGCCGCTTTGGTGATGAACGGCATCAAACCCAACAAAAAAACGCTGCTAAAATCCTTGACGCCGGAAATGTTCGCCAACCACGAAGCCAACAAATTAGTGATGAAAGGCGTGCCGTTTAGGGACGCTTACCAGCAAATCAAGGAAAATCTTCATAAATTAAAAGTGCCTAATCCGGTTAAAGCCATTAAAGAGGTGGTTTCTTTGGGCGGTCCGGGCAATCTTAATCTTAAGGGCTATAAAATAGATAAACCACTATAAAATAAGGAAAGCGTTTTGACCCCTGTACTGTCATCCTGAACGACAGTGAAGGATCCCCTTGATGTTTAGACGTCTAAAGAACAATAGGATTCTTCGCTAACGCTCAGAATGACATAGTGAGGTCAAAACGCTTTCCCCTATCATAAATGTCAACTAATCTCAAAACAATTATCGCTGGCATAGAACTAAAAAATCCGACCATTCTGGCTTCGGGCATTTTAGGCGTAACCAAGGCCTCGCTTAAAAACATCATTAATAACGGGGCCGGGGGCACAGTGACCAAATCAATTTCTTACCTGCCCCGCAAGGGTCATGCCTCGCCGATTATCGTCACTTACGAAGCCGGCATGCTTAATGCCGTGGGCTATGCCAACCAGGGGGCAGAAAGCGCCCAGGAAGAATTTAACGGCCTAGGCGGGGTTATTAAAGAACCGGTGATTGCCAGCATTATCGGGCAAACCATAGATGATTTTAAAAAGGTCTGGGAAAAACTTGAGGGCTGCGGATTCTCGGCCATTGAAATTCCCCTTTCCTGCCCGCACACGCCGGGCTACGGCACCATGGGCGGCCAGCATGCGCCGGAAATGGCGGAAAAAATCACCAAAGCCATTAAAGCTGTGGCTAAAGTGCCGGTTTTTATCAAAGTTTCACCCAATGAAAATATGGTGGCCGTGGCCAAGGCG
>MHKL01000030.1:0-3024 GCA_001818835.1 Candidatus Komeilibacteria bacterium RIFCSPLOWO2_01_FULL_45_10 | reverse complement strand
GGCGTTTCCGGAGCGGCTTTAAGGCCGATAGCGGTCAGGTGCGTCTTTGATTTATACCAAGCAATTAAAATCCCGATTATCGGCGGCGGCGGCGTCGCCAGCGGCCGCGATCTGATAGAAATGATGATGGCCGGCGCCCAAGCCGTGGAAATCGGCACGGCCGTTTATGACCGCGGCATGTCCGTTTTCCAAAAAATCGTTAACGAAGCCAAGGCCTGGCTGGAAAAACACAATTATCAAAATATCACTGAGGTTATTGGTTTGGCCCATAAAAATAATTAGTAGAAAGATAGCCAGTAGCTAGTAGCTTGTAGAAAATTTCCTGCCAGCTACCCTCCTACCAGCTACCAGCTAATTTATGAAAAAAATTGATCAACCCGTTATTGTTAAAATAGCGAAAATAATTGACGAGAGCCCGGTTTACAAAACCTTTGTCTTTGATTATCCGCTTAACGCCCGGCCCGGCCAATACGTGATGCTTTGGCTCCCCAAAGTTGACGCCAAACCGTTTTCCATTGCCTGGCAAACTTCCGACCAATTCGGCTTGGCCGCCATTAAAATCGGCCCTTATACCGAAAAATTATTTGCTTGCCAAAAAGGCGATTTATTGGGGATCTTGGGGCCTTATGGCACCAGTTATAATTTTTCCGGCGACCTGCCTGCCGGCCTGTCTGCCGACGAGGCAGGCGAGGCAGGAAAGAAAATTCTGATTATCGGCGGCGGTTCGGGCGTGGCTTCCGTTACTTTTCTTGCCCAAAAAGCCAGAGAAGAAAATATCAAAGTTGATTTTGTGCTGGCCGCTAAAGCCAAAGACCAGTTGATTTATGAGGACTGGCTTAAAAAATTGGGCATTAACGTTTATCACCGCTTTCAAGAAGGGGGAGCCGAGCATGCCTGGGATATTTTTAAAAACTTAGCGGAAAAAAATAATTATGACGGGCTTTACGGCTGCGGCCCGGAACTACTGCTTAAAAAACTGGTGGATTTTTCCTTGGCCAAAAATATTTTCTGCCAGGTTTCTTTGGAACGCTATATGAAATGCGGCATTGGCGTCTGCGGTAGCTGCTGCATGGACCCCTTGGGCATTTGCTTGTGCGAACAAGGGCCAGTGGTTAATAACCATTTGGCCAATCAGCTGACGGAATTTGGCAAATATCACCGCGACGGCGCGGGACAGAAGGTGTATTTTAATCAGTAAGGACAGGTTTAAAACCTGTCCTTACATTATATTATGCAACATTACCAGCAACAATTCATTGAATTTCTGGTTAAAAACCAGGCCCTGCAATTTGGCGACTTTACCTTAAAAAGCGGACGCTCATCCCCCTATTTTATCAATACCGGCGTTTTTGAAACCGGCGAGGCCATTGCCAAACTCGGCTACTTTTACGCTTCTTTGATTAAAGATGAGTTTGGCGATAACTTTGACGTTATTTTCGGGCCGGCTTACAAAGGCATTTCCTTGGCCGTGACCACAGCTATTTCCCTTAACAACGATTTTGGCCTGAATAAATTTTATACTTTCAACCGCAAGGAAATTAAAGACCATGGAGACAAAAAAATCCTGGTCGGACATAATTTAAAAAACGGCGACCGAGTGATTTTGATTGATGATGTGATAACCGACGGCAAAACCAAATTTGAAACCATTGAATTGATAAATAATCTGGCTAAAGTTGAATATAAGGGTTTAGTTATTGCTGTTAATCGCCAGGAAAAAACTATTGAAGGAATTGACGCTATTGCCAACATTAAAGAAAAGCTGAAAATGCCGGTTAAAGCCATTGTCAGCGTCAGGGAAATTATGGAATATTTAACTGACCGAAAAATTGACGGCTCGCCTCGCGGAACCGCCAGCCTCGCCGTCCGCCTCGGATCGACCGAGTCGAGACGGGAGTCAGGGCGGGAAGGCGAAGCGGGGCAGATTTATTTAACCAAGGAAAAGGCAAAAGAAATGGAAAATTATCTAAAAGAATATGAAGTTAAATCTTAATAATTTTCCAAATTTTCTCTTTTATCTTCTCCGTATTACCCCATTTTATCAGCCCTAAATAAGAATCAACCGTTTCTCTTTTGGGATTATTAACTACTCTTTTTAACATTCTTCTTTTGGTCGTTGTTCTTAAAACCCGATGATCCGGAAAATTGACCCAGCCCAAAAAATCCACTCCCGCAGCCAAGGTCCTGATTAATATTTTATCGGGATGAAGTTCTAATTTTAGCTTTTCTTTTAAAAATATTTGGATTTTGGGCAATAGATTTTCCAGCTCCTGTTTATTATCAGACATTACCACAAAATCATCGGCGTATCTGATATAATATCTAACTTTAAGCCGGTGCTTAACAAACTGATCAAACCGGTTCATGTAGATATTAACCAGTAATTGAGAAGTGAGGTTACCTAAAGGCAGGCCTGTATTTGTCTTACCGCTGGTTGAAAAACTGCTGATTATTCTTTCTAATAGCCAGAGAATACTTTTTTCAGGAATATGCTCCTCTAAAATATCCGTTAAGATCTGATGGTCTATGTTGGCAAAAAACTTTTTAATGTCGCCTTTTAAAATCCAGCAGGTTTTAGTGTTGTTTTTACTAACCTTATTGGCAAAATACTTAAAACGATCGAGGGCTTTATGCGTGCCTTTATTTAAACGGCAGGAATAAGAGTCAAAAATAAAAATTTTATCAAAGAAAGGATATAATATCCTGTAAATAGCGTGATGAACTAACCTATCCCTGACGCTGGCTTTATGGATACTTCTAGGTTTGGGGTCGGAAATGTTAAAAGCATAATAACCGCCGTGTTGATAAGTTTTATTGGCTAAATCTTCATGAAGCTGTAAAATATCATCCATTAAGCTAAGATTGAACTCGGAAACGTCTTTTTTCTGCTTCTTGCCTAAAACAAATTCCTGCCAAGCTGAAAGTAGATTATCAACACTAATAATATCTCTAAAACTATGGCTCAATTGGCTTTTCATAATAAAGATATGGGACAACTAAAGCCCCCCCCCAACGCTTCCGAGC
>MHKL01000029.1 GCA_001818835.1 Candidatus Komeilibacteria bacterium RIFCSPLOWO2_01_FULL_45_10 | reverse complement strand
AATTCATAGTCATTATGAAAATATTGATCCTGGGCGCGAACGGCATGCTGGGACACGCTTTAATCAACGCTTTCGCCAACGAAGATATTATGGTGGGGGATTTGCCGGAATTTGATATTACCAAAACTGAAGATTTAAAACTTAAGATTAAGGGCTTTAAGCCGGAGATTGTCATTAACGCCGCCGCTTTCACCAAAGTTGACGAATGCGAAGCCAAAAAAAATCTCTGCAACCAGATTAATGGCGAAGCCGTCGGTGACTTGGCGAAAATCTGCAAAGATTTAAACGCCATTCTGGTCCATTACAGCACCGATTATGTTTTTGACGGCAATAAAAAAGAGGGCTATTTGGAAACCGATCAAACCAAGCCCGTCAACGCCTATGGCGCCAGCAAGGAACTGGGTGAAAAGCTGCTCCAAAAAAACACCGCTGGCTTTTATCTGATCAGAACGGCCTGGCTTTACGGGCCTTTTGGCAAAAACTTCGTTGACACTATTATTGAGCTGGCTTTGAAACAAAAAGAAATAAAGGTGGTCAATGACCAGTTTGGCAACCCCACTTACGCCAAGGATTTGGCCCAGGCCACCAAACAGATTTTAATTGACAAACCGGCTTTTGGCATTTACCATAGAACCAATGCCCAGGATTGCAGCTGGCACGAACTGGCTGAAAAAATTAAGGAAATCATGGGCTTAACTGCTGAATTAATCCCAGTCAGTTCCGCCGAATTTCCCATGGCCGCCAAAAGGCCGCAATATTCAAAGTTGCTTAATACCAAATTGCCGGAATTAAGAAGTTGGACCGAGGCGTTGGAGGAATATTTAAAACTTAAAAGCTAAAAGATATATATATTCGCGGTTCGCGATTTGTTCGCGTAAAAATTCGCGTCGTTAGCGTTCATTCGCGAACCATCGCGAACAACGCGAATCTGCGCGAACTGAACGCTGACCGCTGACTAATAAACAAATAAGTGAACAATATGAAAGGTGTTATCTTAGCCGGCGGCACCGCCACCCGCCTAAAACCCTTGACCAGCGTGGTCAATAAACACTTACTGCCTGTTTACAACCAGCCGGTCATTTATTATCCTTTGGAAAAAATGAAACAGGCCGGCATTAAAGACGTTTTAATCACCACCGGCACCGAGCACACTGGCCAGTTTATGAACCTTTTGCGGTCCGGCTCTAAGTTCGGCCTGAAAATTTCCTACGAAGTCCAGGAACAGCCCCGGGGCCTGGCCGACGCCGTCCGCTTGGCAGAAGATTTTAGCGATGGCGAGCCGATCCTGGTGATTTTGGGCGACAACGTTTTCCAGCATAATTTAAAACCGGCGGTCGCTAAATTTAAAAAACAAAAGAGGGGAGCAAAGATTTTTAGCGTGCCCATAAAAAATCCCGGCCAATACGGCGTGGTGGAAATAGATAAAAAAGGCCGGGTTTTGTCCATTGAAGAAAAACCGAAAAAGCCCAAGTCCTACCTGGTCCAGACCGGCATTTACCTTTACGATGGCCAGGTTTTTGACCTGATTAAAAAATTAAAACCCTCCCCCAGGGGAGAGTTGGAAATCACCGACTTAAACAATCTTTATTTGGCAAAAGGGGAATTAACCTGCGAGGTAATGAAAGGTTGGTGGGTTGATGTTGGAACATCTTTCGACGAATTACTTAGAGCTAATCAATTAGTGGCAAAAGAAATTAGAAAATAATCACTACGAATTACGAATTTTACGAATATACGAATAAAAATAAAATTCGTATATTCGTACCGATTAGTAATTAGTAGTTTCTATTGAATTTTAACCTTATAGAAACCAGCTACTTCTTGAAACGAGGTGATTAAATACAAATAATCGCCTTTTTTGTTGGTCGCCATCAGCTTTTCCTGCCCCGGAAAAATTGGCAGTAAGCTGTAAACGTTGCGCTGGTCGCGGCTGTCCAGTTCGTACAGTTTCAGTTCGCCGGAAACCGCGCCGTAAACGTAGGCGGCATTGGGATGCCAAAAGCCGTTCTTAACGCCCTGGCTGTTCCTTTCCAATAAAATCTTTTCGTCCGATTCTGGATAATAAACCCACAGTTCGCTCTGGTTCCAGTAAAGAATCTGCCGGTCATGCCACTGGAAATCGTCAACGTTTGCTAAAACCGTTTTTAAGGGCTGGCTGAAGTCAGCCGGGTCAATCAGATAAAGCTGGCGCTGTTTTTGGTCAAAAAGAATTAACCGGTCGGCCGCGACTTTTAAAAACCGGTAATCAGGGGAATAAGGCAAGCTGAACAGAATTGCGCTGGTTTCATTTTGCCTGATTTTGAGGTAATACTCGCTGTTTTCTTTTTTAATCAGCGCCAGCTGGTTGTTAAACGGCAGATAGCTTAAAATCTGGCCGCTTTCCGCCACCCACGCCTTTTCCTCCAGCAGGTTAAGCAGTTCCAGCTTGCCGGCGCCCAGGCCGTACAATAAATTATCGTTGCTGTCGCTAAATTTCACCTCTTTAAACAAAGAAGGGGAGAGGCGCTGAAGATTAAAATAAACGCCCGGCGTTTCCGCATTAATCACCAAATAATTACTATTGTCTTTAACCAGCAATTTTTTATCGCTAAAAGACCATTCCAGCAATTTTAAACCGCTTAATTTGGCGGTTTCGTAAACTTTGGTCAAGCTGTCGGAGGCCGGCTCATAAAGCCAAATGGTCTGCCCAGCCGGGCTGGCTTCCGTCAAAGCCAAGAATTGCTGGTCATGGCTTAAAAGCAAATCAGCAAAACTGCCGCTTAAAATTTTCTCCATCTTCAGCTGGTCGTAAAAAAGGGAAACGTCCTCAATAAAAGTGGTCAGCTGCGGCTCCAGCGGCAGATTTTTCCGCCACTCGCGGTAGCCATCCTTGGCAATCTTCACTTCGTAAACTTTGGCCAGCAAACGGGTGATTTGCGTCGGCGTTTCCTTTTTCTGTTTCTTGCCGTCCAGATAAATCTGGGCGCCGCGGGGAAAAGATTTAATGAAAAAAACGCCGGTTTTTTCCAGCCGGTTTTTCTGAAAATTGTATTTATAGCCCAAACCGTAAAAAATCAGATACGGGGAAAAGCCCAAAAAAAGAAAAAACAGGAGTAGTACCAAAACCCTTCTGGCCTTAATGTTCATAGGACTTGTCCTTTGTTTGAAAAAGTATTAGAATAGTTATATTGTTTTACCATATCATACAATGTCATACTATTTAATTCAAGGCCAAAATAAGCTCCGGGGGGAAATTAAAGTCAATTCCACCAAAAATTCCACGGTGGCCATTCTGGCCGCCGCGCTTTTAAACCAGGGCACCACCGAACTTTTTAATTTTCCCGATTTGGAAGAAGCCAAACGAATGATGGAAATTCTGGAAAGCTTGGGCGTCCGTTTTAAACGGCTAGGCACACGGCACCTAAAAATCATTCCCCCGAAAAAAATCAACCTGGCGGCCTTGAACTTCCAGGCGGCCAACAAAACCCGCTCGGTCCTTTTTCTTTTCGGGATTTTAATGCATTATTTCAAAACCTTTAAACTGCCCAAAGCCGGCGGCTGCAAGCTGGGCTTAAGAACCATTGCCCCCTACCTTTACGGCCTGGAAAACTTTGGCCTTAAAATTTCGGCCAGCGCCCAGTATTACCTGACCAAAAGGATTAAAAAATCCCCGCCCAGAGAAATCGTCCTTTACGAATCGGGAGACACCGTGACGGAAACCATGCTGATGGCCGCCGCCCTGACGCCCAGAGAAATCACCATTAAATACGCTTCGGCCAACTACCAGGTGCAGGAACTGTGCTTCCTCTTGGAAAAACTGGGCGTAAAAATCCAAGGCATCGGCACCACCACCCTGACAGTAACCGGCAAAAAAACCATCAATAAAAACGTTTCTTACGAGCTGGCCGAAGACCCGATTGAAGCCATGCTGTTCATTGCTTTGGCCGCCACCACCGCTTCCGCCATCACCATTAAGGGCTGCCCGATTGATTTTTTGGAACTGGAATTATTGAAACTTTCAAAAATGGGATTTAAATACCAGATTCTCAAAAAATATTTTTCCCGCAACCAAAAAACCCGGCTGGTTGACTTAAAAACCTTTCCTTCCCGGCTTAAAGCCCTGGCCGATAAAATCGACAGCCGGCCTTACCCGGGATTAAACATAGATAACCTGCCGTTTTTCGTGCCCATTGCCACCCAGGCGAGCGGCTCCACCTTAATCCACGACTGGGTTTACGAAAACCGCGCCGTTTATTACAACGAGCTTAACCGCTTAGGCGCCCAAATTACCCTGGCCGACCCCCACCGGGTGTACGTGACTGGCCCGGCTAAGCTCGTGGGAGCGGAAATGGTCTGCCCGCCGGCCCTCAGGCCCGCCGTCATTATTTTGATTGCCATGATTGCCTCAAGAGGCAAATCCATCTTAAGGAACATTTACAGCATTGACCGCGGCTACGAAAATCTGCCCGAGCGTTTGAAAAAACTGGGCGTTAAAATTAAAAAAGTAGAGGAATAATATGAACGAATTTACCACCACCAATCTGACTTCGCCAGGGCCGCTGCCGGTTAAAGGCCGGCCAAAAATCTTTTTAATCGGCCTGGTGATTATTCTCATCGTCATCAGTTTGTTCGTCGGCATTGTCATCGGCTTAAATAAGCAAATCGTAGGCAGCGCCGCAGGCAGTGACGGCGCCAATTTAGGTAGGGTCATCAACACCGACACCCTGCCGGATTACCTGACTAAAGACGTTAATTTTAAAATCTTCTGGAAGGTCTGGGACATCATTAAAAACAAATACATTGACCATGACGCCGTCACCGACGCCAAGCTCTTTTACGGCGCGCTCAAGGGCACGGTGGAAGCCCTGGAAGACCCCTATTCGGTTTTCTTAAACCCCCAGAGCTCCAAGGAATTCAGCGAAGAGCTGGAAGGGAAATTCGAGGGCATTGGCGCGGAAATCGGCATTAGAAAAGACCGCCTGACCATTATTGCCCCTTTGGCAGATTCGCCCGCCCAAAAAGCTGGCTTAAAAGCTTTGGACAGAGTAGCGGCCATTGACGACATTGACACCACTGGCCTGGCTTTGGACGAAGCCGTCAAGCTGATCCGCGGCGCCAAAGGCACCATCGTCACCTTAACGGTCCAGCGCGAAGGCCGCGCCGAGCTTTTAAAAATCGCCATTACCCGCGACACCATTAAAATCAAAAGTGTGGCTGTGGAATACCAGGACAATATCGCTTACTTGAAAGTCAGCAATTTCAACGCGGATACGACCGGCGGCTTTTTGGAAGCGGCTAACGATATTTTAAGCCAATCCCCCAAAGGCATCATTCTGGACTTAAGGAACAATCCCGGCGGCTATCTGGACACGGCCGTGGAAATTGCCGGCTACTGGGTGCCGGAGGGCGAAGTGGTGGTTAAGGAAGAATTCAGCAACCCCGAGCTTAATCAGGAATACCGCTCCGCCGGCACCGGTCAGCTCAAGGACTTTAAAACCGTGGTGCTCATCAACGGCGGCTCGGCTTCGGCTTCGGAAATCGTGGCCGGCGCCCTGCAGGACTTTAAGCTGGCCGCCGTGGTCGGCGAAACTTCCTTTGGCAAAGGTTCAGTGCAGGAACTGGAAAACCTCTCCGACGGCTCCTCCTTAAAAATCACCATTGCCCACTGGCTCACGCCCCAGGGGAGATTGATTGAAAAAAACGGCATTGCGCCGGACGTTGAATTGAAAATGACCGAAGAAGATTACAACAACAGCCGCGACCCCCAGCTGGATAAAGCCAAAGAAATCATCAACCAGACGGAATAACCTTATGGCCAAAGGCGCTCTCCTTAAAATCAGCGGCCAGGCGCAAGGCGTGGGCTTAAGATATGCCGTTTACCAGTACGCCCAACTGAATCAGCTTAGGGGCTGGATTAGAAATGAACCGGACAGCACTGTTGACTGTTTTTTGCAAAATTCCGAGGCCGAAATTAAGGGCTTTCTGGGCTGGCTGAAAAAAGAATTCAGCAACATTGAGAGAATTGATCTGAATTGGCAGGAAACTAACGCTGATTTTGACAATTTCATCGTTAAGTACTAACGCGAACGACGCGAATTTGCGCGAACTAACCGCTAACCGTAAACTTATTAATTGTCAGTGGTTCGCGAACAAGTTAGCGAGAATTCGCGCGGTTAGCGGTAATTTAAAATTCTACTATGCAAATAATTCTCCTCCAAGACGTTCCCAACTTAGGCAAAAAAGGCGAAATCAAAAGCGCCAGTGACGGCTA
>MHKL01000028.1:6286-6448 GCA_001818835.1 Candidatus Komeilibacteria bacterium RIFCSPLOWO2_01_FULL_45_10 | reverse complement strand
TTCTTTGGCAAGTCGGCAGCGTGAGGATATATTGGTACGGCTTGTTAATCACCCTGGCCGTTTTTATTTGCCTGGGATTGGTTTTAAAGCTGGCCAAAAAGAAAAATTTTAATACCAGTCAAGTTTTTGACCTTTATTTTTATCTGATTTTTTTCGGCATTA
>MHKL01000028.1:0-6188 GCA_001818835.1 Candidatus Komeilibacteria bacterium RIFCSPLOWO2_01_FULL_45_10 | reverse complement strand
CTTGGAATTTTTGGCAGACCGCTGATTTATTGGCGGTTGCTTTGCCTTTGGGCCAGGCCATTGGCCGGTGGGGCAATTATTTTAATCAGGAGCTTTACGGCCTGCCTTGCCAGAAAGCGTGGTGCATTCCTGTTGCAGATTTTCCCGGACAATATTTTCAGCCGGTTTTTTTATATGAATCAATTTTGAACTTGTCGCTCTTTTTGGTTTTGTGGTCAGTGGCTCGGTCAAAAATCAATGCCAACGGATTAGTCGCCTTGCTTTATTTGATTGGCTATTCAATCATCAGATTTTTCATGGAGTTTTTAAGAACGGACGCCGGCGGGGGCGGCGGAGGATTAAACTGGGTGCAATGGCTGGGTTTGGTCATCATCATCACTGGAATAACTTTGATTTATAAAAAAGAGAGGTTTAAAAACCTTTCTTAATTATGACTTTCGCTGATTCGGCTGGCGGGACGGACGGGACTCGAACCCGCGACCTCTGCCGTGATCCCGCATAACTCGTTTCACTCGTTTGCGGGACAAGCAGGGCGGCTAATTATTATAAAGCGGACATTCGGCTGGCGGGACGGACGGGACTCGAACCCGCGACCTCTGCCGTGACAGGGCAGCGTTCTAACCAACTGAACTACCGTCCCAAATAAAATTTGGGTAAAACCCAATCTATTATAAGGCAGTTTATTTTTTCAGTCAAGATCCTTTACTTTTTTGGTAAATTTGCTATCATACCTTCAAATAAGTTTATGTTAAATAAGCTTATTTTTAATATATGGTTGAAGATAAAATCATCAAAACCCCGCCTTTTAAGAGGATTTTTGACGCAGTCATTTCCGGCCTGGTTTTGATTGTCTTTTCACCCCTGTTGCTGGTAATTTTTTTGCTGGCCAAACTGGAATCGCTTTTTAATCCAGAGGCGAGGGGTAAGTTTTTTTATCATGAGGTCAGGATGTCGCAAGGCCGGCCTTTCAATTTTTATAAAATTAGAATTTTTAAGACAAAGGTTTTAAAAGAGGTGCTGGGGCGCGAGGGCTTTATCCATACCAAGCCCCTGGAAAGGGAAGAGAGCAATTTAACCCGGACCGGCTATTTGGTCAAGAAATTTTATCTGGATGAACTGCCGCAGTTCTGGTGCGTTTTAACGGGTCAGATGAGCATTGTTGGTCCGCGGCCCTGGAATCCGGTTGATTATGAAAACGACGTTAAGGCGGGCAACTTCAGGAAGAAGGTGCTTAAAGCCGGCCTGACCGGACTGGTCCAGATTTCCAAAGGCAGAAATGGCGACCATAAGAACGGCACGGATCTGGATGAGAAGTACATTGAGCTGGTAAAAAATTTATCGCCCTTAAAGCTTTTATTGCTGGATTTATGGATTATGGGGCGGTCAATCAGGTTGATCTTAAGAGGGGAGGGATTATAAACGCTGATTTCGCGGATGAACACAGATTTCGCGGATAATAAAAAACGCTTTGACCTTTTATTGTCATTGCGAGCCCCGAAGGGGCGTGGCAATCCCGTTGTATTTAGTATAAACATCGGGATTGCTTCGTCGCCCCGACGTAAAGTCGGGACTCCTCGCAATGACAGCTCGGGGTCAAAGCGTTTTTTATTTTTTCACCTGTTCAATCAATTTAGCGAAGATTTGAGGATGATTTTCCGCTAAGATAGCTAAGATTTTCCTGTCTAAGCCGATTTTTTTCTTTTTCAATTCGCCCATAAAGCGGCTGTAGGTCAGGCCGTTTTTTCGCAGAATAGCGTTGATTGTAATCTGCCAGAGGGCGCGGAAGTTGCTTTTCTTTTTTTTGCGGTCGCGGTAAGCGTACACCCCCGCCTTTTTAATGGCGGTTTTAGCCAGCTTGATTTTTTTCTTGCGGCCCCAGCGGTAGCCCTTGGTTAATCTTAAAAACGTTTTTCTTTTGGTGGCGCGGACGCGGCCTCGTTTAACTCTAGACATAATTTAGTTATTAGTTATTGGTTATTAGTTATTAGTTGATGGTATTTGGTATTTTTTAAAGATCTGATATATCCATTTAATACTTTTTTAAGTAAATTGCATTTTTCAATTAATCCATTACATCTTTCTATTGGCGCTTCATGTAAATCCCGAGAGGTTATCAAATGATCTTTAGTTTCGTCAAGCGAACCCCTCGCTTGTCTGCAAAATTGAATGTTTTCTTGAAAATGGTATCTGCCGAAACCCTCCGCTATATTCGCTGAAATGGAAGATACCGCTTTTTTAAGTTGAGTAACTCTATTATACTTTTCAGAGTCAGGCAGTAATTCGGTAAAAGAATAGACTTCAATCTTTAATTGGTGAGCCAACTGCCAGACCGTTAAATCAGTAAAATCATTAATAATTTTTAAATCGCTTTTCATAAATTTTTTGATTTTTTGTCTTTTAACTAATAACTAATAACTATTTACTAATTACTAACTATAAGGCAATAACTTTTTTATATTACTAACGTTGCTTTTGGACAGGTTGCCGTCCCGCCGTTTATTGCGTTTGGTTTTTCCCGATTCGCGGGCGTTAAAATGATCCTGGCCGCCGGTCCGGATTTTTAATTTTCCGTTTTTGGTGATTTTGATTCTTTTGGCGATGGATTGGTGAGTTTTTAGTTTCATAAGATTTTAAAAGAAAGCGGTTTAAGATTTAGCCGCCAGCAGCGTGGTCAGCTGGCCACCCTGTTTTTTCAGCGGTTGTTCAATGATTAATTCAGCCTCGGGCGAGATGGTTTTGATGAATTCATTTATTTTGACGACGGCCTCTTTGGTAAACTGCCTTTCCCGGCCCCTTAAAATCATTTCCACTCTTACCTTGTCGCCTTTTTTGAGGAATTTAATTGCCTGGTCTTTTCGGAACTCCAAATCATGCCGGCCCATTTTGTAGGAAATTCTTAAGCCCTTGATTTCAATTTTTTTGGTTTTGGCTTTCTGTTCCTGCAGTTTCCGGTTCTGCTGGTACTGAAACTGGCCGAAATCGATGATTTTAACCACCGGCGGCGCGGCTTTGGGAAAGACCTCCACTAAATCCATTTCTTTTTCCAAAGCCAAAGCCAGGGCCTCGCTGGTTTTCATGACGCCGACCTTCTGGCCGGTTTCGTCAATGACCAGCACTTCCGGAACGCGGATTCTTTCGTTGACCCGATAGAGGTTTTTACTGCTGGTGGTGAAAAATTTTCTTCTGCCTTTGGTGCGGAGCATTTATTTATTATTTTAGTTTCTTATAAAGATACGTATTGTTGCTATGTCATTGCGAGCGACTGAAAGGAGCGTGGCAATCCCGTTATAGAGCGGTCGTACTTTGGCAACGGGATTGCTTCGGCCGCCGTAGGCGGCCTCGCAATGACAGCGTGCTACCCTTTATTAATTCTAACTTTTTTCTTCTGGAGCCGGCTTTAATTTGCTTTTCTCTTTGGATAGCGTCAATAATGTTTTCAAAAACTTCGTAATAAACCAGTTTATGAACATTGTATTTCTGGGTAAATCCTTTAATCAAACCGCTTTGATGTTCATTTAAGCGTCTGGCTAAATTATTAGTAACGCCGGTGTAAATGACAGTATGCCTTTCATTCATTAATAAATAAACATAATACATAATCGCTTTTCTCTAATTATAAGTTGTAAATTAACGATTATCGCCCTGAAGTACAACTCACTGACGCTCGTTGACTTCAGGGCATGAAGTTTTGCCGAAGCGAAGCGTAGGCAAATACTTCATGGTGGAGATGGTGGGTCTTGCACCCACGTGTAACTGCTGAAAGTTAAAACATCTACTAAGATAGTCCTTTTGTTTGATCCGGCTGATTATTAGAAAAGAACAAAAATAACCAACCTTAAGCCCCAATTGTTTTGCCAGTTAAAGAGGGGTGCCCTTGACTGGCTAGCCCGAAAGGTTGACACCCTTACCAGCTATCAGGCGTCGCTGGTTTGGATGGCTATAGGTTTTTACGCTACGGCAAAGGCCAAGTTGGGGGCAAAAAAGCCCTTCACTTTAGCCAATAAGTTCTTGGCATTTATCCAAGTTGCCGGTTTTTATCCAGCTAAGCTGGATTTTTGGAAGTTCCGACAACTTCCCTTAGCCGTTTTAACTTAAAAGCGAGTTAGCGAATTAAAACATCCCCTCGTCTCGTCAGACATTGCTTTCAGTCTCCGTCCCCTCCCCCTCGACTTTGCTCGGGGTCGGTGACTCCGACTTCAATCAATGTCTTCCTCTTCGCCTCACCCTCACTTATCGTTCAGGTTCGGCGAGGTTATCTTTGAAGTAACCTCTGTTTCCTTCGTTCAAACTCTCTTTTCTTAATGGTTTCTCTCTTATCAAACTTTTTTTTGCCTTGGCAAAGAGCGATTTCCATCTTAATTAAACGGTTTTGAGTATACACTAAAGTGGGAATGATTGTCAACCCTTTTTGCTTGGTTTTTCCCAAAAGATAATCAAGCTCCCGGCGTTTTAACAGGAGTTTGCGGTCTTGGGCCGGCTGGTAGCGGTTTTGGCTGTAGCCCGCTTTTTTATAGGGCGGAATCTGGGCGCCAACCAGCCAGGCCTCAACTTGGCCGTTTTGGGAGTTGGTTTTAATGGTCACAAAACTGCCGCTCAGGTTGATTTGGCCGCTTTTGACCGTTTTGACCTCGGGGCCGGTTAGTTTGATGCCGGCCAGCCATTTTTCCAGCACCTGGTAGTTAAAGAGGCCGCGCTTATTCTCGGTAATGATTGATTGTTTCATAAAAGAAGTGGAAAACCTGTTTATGGCTTGGTTTGTTAATTTCCCCCTGTTTCATTATAATGCATTGGCTATTTATCCCGCACCACTTTTATTAATTATAAGTTAATTTACCTTACTTTGTTAATAATAGGTAAAAATCAATTTTATAGCTATAGCGCCGTTTAGTAAAAGTGGTGCGGGATTTATCCACAGAATCTATGTTAACCGTTAAACAATTGTTAAATCAGGCCGTTTTGGACAGTTTAGACAAACTGGGCCTAAAAAATACACCCCTCAAGATAGAAATTGAATATCCGCCTCAAGAGAATTATGGCGATTACACCACCAATGCCGCCATTCAAGCGGCCAAGATGCTTAATAAGCCGCCATTGGAAACCGCCGGGTTAATTGCCGGTTATTTAAGGAATCAGCGGGGATTAAAGCCGGTATTTTCAAAAATAGAAACAGCCGGCCCGGGTTTTATCAATTTTTACCTCAATCCCGATTATCTAATCAGGGCGGTGGGTGAGATTTTAAAGAAAAAAGACAAGTGGGGCCAGTCAAAAATCGGCCAGGGCCAAAAAGTCCAGCTGGAGTTTATTTCCGCCAACCCGACCGGCCCCTTGACCATTGGCAACGGCCGCGGCGGGTTTTTTGGCGACGCTTTGGGCAATGTCATGAAAAAATGCGGCTTTAAAGTAACCAAGGAGTATCTAATTAACGACGCGGGCAAGCAGATTGAGTCACTGGGACATTCGGTGTTAAAAGACGGCGAAGCGGTTTATAAAGGCGATTACATTGATGAGCTGCATCAGCTTTTTCAAAACCGGCAGGACGCTTATCAGGTCGGCCAGGCAGCGGCCAAAATTATTTTGGATAAAATCATCAGGCAGACCGTGGAAGAAAAAATGAAAGTAAGTTTTGACGTTTATTTTTCCGAAGAAAAAGAATTGAGAAAAACCAGGAAGATAGCCAAGGTGATTAAGTGGCTGAAAAAGAAAAATTACCTCTATGAAAAAGATGGCGCCTGGTGGTTTAAGTCAGCCGAGCTCGGCGACATTCGCGACCGGGTCTTGGTTAAATCAAACGGCGAGTCCACTTATCTGGCGCAGGACTTTGCCTACCTGGTCAGCAAGTTTAAAGAGAGAAAATTCAAGCAGGTGATTAACATCTGGGGCGCCGACCATTACGGCGACGTCGCTGGACTTTTAAACGCCGCTAAGGTCTTGGGCTATGAAGGAAAACAAATCGTCATTTTAATGCAGTTCGTCAGATTATTGGCTGACGGCAAAGAAGTGCGGATGTCCAAAAGAAAGGGGACGTACATTACGATGGACGAGCTGATTGATGAAGTCGGCCATGATGTTGCCCGGTTTATGTTTTTGATGTACGCGCCGTCCACCCACATTAACTTTGATTTGAATCTGGCCAAGGAAAGGTCGGAGAAAAATCCGGTCTATTACGTCCAGTACGCGCACGCGCGCAT
>MHKL01000027.1:10598-11121 GCA_001818835.1 Candidatus Komeilibacteria bacterium RIFCSPLOWO2_01_FULL_45_10 | reverse complement strand
GAATCGCCTGGGGAAGCAGAATATAAATGTCCAGAGTGCGGGCTTAAGTATCAGGAAAAAGAATGGGCGGAAAAATGTGAAGCTTGGTGTAAAGAGCATAAAAGTTGTAATTTAGAAATAACTAAATACGCAATTAAATAAAGGTTGAGAGAAAGAAGTCATTAAAAATTGCCTACCCGACATGCCTTGATTGCAAGTCAGGCGCGGCAAGCGGGAGAATTATGTTTAAACTTTTTAAACAAAAATGTCCAATCTGTAAAATGGAACTTGAAAAAGGAAAGAATCATCCTGAAGGTTTCGGTAAAAAGTTTTGTTCAGAAAACTGCAAAGAGGAATACCGGAAGCAGTTAGTCAAAGAACCATCACAACATTCTCGTGGCGGCTGCTGTCATTAAAAGGTCGAAAATATTATTTATTTAGCTTCAACTGAAAATTATATGAACCAAAATTTAGGAAAAGTAGACAGGATTTTGCGGTTTGCGTTGGCAGTGTGGTGGCTTAGTCCGCTGGCTCCGCAATTTGG
>MHKL01000027.1:5507-10582 GCA_001818835.1 Candidatus Komeilibacteria bacterium RIFCSPLOWO2_01_FULL_45_10 | reverse complement strand
CGCCTGTTTGGCATAGACAACAAAAATCAATAATGGAATTACTTTTAAGCGCATCAATTATTGCGGCATTCATCGCGGGGGTAGCCGCTCTTTTCGCGCCATGTTGCATTACCGTACTTTTGCCATCGTACTTTGCTTCCATTTTCCGCGAGCGTCGCCAAGTGTTTGTGATGACTTTTATTTTCTTTCTGGGAATTCTCGCGGTCTTTCTACCGATTGGATTAGGGGCGGCGGCAATCGGCAGGTTCTTCAGCCAATATCATAATACGGTGTTCGGCATCGGAGGCATTTTCCTCGTTGCCTTAGGAGTAATTATTCTTACTGACAAGCATTTTTCGTTGCCATTTCAAATACATCCGGCACTTAAAAAACACAGCGCGGCTTCGGTATTTATGCTCGGTATATTTTCAGGAATTGCCACTACTTGCTGCGCGCCGGTGCTGGCAGGCGTTTTAGCCCTCGCCGCGCTTCCCGGGTCAGTATTTTGGGGCGGCATCTACACCTTAAGCTATGTTTTTGGAATGGTCGCGCCGCTCTTTCTAATTTCGCTGTTCCTTGATAAGATAAACTTCAAACAAAAATTCCAACAAACTTTCCATAGGCCGATCCGATACCGATTGGGCGGCAAGGAAATAAGCATTGCCGTTTCCGAAGCAGTGTCGGGCGTCACTTTTCTTGCCATGGGTGTTTTAATTCTTTATCTGGCGTTTACCAATCGACTCTTTATGCAAGCCGGAGGATATCAGACAAACATTAATATCTACCTCACAAAGGTTTTACAATCAATAAGCGGCGTGGTGCAAGCGATTCCTGAATATGTCTGGGCGCTTTTATTAATCATAATTATTGGCGGAATCGTTTGGCGCACCGTTCGTCAATTTAACAAAGAAAAGCATGAAGAAAAATAATAATAGGTCGATAATTATTAAATAATTTCAAAAAAAATCATGAACAAAAAAATAAACGTTTCTACAATTATTATCGCCGTATCAAGTGTTGCCGTCATCAGTCTTTTAATTTGGGGTGGGAGCAAGAATAAAACCAGCGCGCCGGCGGTGGATCAACATGGCCATCCCCTCGCCGCCAAGATTTCTGCTATGCCGCTGAACGAGTTAGTAAACAAACCGGCGCCGGATTTTGCGTTAGCTGACAAAGATGGCAGAATATATTCCTTGAATGAATTACGGGGCAAAAACATTATCCTTTTCTTCAATGAAGGATTAATGTGTTATCCGGCATGCTGGAATCAAATTGTCGCGCTCGCCAAAGATGAGCGATTCAAAAACACCGATACAGTTGTTCTCTCGGTAGTCGTAGACCCGCCGGCAGAATGGCAAAAAGCAGTTAAGCAAATGCCGGAGCTTGCGGAAGCCACGGTCGTGTTTGATAAGGATGCGGCGACATCTAAGCAATTTGGCATGCTCACGACTGCGTCCTCAATGCATTATGGATCGCTTCCCGGCCATACTTTTGTACTAATTGATAAAGAAAGAATAATCAAACATATTTTTGACGACCCGAATATGAGTATTCACAATGATCCATTGGTCGCAGAACTTAGTAAAATATGAATTGTTGCCTTTTTAAGTTAAGGGAGAAGTGTTACAATTAATCAAAATAAATATGAAGAGATCATTAATATTTCATTGGATTGGTCGCATAGTAGGTGTTTGGGGCGCGCTTGCACTTATTGGAGCGTGGGTGGCAGGAGAAAATGGAGCCGTGTTGGGATTTTCCCAGCAACATCTCTATAACGACGCAATAGTCCTTACGCTTATTTCCATCTCCGCTCTTGTGTGTGCTATGATTTACTTACAACAAGAGAAGAGCCAGTAAAGGTTGAAGAATAAATATGCAGTACGCCTGGTTTATTTGGAGCTTTATAATTTTAGTTATTTGGGCTGTTGTTTATCTTTCTTTAAGAAGCAAGGAGAGCAGAAAAGAGATGCTCGTTGTGAGTCTTTGGACTTCGCTTTTGGGAATCACGGAACCGTTCTTTGTCCCGGAATACTGGAACCCCCCATCGCTTTTTGATTTAGCCCAAAAAACGGGCTTTGATATTGAGAGCCTGCTCTTTGCTTTTGGTGTCGGTGGCTTAGCCGTTATCATATATGAAAGAATATTTCGGGTAAAACATGAACGAGTAAGCGCGGAAGAAAAACATCAACCGCGCCACAAGTTTCATCTCCTTGCTCTTATTTCAGCGCCGATTATCTTTACCCTACTTTTAATCTTTACTGATTTAAATCCCATTTACTCTACTTTTATCGCTTTAATCAGCGGTGGATTGTTTACTTGGTACTGCCGCCCCGATCTGAAAAAGAAAATGATTGTGAGCGCGGTGATATTTTTAGGGATTTATTTTGTTTATTTTCTTACGCTCATCGTTATTTATCCCGGTTATGTGGAGCAGGCGTGGAATTTTTCAGTAATTTCCGGAACCTTGGTTGTAGGCGTGCCCCTAGAAGAACTTATGTTTGCTTTCGGTTTAGGATTTTTATGGTCAAGTGTGTATGAACATATAAAATGGTATAAAATAAAGAGTGTTTGATATGAAAAAAGAAATTTTTAAAATACAAGGAATGCATTGCGCTTCCTGCGCGATGACGATTGAAAAATCGGTTTCAAAATTGCCTGGCGTTAAAGTGGCGCAGGCAAATTTTGCGGCAGAAACGTTGCTCACGGAATTCGACGAGCATCAAGTATCGCCGAAAGATTTAAAAGAAGCTGTCAATTCTGTTGGTTATCAACTTTTGATTCCTAAAGTTCAGGAGACAAAATTTGAAACTAAAGAACAAGCAATAATCGAGGGAGGGGCAGAAAAGAAAGAAGTGTTTGAAAAATCAAATCGAGAATTTCTGGCGCTAAAAGTCATTGGCATGGATTCGCCTCACTGTGCCATGGTTGTGGAAAAAGCAATAAAAACTTTGCCCGGTATTGAAAAGGTGGAAATTGATTATAATAATGCTCGGGCAAAAGTAGTTTTTTATCCGCAAAAAGTTAGCGAAGAGCAGATTGAAAGAGTGATTGATGACTCGGGGTATGAGGCGATTCGCGAAACTTCCGAAGCACAAGATCTTTTGGAGCAGGAAAAACAGGAAAGAGAAAAGGAATTGTCTATTTTGAAAAAGAAAATACTGGTTGGCGCCATCCTTTCGGCAATAATTTTTCTGGGCAGTTTTCCAGGGTGGTTTTCATTTGTCCCTGAAATTTTCCAGAATTATTTTGTTTTACTCGTTTTAACGACACCGGTTCAATTCTGGGTAGGCGCCAGGTTTTATTCCGGTCTCAAAATTCTTTTTAAATACCGAACTGCCGATATGAATACCCTGATTGCCATTGGCACTTTGGCCGCCTATTTTTACAGCGCAGCGGTAATTTTTTTCGCAGGATTTTTCAGTCAGAGCGGGGTAGAACCGAAAATTTACTTTGATACTTCGGCCATTATCATCACCTTAATTTTGCTTGGACGCTATCTTGAGCTTTTGGCAAAAGGCCGGGCATCGGAAGCGATAAAAAAACTAATGAAGCTTTCGGCAAAGACCGCGCGAGTTGTTCGCGACAATAAAGAACTAGAGATTCCCATTGAAGAAGTAAAGATTGGCGATATTATTATCGTCCGCCCCGGAGAAAAAATCCCGGTTGATGGCGAAGTGATTGATGGTCATTCGCAGGTGGACGAATCAATGGTAACCGGCGAGAGCATGCCGGTCTCCAAAGAGCCGGGAGCAAAAGTGATCGGCGCCGCCATTAATCAGGTCGGCTCTTTTAAGTTTAAAGCGACGCGGGTTGGTAAAGAAACGGTTCTTGCCCAAATTATTAAAATGGTTGAGCAAGCCCAGGGGTCAAAAGCGCCGATTCAGCGCTTGGCGGATATAATCTCCGGCTATTTTGTCCCAGCCGTAATTGGAGCGGCGATTTTGACATTTATTATTTGGTTAATTTTTGGTCCGGTTCCGGCGTTTACATTCGCTCTGGTTAATTTTGTCGCCGTGCTTATTATTGCTTGTCCCTGCGCTTTGGGACTGGCAACGCCCATGGCAATGATGGTGGGAATTGGCAAGGGAGCGGAAAAAGGGATTTTAATCCGCGAGGCGGCGGCATTGGAAACCGCGCACAAGACTGATGCTGTAATTTTAGATAAAACCGGAACCTTAACTCAAGGGAAACCGGCCGTAACGGATATTTTGCCGGTTGGAGATCAAGCTGGCAATCATCTTCTGAAAGTCGCTGCGAGTTTGGAACAAAGGTCAGAACATCCTTTAGGAAAAGCAATTATTGAAAAAGCTAAGAAAGAAAGAGTTGAACTTTTTAAGATTTCTGATTTTGAGGCAGTGCCGGGAAAGGGCATTAAGGGAAATCTTTTAAGCGAGGGTCAGAAAATCCGAGCCGCTTTGGGCAATCGCGAAATGTTGAAAGTTTTAGGTTTGGCTATAAAAGAAATGGAGCCGGAAATTCAAAAACTTGAGAATGACGGCAAAACCGTAATGATTTTAGTTTGGAATAATCAAATTGAGGGATTAATTGCCGTTGCCGATGTCCTAAAACCAGAAGCCAAAGGAGCGGTTAAAAAATTAAAAGAAGCTGGCCTGGAAATCTGGATGATTACTGGCGATAATGAAAGAACCGCTCAAGCAATTGGCAAGCAAGTGGGAATTAAAAATATAATGGCGCAGGTTTTGCCGCAAAATAAAGCCGCGAAAGTTCAAGAACTTCAAAAACAAGGGAAAAAAGTAGCCATGGTTGGCGATGGTATCAATGATGCGCCGGCTTTGGCGCAATCCGATCTTGGAATTGCGATGGGCGAAGGAACCGATGTGGCAATGGAATCGGCTGGCGTAACGCTCATGCGCGGCGATCTTAATCTTATAGCCGAACTTTTTAATTTGTCGTGGAGAACTCTGCGGATTGTCAAGCAGAATCTTTTTTGGGCGTTTTTCTACAATACCGCTTTTATTCCAGTGGCGGCCGGCGCTCTTTATCCGTTTTTTGGAATTTTACTTAATCCGATTTTCGCGGCTGGGGCCATGGCTTTTTCTTCCATTTCCGTGGTGTTGAATTCGCTCCGGTTAAAA
>MHKL01000027.1:4157-5447 GCA_001818835.1 Candidatus Komeilibacteria bacterium RIFCSPLOWO2_01_FULL_45_10 | reverse complement strand
CAATGTAGGGACAGGTTTTAAACCTGTCCCTACGTGTAACAACGTATATGAAAATTAACAAAAGTGGTAAGGGGTTGACAAAACCCCCCCGTTTTTTTAAGATAAGTCCGCTCGCCTCGCATTTGCGAGAGCGAAGCGGGCTAAATATATGGAAAGAATCAGGGAAGTCATTGACTTAATAGAACTGACCGGCGACAAATGCGTGATTCTGCATCAGGAAAAAAGCGCTTACGTGGTCATGAAAATGGAGGATTATCGCGCTTTAGTTCAAAAACAGCGGGAAATGGAGAGAAGCGGCGGTTTTTCCAGGCCCTTGGCTAATATCCAGGAATTTGAGGTTCCGCGTTTGTCAAAAGAAGAGGATTTTTATTATCCCGAACCCTTGATTTAAGCGGGATGTTGATAAATCCCGCACCACTTTTTAGCTAAAAAAGTGGTGCGTGGATAAAATGGGGAAGGATTTAACAATGGTTTTTATCAGACAGGATTCAGGTCTTTAAGATTAGATTAAATTTAGCTAAAATTAGCCAAAAAATGGCGATTTTTTAAATTCTGGCCATAAATTTTCAGGCCAAAGCTTGCAAAATTTTTCCTAACTTGCTATAATCAACCCTGATTTTTAAGCAATAATAGGCAATAAGGGAGAAGAGAAAATTCATTTTCTCTTCGACCGAATGAACCTATTATATCAATGATATAATTAAGCTAGACGGCTGGGTAAAACCTTTCGCTTAAAAGTGCGGATGGGCCGTTTATAACGGAGATTATAATACTATGGCCGAAGCATTTAATCGCTCAAAGCCCCATGTCAATGTCGGCACCATTGGCCACGTTGACCATGGTAAAACCACCTTGACCGCCGCCATTTTAAATTACATTAACGCCAAAGGCGGCAAGGCCCAGAAAAAAAGCGTTGACCAGATTGACAACGCGCCCGAAGAAAAAGAGCGCGGCATTACCATTGCCACGGCGCACGTGGAATACGAAACCGAAAAGCGGCACTATGCCCATGTGGACTGCCCCGGTCACGCTGACTACGTTAAAAACATGATTACGGGCGCGGCCCAGATGGACGGCGCCATTTTGGTCGTTTCCGCGGCCGACGGCCCCATGCCTCAGACCCGCGAGCACATTTTGCTGGCCCGGCAGGTTGGCGTCCCTTACATTGTCGTTTTTTTGAATAAAGTTGATCAGGTTTCCGACCCGGAACTGATTAATCTAGTGGAGGAAGAAATCAAGGATCTGTTGAAGAAATATGAATTCCCCGGCGATGAAATTCCGATTATCAGA
>MHKL01000027.1:0-4149 GCA_001818835.1 Candidatus Komeilibacteria bacterium RIFCSPLOWO2_01_FULL_45_10 | reverse complement strand
AGCGATGACGGCAAGGCCATCCAGGAACTTCTGGACAAGCTGGACAGCTACATTCCCGAACCGGTCCGCGACACCGACAAGCCGTTTTTGATGCCGATTGAGGACATCTTCTCCATTGAAGGCCGCGGCACCGTGGTCACCGGCAGAATTGAAAGGGGCAAAGTCAAAGTTAACGAAGAAGTGGCGATTGTCGGTTTGAAAGAAACGGCCAAAACCGTCGTTACCGGCATTGAAATGTTCAATAAGTCGTTGGATGAAGGCCGGGCAGGCGACAACGCCGGCATTCTTTTAAGAGGCACCAAAAAGGAAGAAGTGGAGCGCGGCCAGGTGATTGCCAAACCCGGCAGCGTTACCCCGCACACCGAATTTGAAGGCCAGGTTTATATTTTAAGCAAGGATGAAGGCGGCCGCCATACCCCTTTCTTCAAGGGTTACAAGCCGCAGTTCTACATCAGGACCACCGACGTCACCGGCGAAATGGAATTGCCGGAAGGCACGGAAATGGTGATGCCTGGCGATACCGTTAATTTGAAGATTAAGCTGATTATGCCGGTGGCTTTGGAAGAAAAGCAGCGTTTTGCCATTAGAGAAGGCGGCCATACCGTCGGCGCCGGCGCCATTGTCAAAATTATTAAGTAACAGATTATTCTCATACGGGTTGGCTAACCCAACCCGTATGAGTCAGATAAATTTAGTTCTTTAAACCATGTCAACCAAAACAGCGAAAGAGACCTTAGGGGAAAACAGCGAGAGCGAAAAGCCGAAAGTCCGCATTAAAATTCGGGCTTACGACCATAAAATCATTGACCAGTCAACCAAAACGATCATCGAGACGGCCCAGAGAAACGGCGCTAAGATTATCGGCCCCATACCCTTACCCACGGAAAAGAGCAAGCTGACCGTTTTAAAATCAACCTTTGTCCATAAGGACGCGCGCGACCAGTTTGAAATGAGAATCCATAAGCGGCTGATTGACATCATTGATTTAACCCCCAAGACCGTAGAGGCCTTGACCAGTTTGAGTTTGCCGGCGGGCGTTGATGTGGAAATTAAGATGAGTTAAATTCTTGATCATTCAATTTAAGCAACCCTTGTCAAAATTTTTAGGAAAAATTACGGCGAGGAAGTACTTAAAAAGAGAATCAAGATGGAAAGTTTAAAACTGACAGTCATTAATCGCCTTTTTCTAACATCAGCATTATTTTTCAAGATGTAAAGTAAAGGCCGTGATGTTATTCATAATCACTCCCCTGAAGTGAAGCGACGAAGGAGCTTCTATTTCAGGGGTGGAAAAGAATAGGATCTCGGTTTTTGCTTTATCCCGCACCACTTTTGTTAAACAACGCTATTACTATATAAAAAGTTGTTTTACATCAAAATATAAGGATAATCAAATAATCATTGGATGACAAAAGTGGTGCGGGATTTAAACGCAGATTACGCGGATTAACGCAGATTACGCTGATAATGAATCTGTGAAATCCGTGATAATCAGCGTAATCAGCGATATTATGAAGTTTATCTTAGGCAGAAAATTGAAAATGACGCAGATTTTCCAAGCCGACACTGGAAAAGTTGTTCCCGTGACCATGATTGAGGCGGGCCCTTGCCAGGTGGTCCAGGTTAAAACCTTGGAAAAAGACGGTTACCGGGCGGCCCAAGTCGGTTTTTTGACAAAACGGAAAATCTCGCGGCCGCTCCTTGGCCATTTAAAGGGTTTGCCAAATTTCCGTTACCTGAAGGAATTCTTATTTGATGACCAGCAGGCAATCGCCAAAGGCCAGCAGATTACCGCGGATATTTTCCAAGCGGGGGAAAAGGTTAAGGTCACCGGTTTTTCCAAAGGCCAGGGATTTCAGGGCGTCGTCAAACGGCATGGTTTCCATGGCAGCCCCGCTTCCCATGGCCACAAAGACCAGCTCAGGATGCCCGGCTCCATTGGCGCCACCGCGCCCCAGCACGTTTTTAAGGGAACCAGAATGGCCGGCCGGATGGGCAATGAAAAAATTTCCGTGCTTAATCTGGAAGTGGTTGACGTTCAAGGCAAGCAAAATCTTATTTATCTGAAAGGCGCCGTGCCGGGAGCGAGAAATAGTTTGCTCTTAATCCAGGCGCCGGGAGAAATGCCCGCTGTCGTTACGTCGGATAAGTCCGCGGAAGCAAAAGAAGAGGTTAAAGAAGAGCGAGCGCCAGCCGCCATACCTCCTAATGTATCCTAAATACATGCTACGTGTTACGTGATTATATGAAAGCCAAAGTTTACAATTTAGAAGGAAAAGTTTTAAGAGAGGAAAATCTGCCGGCATTTTTTGATATCAAAATTAAGCCCGTTTTAATCCAGCAAGTGGTCACGGCCCAGCAAAGCAACGCCCGCCAGATTTTGGCTCACGCCAAAGACCGGGGCGAAGTCAGCGGCGGCGGCAAAAAACCCTGGCGCCAGAAAGGCACCGGCCGGGCGCGCCACGGCTCCATCCGCTCGCCGTTATGGAAAGGCGGCGGCGCGACTTTTGGCCCCAGCAAAGAGCGTAATTTTTCCTTAAAAATTAACCAAAAGGCGAAAAATCAGGCCTTAAGAATGGTTTTAGCTGACAAAGCCGCCCGAGAAAATTTGATTTTAGTGGAAGAACTGAAGCTCGCCGAACCTAAAACCAAAAAATTAGCGGCAGTTTTAAAGCAATTGCCGGTTAAAGACCAGGCCACTTTGATTGTTTTGGATAAAAAAGACGAAAACATTGTCATCAGCGCCAGGAATTTGCCCCAAATCATGACCGAAGCCGCTGTCAGTTTAAACGTCGTTGATTTATTAAAATACCAGTATTTATTAATGCCGGTATCCGCCATTGCGGCGATCGTTAAGCACTATTCAGCTTAATTTTAAATTTAGCGATATGGGATTATTTGACAGGTTTAAAAAGAAAAAAGAGAGATTGCAGAAAAAGTCGGAGCGGTCAGCGTTTCCAGGCAAGGATTTGACTTTGGCCCAGCTGAAGTCCGCGGCGGAAAAAGATCAAGGTCAAGGAAAGGTTGAGCCCAAGGCGGTCAAAAAAGTGGTGAAAGAGGATACCAAAGATGCTTATCGCGTTCTTTTAAAGCCCTTGGTCACGGAAAAAGGCACTTATTTGGGAGCGGCCAATAAGTATCTTTTTGCGGTGTCGCCCAAGGTTAATAAGATCGAGATTAAGAAGGCGATTCAGGCCGTTTACGGCGTGATGCCGCTCAAGGTCAACATCAGCAATTTAAGCGGCAAAAAAATCCGCTTAGGCCGGGTGCAGGGCGTGACCAAAAATAAAAAGAAAGCCATTGTCACCCTGAAAGCAGGGGATAAAATTCAAGTTTACGAGGGCGTTTAATTTCTAGCATTCTATATTTATGCCAATCAGATATTACAGACCAATGACTCCGGCCAAGCGCCATACCAGCGTTCTTGATTTTACCGATTTGGACAAAATCAGGCCGCTGAAGAGCTTGATTAAGGCAAAACAGACTGGGGCGGGCCGGAATAATCTTGGCAAAATTACGGTCAGGCACCGCGGCGGCGGCGAAAAAAGAAAAATCCGCCTGGTTGATTTTAAGCGGGATAAGTTTGACCTGCCGGCCAAGGTCGTTTCTTTGGAATACGACCCTAACCGCAGCGCCAATTTGGCGCTACTGGCTTACGCCGACGGCGAAAAAAGATATATTTTGGCGCCGCTTGACCTAAAAAGAGGTATGACCGTCATTAGTTCCAAAAACAATTTTCAGCTGCAGCTGGGCAATGCTTTTCCTTTAGCGCTGATTCCGCCCGGCACCGCGGTTCATAATGTTGAGCTGGAGTCGGGCAAGGGCGGCAAGTTAGCCAGAGCCGCTGGCTCAAGCGTGGTTTTACAGGTTCTGTCCGGGCCTTATGCCCAGCTCAAAATGCCTTCCAGCGAAGTGCGGTTGGTGCCCAAGGAATGCCTAGCCACGATCGGCCAGGTTTCCAATCCCGATTTTATCAATGTCCGCTGGGGCAAAGCCGGGCGCATGCGCCACCGGGGCATTAGGCCGACCGTCAGAGGCAAGGCCATGAATCCGGTTGACCATCCCCATGGCGGCGGCGAAGGCCATAACCCAATCGGCCTTAAAAGAGGTCCGATGAACGTTTACGGCAAAAAGGCCCTTGGCATTAAA
>MHKL01000026.1:11507-14590 GCA_001818835.1 Candidatus Komeilibacteria bacterium RIFCSPLOWO2_01_FULL_45_10 | reverse complement strand
GGCGAGCCGGCCTTGACCTGGCAAACCTTTAACTTATCGGCGTCGGGATGGTCCTTGATTTCCGCGATTTCACCGATAACCATGTTCTGGAAATGTTTTCTCTGGTCAATTACTGCCTCCACTTCCACCGTGGCCATGGTCAATTTTAAAGCCAGCTCTTCGGGTGAGAGGTTTTTAGGGAGGTCAACGTATTGTTTGAGCCAATTTAGGGAAACTTTCATAACTACTAATTACGAATTGATACGAATATACGAATAAAGAAAGACAGTAAAATATTCGTATATTAGTACAGATTAGTAATTCGTAGTGATTTTCATAACGGCTTTTCCCTTTTTGAAACTTTGCCCGGCAAACTCAATAATTTATTGGAGAAAAAAGCATTAACTAATCTGACGGCTTCATTTTCTGTTTCTCCGACTTCTTCGCTAACAATCCTCCTAACTTCTTTAAAATCAGCGCCTAATCGTGACGCCTCCTTTTCAGTTGCAGGCAGCTTGAAAGCCGGGTCACTTTTATCAATAAAAGGCCATATCCTGTCAATAATAACCCAAGCTGAAATGGGAATGCTTCTTAATGATATTTCTCCGGCTTCACCCAAATCATTTTCTTCCGCACCGCTTTTAATTAACCTCCATAATTGCTCTGCCCGGTGTTGAAAAGGATGTTTTTCTTTTTCGGTTTTCGGCACATATTCAGCTGGCTGATCTTGAGGAGAACCGATTGTTTCTAAGGTAATCATTTTGATAATTAGGTAATTAGTTTCAGATGGTTTAGGGAAACTTTCATAACTACTAATTACGAATAAAAATAGGATTCGTATATTAGTACAGATTAGTAATTCGTAGTGATTTTCAAAATTGTTTTAAAAACCTCAAATCCCCGGATAAGAACAACCGAATGTCGGTAATGCCGTACTTCATCATCGCCAAACGGTTTAAGCCCATGCCAAAGGCAAAGCCCGACCATTCTTTTGGATCTAAGCCGCCAGCGGCTAAAACTTTGGGGTGGACTAGGCCAGCGCCAATCATTTCCACCCAGCCGGAATGTTTGCAGACCGGACAACCCCGGCCTTGGCAAAGCAGGCAGGTCACATCCACTTCAAAACCTGGCTCCACAAAAGGAAAATAACCAGGCCGCAGCCGAACGGGTACATCTCTTTTAAAAATGCCTTTGAGCATCGCCCGCAACACGGCAATGAGATTGGCAATGGAAATATTTTTATCTATCATCAGGCCTTCCAAATGGTAAAAAGTGGTTTCGTGGGCGGCGTCCGTGGCTTCGTACCGAAAAACCCGGCCTGGGAAAACCGCCCTTAAGGGCGCGCCATATTTTTCCAAAGCCCTGACCTGCTGGTTGGAAGTGTGGGTGCGCATCACCCAGCCCGGCTTATCCTTAATGTAAAACGTGTCCATGGTGTCGCGTGCCGGATGAGTGGCCGGAATGTTCAAAGCTTCAAAATTATAATACTCGGACTCCAGCTCCGGCCCTTCAATGACCATAAAGCCCATTTTGGTAAAAACGTCCATCAGCTGCTGTTTAACAATGGTGATGGGGTGGAGATGGCCGGTTTCCGCTTTTTGGCCGGGCAGGGTAATATCCAAAAAATGTTCTCCCTCGGTTTTGCCCTGGCCGGTCAGCTCAAATTTCAGATCGCTGACCGCCTGCTCAATTTCACTTTTGACTTCGTTGGCCAGTTTGCCGACCAAGGGCTTTTGCTCTTTGGCTAAATCCTTGAGGTTCCTTAAAATGCCGGTTAGTTCGCCTTTCCGGCCCAAATACTTTGTTTCCAGCGCCTGCAATTCTTTAAGGACCTTGGATTTTTTTATTTCCTTGAGGGCCTGGTTTTTAAGTTTTTTTATCTTTTCCAACATAAATATAGATCATAGGTCATGGATTTAATGATCCTGACCAAAATTTTCCTTCTTAAACGAAATAATGACGAATTCAACCACGGTAACCAAGGCCACCAGTAAAATGGTGTTGAGCCAGGTCATTAGCCCCTGGGCCTGCAAAAACAGCGCCCCGCAAATCACCAGGGCAAAAAAAACGGCCTGCCGAAAGGAAATCTGCACTTCTTCGGTTTTGGTATATCTCTTGGTGAAAAGTAGGCGGAAAACAAAGCTTAAAACGGACAAAGTGCCGCTTAAAGCAAAAAACAAGCTGGCGTAAAATAAAGTAAAGCCCAAGTTGCCCGCTTTTTCCGGATTGATAAAAAACAGCACCATTAAAAATCCCAGCCAGCACAAAACCGTGCAAACGCCCATCAGCAATAAATATTGTTTAATGGTCATAATTTACAGCAATTATACAACAATTTTAGCAATTTTTCAAATGATTTCCTGGCAATACTCGCACCGCTCGTGATGCGCTAAAAAGCCGGCAAAATCAAAATGCCTGATGGCCTCAATGGTGGCAACAATCTTGGCTTTTAATTTTTCAATTTCCTTTGTTTCGCCCAGAAATGAAACCTGGCTGTCGTTTTCCAGATAATAATAAACCAATTCCTTAATTTTCCCGGGAATGACGGCGCTAGCGGCCATCTGGTAAATCAGCAGCTGTTCCTTGTCTTCGGCCTCCAGCTTTTCCTTGGGCCTGCCTGTTTTGTAATCAACGATTTTTAAGCCGCCTCTGGCTTCGTCAATCCGGTCGATCTTGCCGTTTAAAGTATAGCCGCCGATTTTAATGTAAAAATTCTTTTCCAGACAAACAGGCAGTGATTCCAACAAATGCGGGCTTTCGTAAAAAAGCTTCAGTACCTCCTTGCCTTTTTTGAAATACTCCTCTTTCTGGCTTTTTGACTGGTACCAGTCGTCAAGCCAAACCTCCTGATAAAATTTTAATAATTCATCAAAACTCACTAAATCTTTAATTACTCTGGATTTATTATGTTGGAGGTTTGCCCCGAGGGAACCCGAGGGGCCCCGCGACTTTAGACTTGTCTGGTCAAAAAGCCCGCCTTGCGTCGATTCTTGACGCCGCTTAACTTCCTCATAAAACTTCTGCAAAGCCAGATGAATGGTGGAACCGAAACTGAAATAATGGTTGCCTTTTAAAGGAACTTTCAAAATATAATGGTAATAATA
>MHKL01000026.1:9978-11484 GCA_001818835.1 Candidatus Komeilibacteria bacterium RIFCSPLOWO2_01_FULL_45_10 | reverse complement strand
GCTGGCTTAACCGCTTCAATTTTTTCCAGTTTCTCTTCCCCTGCCTTACCCGCAGCCGAAAGCCCGGCTTTCGGCTGCTTCAAATTTTGAACAAAACCCAAATCCGTTAAAAAAAGCGAGATTTTCTTTTTCCTGACGCCGCCGTAATCTTCGGCAGAAGTTAAAAAGACGCCTTCTTTGGCCCTGGTTAAGCCCACGTAAAACAGCCGTCGCTCCTCTTCCAGATGAATATCGCCTTCCGGGACAATTTCCTTGACCAGCTTATCAGGCAAGGCAATGGGCTCGGATCTCTCGCGGGTGGGAAAACGCTGTTCCACCAGATTGACCAGAAAAACGTACTTGAACTCCAAACCCTTGGCCCCGTGGACCGTCATTACCTTGACCATTTCCGGGCCCTCATCTTCGCTTAAAGGCACTAAATCGCCCTGCTCCCCGGATTCCATTTCCAAGCCCAATTGATTTAAAAAATTCTTAACCGACTTATCGTCATTTATTTCTTCAAAGGCCTTGATGCGCCTGTAAAACTGCCCCAAATACGAAAACTGCTGGCGCTTGCTGAATTCGTCCAGAGAATCAACATATTTTAACAAGCCGGACTCGTTTAAAAAATCAAAGACAATCCGGCTGGTTTTTTCCGCCTTGGCCTGGGCAATGAATTTTTCCAAACTTGCCACCGCCCGGTCCAGTTCTGCCTGGGCAGCGGAAGAAAGGCGCAAAAGCGCTCTTGACTGCCTGGCAACTTCGTACAGCGTCCAGCGTTTTTTGTAGGCCTCATGGGTGATTTTAATGATTTCCGCCTGCGCCAGCTTAAAAATCGGCATGGTTAAGTACCGGTACATGGCGTCGGATTCGTGATAATCGTCCAACAGTTTTAAAAAGGCGACCAAGTTTAAAATCATGGGCTTGGCGTACAGGCCTTTGGAGGCCACGAACTGGTACGGGATGCCGGCCCGCTCCAAACCTTCAATAAAAGGCCGGGCCTGATTGTTGGCACGGACTAAAATGGCAAACTCTGACCAATGGCCGTCTTTTTTGCTTAACTCGCTGATTTTATTGACCACGGCGGCCACTTCTTCCTCGGCCGTTGGCGTCTGGATATGCTCAATAATGCCTTTGCCTTTCAAAGCCGATTTAAGCTCCTTGCTTAAGTTTGCTTCTTTGCTTCTCTGCTTCTTTGCTTCTCTGCTTCTTTGCTTTCTTGCTTTAAGTTGAACCTCCAAACGGTTGGGATTGTTAAGCTGGATGAATTTATAAGCCGCGTCCAAGATATTCTGCTTGGTCCGGTAATTGGCGGTCAGATAAATTTCCAAACACTTGGGGTAATCTTTCTTGAACTCTAAAATGTTGGCAATGGAGGCGCCCCTGAATTTGTAAATGGACTGGTCATCATCCCCCACCACCGTTAGATTGTTCCTGGGTTTGGCTAAAAGCTTAATCAGCTGGTACTGGGCAAAATTGGTGTCCTGGAATTCGTCAATTAAAACGTATTTGAACTGTTCCTGATAC
>MHKL01000026.1:7956-9952 GCA_001818835.1 Candidatus Komeilibacteria bacterium RIFCSPLOWO2_01_FULL_45_10 | reverse complement strand
CGTTTTAGAAAAAGCTCGTAAACGTAATTGATTAAATCGCCGAAATCCAGAAAATTGTTACCCAGCAAAAGCTGCTGGTAAACGTGGTAGGCGTTGGCGATTTCTTCCAGACGCCGCACTTCCAAAGCGACGATTTCGTCTTTTCTGATATCGTTATCCAACCGGTACGATTCGGCGTATTCCAGATAATCCTGGGGCTTGACCATTTCGTCCTTGGCTTTGGAAAAATGGTCCAAAAGGGCGTGGATGAATTTATTGGGATTGCCCAAAGGGCGATAATAATCCAAATTGAATTTATCTAGGTGATTGCGGACCAACAGCCAGGCGGCGGTTTGATCTAATAATTTAAACTCGGTGGTTAAGCCGACCTCCAAACCGTGCTCTTTAAGAATCCGCTCGGCAAAAGCGTGGAAGGTGGAAATCCACAAATCAACATAGCCGTAAGGCAAGGCCTTGTCCACCCGCTCTTCCATTTCCGTAGCCGCTTTTTCCGTAAAAGTCAGGGCCAAAATTTCATCGGGATTGATTTTTTGCCGAATGATTAACCAATTGATTCTTTCGGTAATGACTGTGGTTTTGCCGGTGCCGGCGCCAGCCACAATTAAAAGCGGCCCTTCGCGATGCTCAACCGCCTTTTTTTGCTCCAAATTCAGTTTGTCCTCATAGGTCATATAAGGATATTTTACCCGCCTTAAAGCAGTTTGGCAAACTAACCGCCACGGGGATTGACCCCGCCTTTCGCGAAAGGCGGGGTTGACTAATCTCTGCAATATGTTATGTTTAAAATGTTAAAGAACCTTTCATTTTTCCTTTCCTTGTGGCACAGACATCGCTCTCGGTTTCCAATCCTCGGGCGATAAAAGCCACCTTGGGCGTTCCGGTTTTAATCCTCCCGGGTTCTGGAACGCCTCAAGTTTTCGGGACAAGGTGTATGATGATGACGAGGTCATTTTGTTCATTAAGCCTCCTCGCGATGAATAACACCTTGTCCCGGCCTTTTCAAAGGCGCCGCGGGTTTGTTCTTTGCCTTCCTGACACCCTCACCAATAGCCGTAGAGGTTGACAGGAGGAATTCTCCAAAAAAATCCACGACACCTCGGCGCCCTCTTTTCCGGTGAGTTCACGCTCGCCGAACCGTCTCTTTCTCTGACTTGTTCAATGAGGTTGGCAGCAAGTCAAGAAAAGGCGGTTTTTTTATCCCTTACCACTTTTGTCAAAGAGATATTTGGTTAAACAATGTAGAGACGCATAATTATGCGTCTCTACATTCAATTTTGTATAATTACAAAACAAAAGTGGTAAGGGGTCAACCCCGCTACTCCTCAACCTTAATTTGCGGGCCGGCTTTATGCCCCTTGTACTTTCTGGCCACTTTAAGCCGCGCCAGCTCCCTTTCCATTTTGGCGGCCAAACCAGTAAAATCAACGCTTTCGCGGTCGCGCTGCTGGGACAAAAGCTCCTGCACCCGAGCCCGGGCCGCTTCGGCTCTTTGCTCGTCAATTTCCTCCACGCGCTCGGCCGTATCGGCCAGAATCGTCATTTGGTTGTTGTTAAATTCAACAAAACCGCCGGAAACGGCTAAGTGAGTTTCCTGGCCGTCTTTTTTAATTAAAATTTCACCGGCCGAAAGCGAGCTGACAATGGGCAGATGATTCGGCAAAACGCCAATCTCGCCCAGCTGGGTGGGCAGAATTACCTCGTCAACTTCGTCTTCATAAACCACTTTTTCCGGCGTGGCGATTTTAAACTTTATTTTCATATCTCCTACGAATGTACGAATTTTACTAATCTACTAATAATCTATTCGTATATTCGTACTGATTAGTAATTAGTAGCCCTACTTAACTTCTTCAATGCCGCCCTTCATGTAAAACGCCTGCTCTGATTTATCATCGTGCTTGCCCTCCAGAATTTCCTTAAAGCCCCTGATGGTTTCTTTTAAGGATACGTACTTGCCAACAGTTCCGGTAAAGGTTTCGGCCACAAAAAACGGCTG
>MHKL01000026.1:1288-7934 GCA_001818835.1 Candidatus Komeilibacteria bacterium RIFCSPLOWO2_01_FULL_45_10 | reverse complement strand
GACAATTCTTCTAGGCCCAAAATGGCAATGATGTCCTGCAAATCCTTATAGCGCTGCAGCACTTTCTGGACTTCGCGCGCCACTTGGTAATGCTCCGGGGTGATGATTTTGGGATCCAAAATGGTGGAGGTGGAATCCAAAGGGTCAACGGCCGGATAAATGCCCAGTTCCGTTAATGCGCGGGATAAAACCACGGTGGAATCCAAATGGCCGAAAGTGGTGGCCGGCGCCGGGTCGGTCAAATCGTCAGCCGGCACGTAAATGGCTTGGACGGAAGTGATTGAGCCCTGTTTGGTCGAAGTAATCCTTTCCTGCAACTCGCCCAAATCCGTGGCCAAGGTCGGCTGATAACCCACGGCCGAGGGAATCCGCCCTAACAGAGCGGAAACTTCGCTGCCGGCCTGGGTAAAGCGGAAAATGTTATCTATAAAAAGCAGAATGTCCTTATGCTCTTCATCCCGGAAATATTCGGCAATGGAAAGGCCGGTTAAGCCCACTCTGGCCCTGACTCCGGGCGGTTCGTTCATCTGGCCAAAAACCAGCGAGGTCTTGGCTAAAACGCCCGAGTTTTTCATTTCGTGGTAAAGGTCGTTGCCTTCGCGGCTTCTTTCACCCACGCCGGCAAACACCGAATAGCCGCCGTGTTCGGACGCGATGTTCCTGATTAGTTCCTGGATAATGACGGTTTTACCCACGCCGGCGCCGCCGAACATGCCTACTTTGCCGCCTTTGACAATCGGACAGATCAAGTCAATCACTTTAATGCCGGTTTCCAGAATTTCCGTTTTGGTTGACTGGTCAATGAACTTAGGCGCGTGGCGGTGGATGGGATACCTTTTTTTGGCCTGAACTTCTTCTTTTTCATCCAGGGCCTCGCCCAAAACATTAAACATCCGGCCCAAGGTTTCCGGGCCGACCGGCACCGTAATCGGCTCGCCAGTAGCCGTAACCGCCGCGCCCCTTTTAAGGCCGTCGGTTGAGCCCATGGCCACGGTTCTGACCGTCTGCGAACCCAAATGCTGCTGCGTTTCCAAAACCAAAATACCGCCAGCAGGCATTTCCGCTTTTAAAGCGTCGTAAATCTTGGGCAGATCTGACGAAAATTCCACATCCACGACCGCGCCAATGATTTGTTTGACTTTCCCGCTGTTATTTTCACTCATATTGACAAAAATTATTTAATAATATATGATAATATGTTTTAATTAATTAAATCGTACACCAGCCACCTACCTTGGAGGAAAAGTGAGAAAGACAGCTCAACCAATCACCCCCTTTTTCCGTTACCCTGAATCTTGGGGCCAGCAGGATCGCCGGTTTGGAGAACCGGCTCCCAAGAAAAACAAAAGGGAATGGAAAAAAATGACAAGAAGACGTTTTTGTTCTGGCTAATCAGCCAGATTCATGCATCCCCCGATTTTCAATCATTGGGGGATTTTTTATAATAAATCAATGTGCTCCTATTCCACTGCGGCTCTACCGCCAGAGATATCAGCCCCTCGACTTACTCGCTTCGCTCGTTCGCTCGGGACTTTTCCATTAGCAATAAAATTTACGAAAATCGATGCGCTCCTATTCCACCGCCGCCCGGCCACCAGAGATATCAGCCAGCTCCGCCGTAATGCCTGCCTGGCGCGCCTTATTAAAAATTAACGTCAATTCGCTAATCATATCACCGGCCGCCTCCGAAGCGTTGCGCATGGCCACCATCCGGGCGGAATGCTCGCTGGCATTGGCTTCCAAAACGGCCTGATAAATTTTGGTTTCCAGCATTCGCGGCAGCAATTCATTTAAGACCTCTACTGGCGATGGTTCAAAAAGATATTCGAGAGCCGCGATTCGGCCCTCGGCTTCGCTCGGGCCAGGGAAGTTGGAAATCGGAAGCTGGCTGCTAACTCGGCCTAAATCATTGCCGTCACTGCTTGGCAAAGGTAAAATTTCAATGATGGTCGGCTTCTGGACAAGGGTGGAAATAAAATCGGTGTAAGCCAGGGCCACCTTGTCAAACTGACCGGCCAGATAACCCTCGATCAGCAAATGAGCCAAGGGCCTGATTTCCGTAATGTCAACAGTGGCGTCAGCTTTGATAAAATCGGCCACCAGCGGATAATTTTTTTTCGCCATAAAATCCCGGCCCTTTTTGCCCACGGTAATCAAGGAAACATCAATGCCTTTGTCCGACTGCTCTTTTAAATAACGGTTGGTCCGCTGAATAATCTGGGCGTTAAAGCCGCCGCACAAACCGCGGTTGCCGGAAATCATCACCAACGCCGCTTTCTTGACTTTCTCCCGCCTCGTGAGCAATGGATGAAGTTCGCCCGCACTTTCCAAAACCAGCCGGCTGACCAGCTGCCAAGCCAGATCGGAATAACTGCGGGAAGCTAAAACGCCGGCCACGGCGCGGCGCATCTTGGCCGCCGAAACCATTTCCATGGCTTTGGTGACCTTTTTGGTGCTCGCCACCGATTTGATTCTTCTTTTAATATCGCGAGTTGCTTGAGGCATATTAATAACTAAAAACTTAAAACTTAAAACTGATAGCTTTTTTTGAAATCTTCAATCACCTGCTTAAGCTCGTTTTCCGCGGCTTGGTCAAGATCGCCCGTTTCTTTAATCTTCTTCAACGCTTTCTGGCCGGCGGAAGTTAAGTAATGATGAAAATCCTTTTCCCACTTGGCCACTCCTTCAACCGGCACGCTGTCCAAATAGCCGCTGACGGCGGCGTAAATAATCGCCACCTGGTTTTCCACCGGCATGGGCTCGTACTGGCCCTGCTTTAAAATTTCCGTCAGCCGGCGGCCCAGATTAAGCTGCTTTTGGGTGGCTTCGTCCAGATCCGAGCCAAACTGGGCAAACGCTTCCAGTTCCCTGAACTGGGCCATGGAAAGCTTTAATTTCCCCGCCACTTTTTTCATGGCCTTGATTTGGGCGGCACTGCCCACGCGGGAAACGGAAATGCCAATGTTCAAAGCCGGCCTGATGCCTTTATAGAACAAATCGGATTCCAGATAAATCTGGCCGTCGGTAATGGAAATGACGTTGGTCGGGATATAGGCGGAAACGTCGCCGGCCTGGGTTTCAATAATCGGCAAAGCAGTCAGCGAGCCGCCGCCGTAATTTTTATTGAGCTTGGCCGCCCTTTCCAAAAGCCGGGAATGCAGATAAAAAATGTCGCCCGGGTAGGCCTCACGGCCCGGCGGCCGCCGGAGCAAAAGGGAGATTTCGCGGTAGGAAACGGCGTGCTTGGACAAATCATCGTAAATCACCAAAACGTCCTTGCCCTGGTCCATAAAATATTCGCCCATGGCGCAGCCGGCATAAGGTGCGATAAAAGAAAACGAGGCCGGGTCGGAAGCGCCGGCTAAAACCACGATGGTATATTTCAGCGCCCCAAATTCCGCCAATTTTGAAACGATTTTCGCCACCTTGGATTCTTTCTGGCCAATGGCCACGTAAATGCAAATGACGTTTTCATTCTTCTGGTTGATAATCGCATCAATGGCCAAAGCGGTCTTGCCGGTCTGCCGGTCGCCGATAATCAGCTCGCGCTGCCCCCGGCCGATCGGAATCATGGAATCAATGGCTTTGATGCCGGTTTGCAGGGGCTGCTTAACCCCCTCGCGGGTAATGACGCGGGGCGCGATTTTTTCCACCGGATAAAACTTGTCGGTGCGGATTTCGCCCTTGCCGTCAACGGGCTGGCCCAAGGGGTTAACCACCCGGCCGATCATAGCCTCGCCCACCGGCACTTCCAGAATCCGACCCGTGGTTTTAACCTGGTCGCCTTCTTTAATTCCCAGATAATCGCCCAAAATCATGGCGCCGACGGTTTCTTCTTCCAAATTCAAGGCCACGCCAAACTGCCCGTTTGAAAACTCAAGCATTTCTTGCGACAAACATTCGGAAAGTCCGGAAATTCTGGCAATGCCGTCCCCCACCTCCACTACCGTGCCCACGTTTTCCTTGGAGAGCTTGGCTTTAAAATTTTCAATCTGATTTTTTAGCTGTTCTATAATTTGGTCTTTGTTAGACATAATGCTATTTGCTTATTTGTTTATTTGCTCTGCCCGCCGAAGCTCATGAGCGAAGGCGGGTTTTTTGCTTCTTTGCTTTTTTGATTATCTATTTAACTCTTTTTGTAAATTGCTGATTAAATTCTTTAAGCTTAAATCGTAAACGGTATCTTCGTAGCGAAGCACCCAGCCGCCCAAAAGCGTCTCGTCAATTTCTTCCTCCAAAAAAACCGACTGGTTTTCGTTTTTCTTCAGCCAATCCTTGATTTGATTTTTCAGTTCCGCGCTCAAATGCCGGGCGCTCGCGACCTTAGCCTCCACCAGGCCTTTATTTTGCTGGTAAACTTTTTTAAAACTCCTTAAAATTTTATCCAAATTCTTCCAATCTTTATTTTTCCAGATTAATTTTAAAAAATTATCAAAAATTATCCTTAACTCATCGCCCTGATGGTCTTGGCTGGCTTCGTACAACCCCTGGGCGTATTGTTTCGGCGTTATCTTTCTCATAATAAATTTTCCCTCATTAATCCTTAATCCTCTCCAACGACTGCTCAATGATGGCACTGTCCATTTTTTTATCCACCACCTCGCTTAAAACCTTTTTAGTGGTTTGAATGACTAAATCGCTCACTTCGCCCTTCACTTCTTTCAACATTCTGTCTTTTTCGCTCGCGATCTGCTCTTTGGCAGCGGCAATGACGGTCTGGACTTCGGCCTTGGCCTCGTCAATCATCTTTTGGCCCTGCTCCCCGCCCTGTGCCCGGGCCTCTTCAACAATCCGCTGCGCCTCTTTTTTGGCCTCCAAAATTCTCTTTTCCCGTTCCTCGCCGGACATAATAAGATTGGCCTCGATTTTTTTGGCGTCGTCCAAACTTTTTTCAATCTCTTTTTTCCGCTGATCCATCACTTTCATTAAGGGCTTCAAGGCAAATTTCCACAAAACAAAAACAACAATGCCGAAATTGACTAGCTGGGCGATTAGCAGTTTCCAGTCAAGATGGAAAGTTTTAATGAGTTCTTCCATATTTTTCACGTAACACGTAGCATGTATCACGTAGCAAATATTTCTAAAATGATACGTGCTACGTGTTTACCCGCCTGCCATGCCTGCGGCAAGCTGGCGGGCAGGCGTGATACGTGATTTAATAATCCTCTAGCCCCAGAAGGCAAAGAAATGCCCTCTGTTCGTCAATTGATTATTAAATTGAGAAAGCGATAACCAGCGCGTAAATGGCAATGGCTTCGGCAAAAGCGGCAGCGAGGAGCATCGGCACCAAGATTTTGCCGGTGGCTTCGGGGTTGCGGCCGATTGATTCCATGGCTTTGGAACCGATTTTGCCAATGGCCAAACCCGGGCCAATGGAACCGACACCGATGGCCAAGGCCTTGGCAATAGCGGTTAAGTCCACGACGCCCTTAATGATTTCTTCTTCCATAATATATGACCTTTCTTTGATTTTTTGGTCGACGGTTTTTTGATTTTTAACGTCGCCGAAAATCAAATTATTTGATTATTTGCATTGTCATCCTGAACCCCGAGCTTGCCGAGGAGTGAAGGATCCCATTGTTTTTTGAGATGTCTGAAAATCAAGGGAATTCTTCCCCCGCCGGCGGCGGGGTCAGAATGACAAAACCATTAGTGTTCTTCTACAGTACTGGCAATGGTAAAGTACACCAAAGTCAGCATGGCGAATATCAACGCCTGAATCAAGCCCACAATCACTTCCAAAAACATAAACGGAACCGGTAAAACAAAAGCGAAAATCACGGCCATGGCCGAAAGCAAAACTTCACCCGCGAAAATGTTGCCGAAAAGACGGAAAGAAAGCGAGGCCACCTTGGCCGCTTCGCCGATGATTTCAATCAGGCCGACAAACGCCTTAATGGGATTGACAAAAACAATGGTCGGTTCTTTTTTGATTTTCCGGGGGATCTCGGCGAACGCTTTTAAATTAAAATACTTGTTAAAATGCTTCCAAATGCCCACCATAAAAAACCCGAAGATGTTGGAGCCAATGACGGCGAACAGCGCCAAAGCCAAAGTGGTGTTTAAATCGGCGGTGCCGCCCCTGAAGTAAGGCACAAAAATTCTTTCCGCGCCATGGCTTTCAATAAAGCCGATAGAGCCGATGCCCGGCAGCAGCCCCAGCCAGTTGTTTAAAAGGATGAAAATAAAAATGGAAAAAACCAGCGGGAAAATTTTGATGGTTTTTTTCCGGTCGCCCGTGACGGAATCGGCCAGATTAAGCGCGCCTTCAATAATCACCTCCGAAAAACTCTGCAGCTTCTCCGGCACTTTGCTGATTTTCTTTTTAATCAGCCAAGCCAGCAAAACAATAACAACCACAACCAGCCAGGAATTGATCAGGGAATTGGTGACGGTAAAACTGCCCAGATTAAAAACGGGCTCGCTAAAAAGCGTGATTTCGTGGGAAACTTCAGTTTGCGGATTTTCCGTTGGTTGGCTCATTGTTTTTATTCTTCACTTCCTTTTCAATTTTTTTAATATAATTCAAAGTGATTTTAACAATCCCGAAAGAAGAAACCGCAAACGCCAGCCCCATGGTCCCCAAAAACAGCCATGGCTCTGTCTGATACCGGTTGTCCAGCCAGCGCCCTAAAAAAAGAGCAAT
>MHKL01000026.1:0-1279 GCA_001818835.1 Candidatus Komeilibacteria bacterium RIFCSPLOWO2_01_FULL_45_10 | reverse complement strand
ACGGGGTTTTGTCCTTCTTTGACTCATTATTAGCCATGCTATTATTTTACTTCAAATAAAGGAACTTTGCTATATTTTATGTTTTATGAAATCTCACCGAAATTTTTCCATAAAAACCCGATTTTGCGCCAATATTATATAAAAAATCACCCAACTAATCAAGGGTGAATAAAAAATTTAGCTGAAGTTAGCCAAAAAACTATAATGAACCCACTTAACCTTTGGTTTATCTATCTAAATATTTAACCAAATAACCTAAAATTTCTTTAAAACCCTTCAAACTACTTGACCATTCATCTGGATTATTAGTTAATGAAATTATTATATCAGCCGCAGCCATCCACTTAACCTTTTGAACTTCCTTATCTTTAAAAGAAAGTAATTTAAGATTATCGTCAAATTTGTAATAATAAACCTGAGTAAACTCTCTATTTGTCTTTTTATCCCTCTTATGAACACTACCTTTAATAAGAGAATTTAGATCAATTTCTAAACCCAACTCTTCCTTAATCTCGTTTATAACTGTTTTTTCAATTGTCTCCCCTGATTTTAAGTGTCCGCCAAAACGAGTATCCCAGCAATTTGGATGTAAATCCTTATATTTCGACCGAAGGTGGACTAAAAATTCAATCTGATTGTCTTTTTGGCGAAAAAAATATATATGGACTGTCCTATGCCATAATCCCAAAGTATGAGCTTCAAAGCGCAATCTTTTTTCGCCGGTCTGTTTGTTGTTCTCATCAACTATATCAAAATATTCTTCCATAATTTTATTCAGCCCTTGGCTTTTCCAGCTCTTTAACTTCAATCTTTGATTCCCCGCCGGCGATTTTGATCACGTCCTTGTCAATCTTTTTGAATTCGCTGTAAGCCGTATTATAACTGTTAACGGTCGTGCCCAAGCTGTTGCCCAACTTTTGAAGATAAGCGTCATAGCTCAAAATGTGCTTGGCCAGCTGTTCCACTCTTTGCCTGATTTCCTTGGCCGACTCCTCTATCTGCAAAGCTCTAAGCCCTTGCATTACCGTCTGCAGATAAGCGAAAAAAGAAGTGGGCGAAACAATAATCACTTTCTTTTCCTTAAAAGCGTATTCAATCAGGTCGCGGGTATTAATCTGCACGGCGCCGACTTTGTTGACCAGCAAATCGTAATAAATGGCTTCGGCCGGAATGAACATAAAAGCAAAATCCATGGTGTTCTCGGCGGGCTTAATGTATTTGGCGGTCTCGTCAATCCGGTTTTTTAAATCCTGCTTAAACAGTTTTTCCAATTTTTCTT
>MHKL01000025.1:4138-11393 GCA_001818835.1 Candidatus Komeilibacteria bacterium RIFCSPLOWO2_01_FULL_45_10 | reverse complement strand
TTCGGGCGGCGGCGCCTGGGACAATGCCAAAAAATATATTGAAGCCGGCAACTTCGGCGGCAAGGGTTCAGAGGCGCATAAAGCGGCCATTACCGGCGATACGGTCGGCGACCCTTACAAAGACACGGCCGGCCCGGCCATTAACCCGATGATTAAGATTTTGAATGTGGTGGCGCTGTTGTTGGTGGCATTGCTGATTTAAAAATAAATAAAATTTTAAAAACAGGGTCAACAAATTTTGTTGACTTTTTTATTTATGTCCTTATTTAAAAACAAATACCGTATTGAATCAATTAGGTTGCCTGAATATGATTATTCCCTGCCCGGTTATTATTTTATCAACATTTGCACGAAAAATCGGGAAAATTTATTTGGTGAAATTAAAAATAATAAAATGAATTTGTCGGCGTTTGGCCATTTGGTTAAACGGCAATGGCGTCAAATATCAAAAATACGAAAAAATATCGTATCGGATGCGTTTATTATTATACCCAACCATATTCACGGTATTTTAACAATTGTAGAGGCAATTCATGAATTGCCTCTACAAGGATCGTCCCCACGGGGATGGGCCAAACGCCGACAAATGATGTTATCCAAAATAATCGGACAATTTAAAATGCAAACCGCCAAACAAATTAATCAATTCAAGAATACGCCAGGCCTGCCCGTTTGGCAACGGAATTATTACGAACACATCATTCGCAATGAATCTGAATTAAATCGCATCCGCGTATACATTAAAAACAATCCAGCCAATTGGCATAATGACAGGAATAACACTTAAAAAATATTTAATATTTTGTTAATAAATCCCGCACCACTTTTGTTTTGTAATTATATAAAATTGAATTGGATGTAGAGACGCATAATTATGCGTCTCTACATTGTTTAACCAAATATTTTTAACAAAAGTGGTGCGGGATAAAAAAGAGGCGCTCGGCTGTGTTAGCTTTGCGCCTCTTGCTCTTGCTTAGAGCTGAGAGCTAAAGAGATTGCCGGAGGTCATGCAGGCACCAAGCCCACATATCCACCAGCGGTTGACCGCCTTCGGCTCTTCGTCTCTCGACCCACTCTCGATTGAGAGTCGGTGCGTAGTAACCGGAGTCGTTGGCTGCCGGGGCAGTGCCTTCAAAGTAAGGCAAGGCCTGGTCAATCATGACCTGGAATTTTTTCGTGGCTCCCTGCCGTTTGATTTCTTCAATCACCTTTTCCCGTTTTTTCATGTAGGCGATTTGCAGGAGGGATGGCGATTTCAGCGCCTTGCGACAGAGATTGAGAATCTTCTGATAACGCCGGTAAGTTTTTTTACTGCCGTCACGTTCCAGCCAATAGGTGTCCCAATGGCTGCTGTCAATTACCCCGTTATCAAATACGGCGATTGACGCATACACCTCATCAAACCAGCCCTCGCCGAATTGGCGATGATAAACTGCGTGCCTGGCGGCCATAGAAGCATCTCTTATGGCCCCATAACACGAAATTTCCCTGTCGCCGTTGATGATTTTGGTCACCGTCTCCCCAATCACTTTGTCAGTGACAAGGTGATCAAAGGTTATGACCGATTTATAGACCATGGTTGCGCCAACCAGCGCCCCCAGAAGCAGCAGGTAATAACGCTTCATTTTTCCTCCAGAATTGTTGATTTTTTGAATTGTGTATTATGTTCAAATTATAGTAATATAGCATATATTTATTTTTTTGTCAAGATTAGTGGAAAATAAAAAAAGAGGGATTCATGTTGTTGAGCTAAATCGCGCTAAGCGCGATAAACTCGATTGAATCCCCCGAAACCAAGTTAATTCAAACTGGCGATAGCCATGAGGTCGTCCGCCGACTCGGGCTCTGGTAATTGTTTGAGCGCGGTCTCAATGTTTTTAGCCCCTTGCTGGTTGGCCAGGCGGCAGGCCTCAACAAAGCATGGCCAGTGATAGAGACCTTTCATGCCGGCCTGGCGGCTGAAGTAACGCCTCTCGCCCTGGCGAATTTCCCGGCGACAGAAAACACATTTTTCCGTTGGTTTTTCAGCCGGCTTGGGCTCTAAAGGCGGTACAGCGGCTTGATCTGTCCCTAAAGTACTAACCTCTTTCATTTTCCCTCCTGATTGCATGTTATCTTAACCTTAAAAAGTACCTCTTAAGGTTATTATATTTTGCCTTTTCTTATTTTGTCAAATTAAACGCGGATTACACGGATAGACACGGATTAAGTAGATTTGTATCCGCGCGATCTGTGGCAATCTGCGTAATCCGTGTTTAATAAAAAGACCGCCCAAGAGTTCATCAATGATTTGATGTTTGCTCAAGGGCGGTTGGAGACCGCATGGGTAGCGGTTAAAAAATGGAGGCCGGCGGTTGCGACCGGTAATTTGAGCGGGTTTATCCCCGAGATCTGCCGATTTTCGGCGGCTGAAGAAGGCAGCCGTCATTATTCTTCGGTTCCGGAAAGGGAATCCCCGCATTTAGCGTCAAGACCAGCATATGGCAAGGGCGAGGCCGCTTACCTTCAAAGCCGGTAAGGGCAAATATGCCCGCGACGCTTAATACCGGTATTAGCAAACCGCCGGTCAGGTCGACGCCGATCAGCTTAACAAGAGTTGCCTTTCGGCGGGGGCGGCGATTTTGGCCGGGTAGCTCATCGCTCCCGCGGACCTCACGATGGACGAATCGAAGGCGTCGGAGAGCCCCCCATTCGAGCCGGATATATTGTATTCGGGCGCCCCGGGGTATTCCTCGGCGGCGAACCGATTGATCAGGGCGAACTCGCCGGCGCCGCAGTTGATTAATTCGGCGGAAATGGCGAAGTCGTTCTGGGTCGTCGAGCGCGTCGCCGGCGTCGCGGTCATGATGACGGCGTAGTCGGCAACGATGTCGGTGGCATCGGAGATGGTTATCAATAAGGCGATGGTCGCCTGGTCGTCGATGGTCTGACCCGGGGGTCCCAGGCAGAGCATTCCGGCGATCACGGTGATCATCAAGGCGATGATTCCGATGATCTTGTTCACGAATCCTCCTTATTTTGAGGTTTTTGTTATTACCCGGACACACACAAAGGTGTCCTTTTGGGTAAAATCCTTTGTAAATAACGATAAGTAATTATAGTATCATAGTTTGACAAAAATGTCAAGACCCGCTAAAATGGCAGAACTTAACTATTTAATCATAACCAGAAAGTTGATGCAAATAATCAAAAAAGAGCTACAAAAATCGGAAATTGAGTTAACTATTGAGGTTTCGGCCGAAGAAGGCAGGCCCCTTTTGGAAAAAGCCGCTGCCAGAATTTCTCAAACTACCAAAATTGAGGGTTTTCGTCCGGGCAAAGCGCCTTATGACGTTGTTAAGCAAAGAGCCGGCGAGATGAATATTTATCAGGAGGCCTTGGATGACATTGTCAGCCATTTTTATTATCAGGCAATTATTCAGGAAAAGTTAAATACGGTTGGCCAGCCGAAAATTACCATTGAAAAGCTGGCGCCCAATAATCCCATTGTTTTTAAAGCAGTGGCCGCCTTAATGCCAACGGTTAAACTGGGCGATTACAAAAAAATCAAGGTTCAGAAAAAGGAAGTAAAGGTAGAACAAAGCGAAGTTGAAAAAGTCATTGATGATTTAAGGAAGTTGGGGGTTAAGGAGGCCCTGGTTGAACGAATAGCTCAAAAAGGCGACCGGGTGGAAGTTGATTTTGCCGTATCTTTGGACAAAGTCGTGATTGACGGCGGCCAAGGCAAAAAATACCCGCTCATTATCGGCGACAACACCATGATTCCTGGTTTTGAGGAGCAATTGATTGGCCTAAAGAATGGCGAAGAAAAAACTTTTTCCCTGAAATTCCCGGAGAATTACCAAAATAAGATGGTGGCGGGCAAACTTTGCGATTTCAAAGTCAAACTTTTGGCCGTTTATGAGCGGGAGTTGCCGGAAATGACGGATGACTGGGTCAAAACCTTGGGCGCGGAAAATCTAACTGACCTCAAAGCTAAAATCAGAAAAAATTTGGAAGAGGAGCAGCAGTTCCGCGAAGAACAAAGGGTGGAAATTGAGACGCTCAATCAAATCACGGCTAAAACGGAGTTCTCGGAAATCCCCGACGTTTTAATCCAGTCAGAAGCCCACCGGATGATTCATGAATTTGAAAGCAGCATTAGCGAACAGGGCTTGAAATTTGCCGATTATCTTGCCAACATTAAAAAATCCGAGAGCGAGTTGGCGGAAGAATTTAAGCCTAAAGCCGAGGAACGAGTCAAAACTTCGCTGGTTTTGAAAGAAATCGCCGAAACGGAAAAAATAGAGGCCACGCCGGATGACCTTCAAAAAGAAACGGAAAAAATTTTAGAGCAGGTTAAAGGCAACCAAGAAGCAGAGGCAAACATCAGGGGCGAGGGCTACCAACATTATTTAACAACGGTTATCAGGAACAGGAAGGTAATTGAAATGCTTAAGGCACGAATAGTTCGCCAATAAAATGCGAATAGCTCGCTAATATCACACGAATTCACGAATAGGGAGAGCAGAAACTCTCCTTTTTTGGTATAATGTAAGCAGAGAGCAAAGAACAGAAAACAAATAACAATAACTTGCTCTTTGCTCTCCGATTTTTGTTTTATGCTTTTCGGCGCTCATGTTTCCATTGCTGGCGGCGTTTATAACGCTCCGGCTAATGCCAAAAAAATCGGCTGCGAGGTTTTTCAGCTTTTTTCGCGTTCCCCAAGAGGCGGCAATGCCCCTGTCTTAACCAAGTCCATCGTGGCTCAATTCAAATCGGCCGTGAAAGAAAATAATCAGGCCGAATCATACATTCACACGCCCTATTACATTAATCTCGCCTCCACCAATAGTCGCATCCGCTACGGTTCCATCAAAGTCATTAGGGAAGAATTGGAGCGCGCTTCGCTTTTGGGCGTCAGATACGTGATGACCCATTTGGGCAGCGCCAATGATTTGCCCAGAAAAGAAGCGGTTAAAAAAGTGGTTGAAGGCATTAAAAAGATTTTGGCCGGCTACCAGGGGAGCGCGTTATTTTTAATAGAAAATTCCGCCGGCAGCGGCAATATCATCGGTGACCAGTTTGAAGAGATTAGTCAGATAATCAATGAGGTCCCTTCCGCCTACGCTGGCGCTTCGGCGGACAGGCGCCAAGCTCAAAGTAAAATAGGAGTTTGTCTAGATACTTGCCATGCCTTTGCTTCGGGCTATGATTTAAGGAACAAAAAGGCGGTTGACGGAACCTTGCAAAAATTCAATAGAATCATCGGCCTGAAGTTTCTGAAAATGATGCATGCCAACGATTCCAAAACCGATTTGGGCTCGCATGTTGACCGGCATGAACATATCGGCTTGGGTAAAATCGGCTTAGCGGGCTTTAAGGCCATTATCCGCCACCCCCAATTAAAAAAAATCAATCTGATTTTGGAAACACCGGATGATGAAAGTGGTATGCAGGAAAGCGACTTAAAAGTATTGAAGAAACTACGTAATTCTTAAGTGTCATCCTGACTCCGCTAAGCGGGGGAAGGATCCCCTCGATATCCAGACGTCCAATAATCAGTGGGGTTCTTCGCTTCGCTCAGAATGACAGTGGTATAAACTATGACCGTCGGTATTTACATTATCATCATTTTAATCCTCGGCTATTTTTCGGTTTATTTGCGCGAACGTTATTTGAATTTAAAATGGCTTGTACCTTTCACGTGGCTCGGGATATTTATTCACGAATCGGCGCACGCGCTTTTTTGCCTTTTAACCGGCGGCAAAGTAATTAATTTCCACGTCACTGCCCGGGAGGGCTACATTACCCACTTCCGGCCCCGAGTGCCCGTCATTGGCCCCTTAGTCACGGCCATTGCCCCGCTTATTTTCAGCTTAATCATTATCGGCATTTTAAACCATTTTTGGCTGAAAACCTCGTTAGGCGTCACTTCATTCAACATCTGGGAAAATTTTATTAACGTGGTTTATGCCCTTAATCCCCTGACTTGGCCGGCCTGGGTATTGTTAATCATTTTTCTCAATATCGGGGTGATGATGGGGCCCTCGGTTGAGGATTTAAAAAGCATCTGGCTTTTGGTTTTATTATCGTTTTTTATTCACAGCCAGTCATTAGCTCAAGTGCTTTCGTTGGTGATAGCGATGATTATTGTCAACGTCATTTTATTCCTGCTGATTTTGCTCATTAAATATTTTTTTCAAAGAAGAAAAGGTTATTATCGCGTTAGCCATTATTAAATTATGTCAATCACCAAAGACCAAATCAGAAAAATTGAGCAGTTTGTTGAAAGCAAGCTGGATTCTTTAAACTGGCAGCATACTTTGCAGGTCAGGGGTTTGGCTTTAAAATTAGCGCAATCGGAAAAAGCCGACAAAGAGATTGTAGAAGCGGCGGCTTTATTTCACGATGTCGGCAAATATCAAAAAGAAAAGGGTCACGCTGAAAGAAGCGCAGGACTGGCCAGAAAATATTTGGAAAAAGAAAATTACCCTGTTAATTTTGTGGAAGAGGTGGTTTACTGCGTTATCTGCCATGATTATCCTTGGGACAACAAACCGGAATTGGTCAATACCATTGAAGCCAAAGTTTTGTATGACGCCGATTTAATAAGCTGGCTTTCTAATTTCGGAATCATTAAGCAGATTTTATATATTCAGGAACAGTTATCCGTCGATTTCCCCAAAGCTCTTGATGAAATTATTAAAAAAATTGATCAAGAAAGCCGGAAGGCCTTTACCAAGTCAGGTAAAGAGGAAGTGCAAAAGCGAGTTAGGGAAATTAAAAATTTTTACAGAACAGTTTTATGAAAATCGCCATCATTTCCGACACCCATGACAACGTGCCTAATCTGGAAAAAGCGCTGAAGTGGATGAAGGAAAATAACATTGAACAGTTAATCCATTGCGGTGATTTGTGCGCGCCGTCAATTCTGATTAGTGTCATTGCCCCGAATTTTTCCGGGCCGATTCACATGGTTTTCGGCAATGTGGAGGACAGGGATTTAACGCCGCAAAAAGCCAAAGATTTTCCCAATGTTACCCATTACGGCGATATGGGTGAAGCAACAATCCCTGCCTCGCCGGCAGGCGGGGGCGCTAAAAAAATCGCTTTTGTCCATTATCCGGAAAAAGGCAAAAAGCTTGCCGAGTCCGGCAAGTATGATTTGGTTTTTTACGGCCATAACCACAAGCCCTGGGAAGAAAAAGTCGGCCAGACCCATTTGGTTAATCCCGGCACTTTGGCCGGCTTGTTTGCCAAAGCGACTTTTGCG
>MHKL01000025.1:3504-4080 GCA_001818835.1 Candidatus Komeilibacteria bacterium RIFCSPLOWO2_01_FULL_45_10 | reverse complement strand
AATTAGCCACCGAGCTCGCCTTAAAAGTCGGTCAGTTTTTAAAACAAAATTTTGACAAATTTGACCGCTCGCACGGCCTTAAAATCAAGTCCAAAGACCAGATCCAGACGTGGGTGGATTTGGCTGCGGAAAAAATCATCCTGAAAAAAATCAGGAAAACCTTTCCCCACCATCATATTTTGTCAGAGGAGGCGGGCAAAGACAAAATTAAATCGGATTATTTTTGGATAATTGACCCGTTGGACGGCACCACCAATTATTCCATGCATCTGCCCGCTTACGGCGTTTCCATTGCTTTGGCTTACAAAAACGAGCTGGTTTTGGGCGTCACCTACATCCCCGAGCTTAATGAATTAACGGTGGCCGAAAAAGGCAAGGGCGCCTATTTGAACGGCAAAAAATTGCATGTTTCCAAGCAAAAAGTTCTAAGTAAATCGTTACTGACCTTTTGCCATGGCAGCTTGGTTCACCACATCAAGCGGGCCATTAAACTTTATTCCAAATTCAAGCTTAAGGGCTTTGATTACCGGCAGATCGGCTGTGCCGTCATGGAATTCAATTTTGTCGCCTGTGGCC
>MHKL01000025.1:0-3487 GCA_001818835.1 Candidatus Komeilibacteria bacterium RIFCSPLOWO2_01_FULL_45_10 | reverse complement strand
GGAAGCCGGCGGCCGGGTGACTGATTTTCAAAACCGCAACTGGACCATTAAATCCAAGGATATCCTGGCTTCCAACGGGTTAATTCATAAACCGGTCCTTAAAATCATTCATGAAACTTAAGGTCAAAATTATTCCCCGCGCGCAGCAGCCGGGGATTGAGAAAATGGCCGACGCCAGCTTAAAAGTCAGATTAAAAGCGGTGCCGGAAAAAGGCCTCGCCAATGACGAATTAATGGCGGTTTTGGCGGATTATTTTAAAGTATCCAAAAGTCAAATTAAGATTATTGGGGGATTTAAAGCAAGAAATAAGCTTATAGAAATTGATGGGATTTAGGCCTTTACAAATTATAATTTTTTGCTATAATTGGCTTTGTCTAATGCGGGTGTAGTTCAGTAGTAGAACGCTTCCTTGCCAAGGAAGAGGTCGCGGGTGCGAGACCCGTCACCCGCTCCATTCGACTCGTTCCGCCTTTGGCGGAATTCGCTCACCCCTCGATTTTACTCGGGGTGACCTCGAGTGTAATCGAGAGGTCATGGTCTTCATCCTTGCTTCGCTTCGGATTCCGACCATTTTTTATTAAAAACGAGTCGAATGCCCCGAGCTTGCCGAGGGGCATGCTATTTTAAAACATGCCCAGGTGGTGGAACTGCTAGACACGTTGGACTTAAAATCCAATGACAGCAATGTCGTGCGGGTTGGATTCCCGCCCTGGGCACCATCATTATCAATTTACCCTCTATTTTAAAAGACGACTCAAAGTCAGTTGCCTTGGGGGGAAGGTAAATACATTTTTTAAAAGCAGCCCTTTAACAGGGGCTTGCTTTTTATTTATTTAATAGATTTACCCTGAAGTAGAGCTCTCTTCGTTCGCTCACTTTAGGGTACATTTGACAACCCCTTGAAATTTGTTAGGATGAAAGTAGAGGAAAGCGACGGCGCAGAAAAGTGCGCCGTCGCCTAAAAAGAAAAAAGTAGCTTAAATTAGCCAAAAAGTATCTTAGATAAAACAAAAAAGCCCAAAGACGGCGGTAAATTGTCTGGAAAACAAAAGGTTTAATAACTGTTAACCTACAAGGGCTTTATGATAATTATGCAAGTTATGAAAATTCTGTATTTACTGATTTGGCCGAAGATTAGCCAAAAAATTAACCGTTCAATCTATGGTTTATAGGATAATTATCCAAAAGATCAAAGAACGGCGGCATTATTATTGGCTGAAAAAGATGACTAAAGAGGCCGAGGATTCATTAAGAAAACCCGGCCAATTGTTGGATAAAAACCAAAAGTCCCTTAGGTTACCCCTTGGGACTCTTGGCGAAAAGCGATTTTGATGGCATTTCCCCCGACGGTAAAGTCGGGGAATAGCCTCAAAATCAGTATATAAAAGAATTTGGCAGGTTGTCAAGTTCTTGGGAAAGTTAATTATTAAAAGGGCTATGAAGTATCCTGAGCGAAGTCGAAGGAACTTCATGGTAAAGAAAGGCGATTTTGTTATGGACGTTAACAAAGTCATTTTGCTTGGCCGCCTGGTCAAAGATCCGGTAGCCAAGTCCCTGCCATCAGGGCAGGAGATTTCCCTTTACACGGTAGCGACAAACTACCAGTGGAAGGACTTAAAGACAAAGGAACGAAAGGAATTAGTCGAGTTCCATCCGGTGATTGCCTGGGGCAATCTGGCGAAAATTTCCAATAAGTATCTGGCCAAAGGCGCGCAGGTCTATATTGAAGGCCGCCTAAAAACCAGTTCCTGGGAAGACAAGGATAAAAAGAAGCACTACAAGACGGAGATTATGGCCAAAGAATTGAATTTGCTTGGCCCCAAAAAGAAAAGCGCCAAACCGGATGAACTGACGGCCGAAGATGTTTCGGTGGAAGAAGTGCCGCTTGAGAATTAAGTTTAGTCCGTTAGCCGTTCGCGTTTAAAAGCGCGGCGGATAAGGAAAGAAAAGCCCAGAGGGAATCTGCCTGTCTTTTCTAACCCTGTTTTGGCGGACGGGTTCTCTCTGGGGGAGGTTTCGTTGAATCTGGAATTATGAATCTTAAATTTCTCGGAGCAATCCATCATTAGTAATGGGGGGAAATCCTAATTTCCAAATCCTAAATCCTAAACAAATTCAAATGACCGAAATTCAAAATTCAAAACAATATGATTTAGAGGAAAGAACTTTTAAATTTGCTGAAGATATTAGGAATTTTGTTAAAAAGCTCCCTAAAACTATTGCTAACTATGAGGATTCAAAACAGCTTGTCAGAGCTTCAGGATCGGTGGCAGCCAACTATATTGAAGCTAATGAATCGTTAAGTCGCAAGGATTTTTCTCATAAAATTATGATTTGCCGCAAGGAAGCGAAAGAAAGTCGTCTATGGTTAAGGTTATGCGAGATAGCTGATAATAAAGATTTAGAGAGTAAGAGAGATAAATTAATCGAAGAGTCAATTGAATTAACTAAAATATTCGGCTCAATTTTAGAAAAAAGTAAATAGTTTTGGATTTTAATATTTGGATTTTGAGATTGTTTAGAATTTAGATATTAGGATTTAGGATTTTTATTTTCATTATCATTGAATTTCAATTGATTATTAATTATGGAATTACTTGCCATCATCATTTTTCTCGGTATTACTCAACTCCTGCAAAGCAGGTAATCTTGACATTTCCAATAATATATTATTAGATTAAATGTTAACCTAAATATATATGAAAAGAACCTTTATTTGCCTCACTCTCTTTACCCTGATTTTTTCTCAACCAGGCCTATTGCTGGCGGCGGAGGAATTAACCGCCCCCGTAAGCGAGCCGGTGATTTTAGAGTCGCCCGAGACAGCTATTCCACCGACGGTTGTTGAACCGCCGCTTTCCCCGAGTCCGGTTGAGCCAAGCGAACCAGCAGAGGTTTTGCCGGAAACAGTTGTTGAACCCCCAGTTTTGAAACCTGACGCTACTCCGGAAATCATGGAGTCATTACCTTCGGAAATTATTGAACCGCCAGCAGTGGAAACCGAGCCGCTTTTAGCCAATGAAAATAATGAGGCAATGGCTGCTCCTTTGCCAGCTGAAGACGCGGTTAACCCGCCCCAGCGCGACGACGGGGAAGAAGGCGCTTACCAGCAGGAAAAAAGCGCGTTTAATAACTATAAAAAAGAAGCCGGCTTAACCGGCACTCTTCGGGTAGACCAGTTTTCCGGCGCCGCTTCCTATAATTTAGGTTTGGATATTCCGGCCGGCCGAAACGGCCTTAATTCTTCCTTTCTCTTGGCTTACAACAGCCACGACAAATCCAATGATTCCTGGGTGGGCCAGGGCTGGGGCCTGGATTTTGGCTTTATTCAAAGAAGCACCAAAAAAGGCGTTAATAACCTATATGTCTCAAACGAATTTACCCTGTCTTTAGGCGGCCAGTCAGCTGATTTAATTTTGGTTGACGAGGAAAACCATTTATACGCTCCCAAGCAGGAGAGCGCTTTTTTAAAGATTCAATATCTGC
>MHKL01000024.1:6172-6709 GCA_001818835.1 Candidatus Komeilibacteria bacterium RIFCSPLOWO2_01_FULL_45_10 | reverse complement strand
AATCGTAAAAATCTCCCTGAAAATAGCGGTTAAAGGCAATCTGGTAATTTTCCGGCCCCAGGCCGAATAAAAGGTTGTCCCGAAAACCCTTTAATCCCCAGTTCCAGGAACGCAACCGGGTCTGAATGGTGTTATCTTCCAGGGAAAAACTGGTAATTCGCTTCAGCCAAAAATTGCTTTTAACTAATGAGGAGTCCTTGAAGAAAAAAAGAACGCCGACTAAAATTAACAGGAGAAAGCAGCCGGCCAGCAGAAATTTAATGGTTTTTTGCCGCCAGATTTTCTGCCAAAAAGCGGCAATGATAAAAACGACGACGGAAAAAAACAGGGCTAACAGAGCGCCGCGCGTGCCGGTAAAAATCAAAATCGTCAAGTCCAAAGCAAAAATTAGCAGGTAATAAATCTTCCAGCGCCAGCCGCGCTTTTCAATTAAAAACAGCAGGGCCAAAAAAAGGTGGAAAAGGAGGTAGCTGGCCAAAAACGAGGAGTTGCCAATGGTGCCGTTGACCCTTTTTAAGCCCTCTTCAAAAGTAAAAA
>MHKL01000024.1:4389-6150 GCA_001818835.1 Candidatus Komeilibacteria bacterium RIFCSPLOWO2_01_FULL_45_10 | reverse complement strand
GGCGTACAAACTGATTAAAACGCTGGTGGCTAAGCTTAGGTTTAAAATCCAATACCAGTATTTTGTTTTATTAAAAACCGAGATTAAAGCGATAAACCAAAGAAAATAATGGAGATAGTTGAAGGTGCCGAAGCTTCTTTCCCAGTTGCCCCACCAGCTCCTAAAAACGCTTTGGCTGGTAAAAGTGGTTAAAAGCATGACGGCGACAAAGGCCAAAACCGCCCCTAAGAGCAGCGATTTTTTCGGCCGGTACTGGGGTTTAAAAAGAGCCAGGGCCAAATAAGCCCCAAAAATCAGCTCAATCAGGATTCTTAAAATCAGCGTTTTCTGAATAATATAGGGGAAATAAGAGGCCGGCACAACCACCAAAGGCACTAAGACCACCAAAAAACTGCCGGCAATAATAATGCCTTTGAGAATTTTTTCCAATAATTGGTGATTGGACGAATTCATACTAACCATTATAAACTTTTCCTTTATTTTTTTCAACCCCCGCTGGTTAAACCCTGCCTTGAAAAAAAACCGCCGTTTCAGTATAATGACACCAATATGAATAGCTTTTTAGCTAAAATCAGGCCAGTTCTCCTCCTGGCGAGCGACATTATTCTCCTGTATCTTGGTCTTTTTTTAACCTTGTTTTTTAGGTACGGCCAGGGATTTAACTGGCAGATTTGGCATAACCACTGGCCGATTTTTTCCGGTTTATTTTTTCTTTGGCTGGTGATCTTTTATGCCTTTAACCTCTATGAGGAGGCCTCGGGCAGAAATTTCTTTGAACTTTTTTCCAATTATTGGCCGGCGTTAATCCTTAACCTTTTGCTTAGCGTCGTTTATTTTTACTTGCTTTCACCCAGCACCAACTTAACGCCCAAAACCATTTTAGCTATTTTCATGGTGATTTTTTCCTGTCTTTTCTTTTTGTCAAGAAAATTAATTACCCAGCTCACTGGCTCGGATAAACTCTGCCAGAATTTTATTTTTATCGGCTATCAGCCGTTGATTAATGGATTATTGCTTAAGCCAACCAGCCTCCAACGCGCCGGCCTGGCTCCCAAAGGCATCATCAATGAGTCTCCCGCAGCGCTTGACTGCCCATTGCCCGTTTATCAACTAAGCCAATTGGAAGAAATTATCAAAAAAGAAAAAATTAACCTAGTGGTGATTAACGAAACCGGCAATCAGGCAGTGACGGAGGCGTTGTTTAAAATCCTGCCTTTAAAAGTCAACTTTGTCAGTTTAACCAATTTTTACGAACAGCTCAAACAACGCGTCCCTCTGGAAATCATCAGCCGCGGCTGGTTTTTGGATAATCTCACGGAAGGCAGCAAGGATCTTCACGAATTTGTCAAAAGAGTGGTGGATATTGTTTTGGCCGCCCTGGGCGGCGCCATTTCTCTTTTCTTAATTCCTTTTATCGTCTTGGCTATTAAAATTGACAGCAAGGGCGGGGCGATTTTTAAACAGCGGCGCCTTGGCAAGGACGGGAAAATTTTTATTGCCCTAAAATTCAGGACCATGTACCAAAATGCGGAAAAAACCGGCCCCAGCTGGGCTAAGGAGAGCGACCCGCGCATTACCCGGGTTGGCAGATTTTTAAGAAAAATCCGTTTAGACGAAATTCCTCAACTCCTAAATATTTTAAAAGGCGATATGAGCTTTGTCGGACCCAGACCGGAGCGCCCCGAGTTCATTGATGAATTGACGCAAGCCATTCCCTTTTACCGTGAACGCCTGCTGGTTAAACCGGGCCTGACCGGCTGG
>MHKL01000024.1:3965-4320 GCA_001818835.1 Candidatus Komeilibacteria bacterium RIFCSPLOWO2_01_FULL_45_10 | reverse complement strand
TACATCAAGCACCGGACAATTATCCTGGATTTGAGCATTCTTCTTAAAACCATCAGGATTATTTTTAAAAAATTAGGTAGATAAGCTATGTCTAAAATATTAGTAACAGGTGGTGCTGGATTTATCGGCTTTCATCTGGCCAAAAAATTATTGGAACAAAACCATCAAGTAATCATTGTTGATAATTTTAATGATTACTACGATCCTTCTTTAAAGGAAAGCCGGATTAAACAGATCGAAAATAATGAGCGGCTGAAAATCTATCGGCTGGATATCGGCGATTTTAAAAAATTACAAGTAGTTTTTAATGAAAATAAAATCGACCTGGTCTGCCATCTGGCCGCCCAAGCCGGCG
>MHKL01000024.1:3083-3912 GCA_001818835.1 Candidatus Komeilibacteria bacterium RIFCSPLOWO2_01_FULL_45_10 | reverse complement strand
ACCTTTAACCTCCTAGAACTGGCTAAAGAAAAACGGATTAAAAATTTTATCTTCGGCTCAAGCTCCTCGGTTTACGGCAACCTGGATAAGGAAGCTTTTGCCGAAGATGACGTTTTAAACCAGCCGGTTTCCTTATACGCCGCCACCAAATTAAACGGCGAAGCCATGGCTTATTATTATCATCACGCCTTTGGCCTGAACGTGATCTGTTTAAGATTTTTTACCGTTTACGGCCCGTGGGGACGGCCCGACATGGCGCTTTTTAAATTCACCCGAGCGATTCTCGCCGGCGAAAAAATTGACGTTTATAACCACGGCCGGCATCAAAGGGATTTTACCTATGTTGACGACATTATTGACGGCATTATCAAAGCCATGGAATTAAAATTGGCCAAGCCGTCATGCACCATTATTAATCTGGGAAACTCCCGGCCAGTCGAATTGGAATATTTCATCGCTCTAATTGAAAAAAATTTAAACAAAAAAGCGGCCAAAAATTATTTGCCGCTCCAGCCGGGAGATGTTTTAAAAACTTCGGCTGACATCGGCCGGGCTAAAAAAATCTTAAACTGGCAGCCGGCCACCGCCATTGAAACCGGCTTAAAAAAATTTATTGACTGGTATCTCGCTTATTATCAAAAAGGTTAAATTTAAAAACGCCCCGGAGAAATAAAACTTCGTTTACGGGGCGTTTTTTATTTTCTTCAAGAAAAACCCGGCCAGTTCCAAGTCAAAATAGTTATTGATGTCAAGGGAGCGCTCCGCCGGCATCAGATAAGGCGCTATTTTTTTCCCTAAGACTCTTCTTTTAAATAAAATTTCCCGTTTG
>MHKL01000024.1:275-3067 GCA_001818835.1 Candidatus Komeilibacteria bacterium RIFCSPLOWO2_01_FULL_45_10 | reverse complement strand
CGTTTCTTTTATAAACTCCGGGGTAATCCTGGCGGCGCTGGCCGCTCTCTTCTTTCATTAAATAATCGGTTAGCCAGCCGTTTTTAATGATTTTTATTTTAGCGGGATGAAAATCGTCCAAGCAGTAAACGCTGGCGGCGGAATCGCCCCGTTTTTTTACCATCAATTTAATGGCGGCATCAATGTCTTTGCCGGTGATAAAAGGATTGGTCGGCTGCAGGCAAAGGATGTAATCGTATTTCTGCCGGTTAATCCTTTCCATTTCCCGAAGGGCGTGGATTAAAACGTCAACGGATTTGGCCGTATCGGTCGCCAGTGGTTTTGGCCTTAAAAAAGGCACTTTGGCCCCATATTTTAAAGCCGTTTTGGTTATTTCTAAATCATCCGTGGAAACGATTTTTTCATCCACCAGTTTGCTCTCGCGGATGGCTTTAATGGCGTAAGCAATCAACGGCCGGCCGTTAAGATTAACAATGTTTTTTTTAGGGATGCTTTTAGAGCCGCCACGGGCGGTGATCACCCCTAAAATTCTTTTGCCTTTAATCATAAAATTTCTTTTGGGTATAAAGCGGGGTCTTTTTTAAAATGTCAAAAATTAAACGGCTGGTGCCGGCCTTAAAGTATAAATCGCTTGACGGATAAGAACCATGCGCCAGCTGTTTTTTAATGGCCTCGGCAATTTCCCGATGGTCATAGACGACATTAAGGATATGGCTGCCGGCCAGACGATTCTGCTGGCGCGTGCCAATATTAACCGCCGGCAGACCTAAATAAGACGCCTCTTTGATACCAGCGGAAGAGTTGCCGACTAAACAAGCGGCTCTCTTTAAAAGGGCGGCAAACTGTTCCGGCGATAGATGCCTGATAAACCTGATTTGATACTGATCATGCTGTTCCCTAAAAAGCCGGATAGCTTTAGAAATGTCGTCGGTGCCGGCGTCAATATTGGGCCAAAACCAAAACGCCTGGACGCCTGACTCCTGGATGGCCCGCAAAGTTTCGTTGACGTTTTTAAAGTTATCTTCGCCGGTAGTGACCGGATGCTGCATCACAATGATAAACGGCTTCTTAAAATCAATGGTCGCGCCGACGCCGGTGAAATTCAGATGTTTCTCGTCTAAAATTTCGGGAGGGGTTTGAGCTAAAAATTCAATGTCCAGCGAACCGACCTGGTGGACAAAGTCGGGCTGTTCGCCCATTTTAACCAAACGGTCCCGTGATTTTTCATTGGTGACAAAATGAATGTGGGAAAGTTTGGAAATGGCGTGCCGGACACTTTCGTCAATGCTGCCGGATAAATCGCCGCCTTCAATGTGGGCGATGGTTTTATTAAGGTAAGCGGCGGCGATGGCGGCGGCCAGCACCTCAAAACGGTCGCCTCTTAAAACCACGATGTCCGGCTTAAAACGCTGCAGGGCGGTGGTAAATTCAATCACCGCCAAGCCGGTGGTTTTGGACATGGCAATATTGTCCCCGCCTTCAATGGAAGTGTAAAGCTTGTCCACGGAACGGAAGCCGTCCGCCTGAAGATTGGGCAGAATGTCGCCGTATTTGGCAAGCAGCGCCGAACCGCCGACAATCAGCTGGGTTTTAAATTCCGGGTCTTCATTAACCAGCTTCATCAAAATCTTATTGCGGGCGTAATGGATGCGGCTGGTGATGATAAAACAGATTCTTCTTTTATTATTCATAAATCAGTCAACTATTTTTGCCTAAGCGGCCGGTATATTTTTCTCTGACTAATTGTTCCTCCGGCTGAATTTCTAGACCGCTGCTGCCTAAAGCGGTTTGGTAAATTTTCCGCCAACGGATAATTGCTTTAAAAACATCAGGTTCATCAGCAATACTATGAGTTGTTATTGGCGCTAATCCTTCGCCAACGCGATGGGAGGTTTGCTGCAAATTTCTATCCAGAGTAAAATGTTTTTCCAGATAATCAATACCCATGGCCATCGCCAGGACGGGGGCGGCAAATCCCTGGGTGTGGTCGGAGTAACCGACTGAAGGCGTTATTTTTTTGAGCCACAACAATTTTCTTAAATTGGCTTTTTCCAAAGGGCAAGGATAAATGGAAACGCAATGCATGATGGTAAATTTTCCTGATTTTAAAATTTCAACGGCTTTTAAAATCTCCTCTTCGGCGGACATACCGGCTGAAACAATCACCTCTTCAAAATTTCCCCTGATTTTTTTTAAAAAATTGAAATGCTTTAAATCGGTGCTTGAAACTTTAATTTTCCTTAAACCCAGTTGTTTGAGAAACGGAATTCTCTCGGCGTCATAACAAGTGGTCAGAAACTCCATGCCGTTTTTTTCGCATTCATCCTTTAAAACAAAATGGTCTTCATCGGAAAGCTCCAAAGAGCGATATCTGTCCTTGTCAGGGTCGCTGTCAGCCACATTTTTACTTTGCCAGGACTGGAATTTAACAATATCCACGCCCGCTCTAGCGGCCGCTTTAATCATCTTTTTGGCCAATTCCATATCGCCATTATGGGAAGAAGCGATTTCCGCAATGATTTTAGGTTCCATATTTTTTTCCGCGACACTGAACAATTAGATAAATGCTGTCCTTGACCTTTTCTCTTGAATATAACGGATAAAATTTTACTTTTTTAAAAAAATTATTTAAAAACATTTCTAAAGAAAGTTGGCTGAAAAAATTTTTATGGTCATGCCAGCGCCAGCGGCTGCGTCCCAGTTTTTCATACTTAGGATGACAAAATCTGTTAGGCACGCTGATGAAAAAACTGCCGTTTTTTTTAAGCAGACGATAGAGTTTAAGGAAAGAC
>MHKL01000024.1:0-97 GCA_001818835.1 Candidatus Komeilibacteria bacterium RIFCSPLOWO2_01_FULL_45_10 | reverse complement strand
TAATGGCCGAGGACCTAAGATCAATGCCCAAAACTTGCCGCACCCCGCGATTCTGGGCGATTTTAATACTGACACTGCCGTCGCTGCAACCCACTTC
>MHKL01000023.1:3803-6819 GCA_001818835.1 Candidatus Komeilibacteria bacterium RIFCSPLOWO2_01_FULL_45_10 | reverse complement strand
CAAACTGTTGCGGCAGTTAACCGATTTGCAATATACCAGAAACGATTTGGATTTTTATCGCGGCAATTTTAGGGTAAAAGGCGATACCCTGGATGTTTTTCCCATTGAAGCAAAAAATGAAATGGTGAGAATGGAGTTTTATGGAGATAAAATTGAGAAGATAAGCATAGTTGATTATTTAACAGGATCAAAAATTCAAAAATCAAAAGTCAAAAGTATCAATATTTTTCCGGCCAAGCATTTTGTGACGCCGGAAGATAAGTTAAAGAACGCCCTTGGCAAAATCAGGGCGGAATTAAAAGAAAGGGTGGCCGAGTTAAAACGCCGTAATTTATTGGTGGAAGCCCAGCGCCTGGAACAAAAGACCAATTATGATTTGGAAATGATTGAGGAAACCGGCTACGCTAACGGCATCGAAAACTATTCCAGATATTTAACCAATCGCGAGGCGGGCGAACAGCCGGCCACGCTTTTGGATTATTATCCCGATGATTTTTTAATGTTCATTGACGAATCGCACATGACCGTGCCGCAGATTAACGGCATGTACAATGGCGACCGCGCCCGCAAGCAAACCTTGGTGGATTTCGGCTTCAGATTGCCCTCGGCTTTGGATAACCGGCCTTTGAAGTTTAAGGAATTTGAAGAGCATATCAATCAGGCGATTTACGTTTCGGCCACGCCGGCCGCTTGGGAATATCGGCAATCAGGAGTTTCCGCCAAAGGCGGACCCCCGCCTGCCGTGCCATGGCACTGGCGGGCAGGCGCCTCTGGCGGGAAAACCTCAGAGACTAGAGCAGGGGCTTTAATAAAAGAAGTGATTGACTTAAATGATTTGAAAAAGGTGATAAATAATGCCAATTCCGCGGTGGCTCAGCAGGTAATTCGGCCAACCGGTTTAATTGAACCGAGTATTGAGATTAGAAAAACTAAAGCCCAACTTTTGGATTTGATTGAAGAAATTAAGAAAACGGTAAAACAAAAACAGCGGGTTCTAGTCACCACTTTAACCAAGCGTTTGGCCGAAGAAATCGCCGAATATCTGCATGATCAGAAAATCAAAGTGGCTTATCTTCATTCCGAAGTGGAGACCCTGGACCGTTTGGATATTTTACGGGATTTGCGGCTGGGCAAATTTGACGTGTTAGTGGGCATTAACTTATTGCGCGAGGGCTTGGATTTGCCGGAAGTTTCTTTAGTGGCTATTTTGGATGCGGATAAGGAAGGGTTTTTAAGGAGTGAAACTTCTTTGATTCAAACCATGGGCCGGGCGTCCAGGCACCTTGAAGGCCGGGTAATAATGTATGCCGATATTGTGACCGGTTCAATGAAACGGGCAATTTTGGAAGTTGAGAGGCGCAGAAAAATCCAGGAAGCTTACAATAAAAAGCACGGCATTACGCCGAAAAGCATTGAAAAAGCGGTGAGAGAAGGGGAATTAAGATGGAAGAGCCCTGAAGTAGACGCTCGCTTTACTCGCGTCACTTCAGGGTTAATTCCCAAAGACGAACTTAAGCATATTATTGAGGATTTAGAGAGTCAGATGAAGTTTGCGGCGGAGAATTTAGAATTTGAAACGGCGGCGGCAATAAGGGACCAGATTAAGTTGTTAAAAAGAAAGAAATGACTAAAGTATTAATCACCGGAACTTTTGAGCCCTCGGCTTCGCTCGGGCTGACAATAAAAATTAATGTTATTAAATGATTAAAGTTTTAATCACAGGGACATTTGATTTATTACATCCCGGCCACATTAATTTTATCCGGCAGGCGCTTAAATTTGGAGATTTTTTGGTTATCCTCGTTGCCCGGGATAAAAATGTTGTTAAGTCCAAGGGCCAAACTCCTTATTTTAATGAAAATAAACGGCTGGAGAATTTGGAAAAATTGAATTTAGCTGACAAAATTATTTCAGGCGACTTAAATGATCCTTATAAAGTCATCAGGGAAGAAAGGCCTGACGTGGTGGCCTTGGGTTATGACCAGCAGACATTTGTTTCCGGTTTAATTGATTTCCGGGACAATTCTTACTTGCATTTTAAAATAGAAAGATTGGAGCCGTTTAAAGAAGATATTTGCAAGGGCAAAAGCATTAGAAAAGCGGTTGAAGATAAAGAGGCGGGATTTTTGCTTATTAATAAGGAAGAATCATGGACTTCCCATGATGTCGTGGCCAAACTGCGGTCAATCATTGGCATCAAGCAAATCGGCCATACCGGAACATTGGATCCGTTTGCCACGGGTTTGTTGATTTGCGCCATCGGGCAAGCCACCAAATTAGTCGGGTTATTTGATTTATTGCCAAAGACGTATGAAGCGGCGATTAGGTTAGGCGTGGAGTCGGATACTTATGATAGAACGGGGGTTATAGCTCAAAGCTCAAAGCTTAAAGCTCAAAGCTTAAAGCTTAAAATTGAAGAAATAATGAATTCATTTGTTGGCAAGCAGAAGCAGCTGCCGCCGATGTTTTCGGCCAAGAAAGTCGGGGGAAAGAAATTATATGAGTTGGCGAGAAAAGGTATTGAAATTGAAAGAAAGCCGGGCGAAATTGAAATTTATCAAATTGATGAATTAGGAATTATGAATAATGAATTAAGAATTAGGGTTGCCTGTTCAGCAGGAACTTATATTAGAACTTTAGCCAATGATATCGGCCAGAAGCTGGGAACGGGCGCGGTTTTATGGGAATTAAAAAGAACCGCCATTGGGGATTTTAAAATTAGTGAGGCGGTCCAGTTAAATCAATTAAAACTGGATAATTATTCCGGATATTTAATTAAACCTCTGGCAGCTATAAATCAGCTAAACGAATCTTATGCCCGGAGCGCCTGGCAATAGCTTTTTCAATCTCGGTGTTTAAGAATCTGGTTTTATCAAGATTCCGGGCAAAATCGTTTAAGGGCACGGAGCGGCCGGGTTGGACGCCGAGGCCGTATTCCCGCTCCAATTTTTGGCAGGCCTCAATGGAATCGGTGATGTTGTACAAATCCTCAACGATTTGCCGCTGTTCGTCGTAA
>MHKL01000023.1:0-3782 GCA_001818835.1 Candidatus Komeilibacteria bacterium RIFCSPLOWO2_01_FULL_45_10 | reverse complement strand
TTTGATTTTATTTTGCTATTATGATAGTATCTTGTTCAATGATAGATGTCAATTATTCTATTATTCAATTAATCAATTAATCTATTAACAAATGCCTATAAAACAATCTGCCAAAAAAGAACTAAGAAAAGCCAAAAAAAGAGTCCTGAAGAATCTTAAGGAAAAGAGATTGATCAGGGACCTGAAAAAGAAAATTTTAAAAATTCTGCCGCAAGGCGAAGCCGCGCCTCTTAAGGAACTGCTAATCAAGTTTCAGAAAGAAGTGGATAAAGCGGTCAAGCGCGGCTGGCTGAAAAAGAACAATGCCGGCCGCCAAAAATCGCGTCTGGCGGCGTTGGTGAAGAAAGCACGGAAAACATAATCATAATAAAAAGACCTTACTCTATCACCACCCCTTAAATTCCCTCCTTAATAAGGAGGGGAAATAGGGGAGGTCAGCAAGGTCTTTTTAGATTTCCATTTAGATTTCCATAATAAATTGGGACAAAAGCGCCGGCGGAGACAGGGGTGTTGACTTGAGCTTTTTATCCAGGGCCAGCAGTTTTTGATAGATTGCCCGGATTTCTTCCCAAGCGAATTTTTTGGCCTGAGGCAGGGTTTTTTTAACCACAAAAGGATGCAGTTTGGTCAGGGCGGCGATTTGTTTTTCCGAGCCGCCTTGGTCCAAAAGGGGCTTAATTTGGGCGATCACCCTAAACTGCCTGACAATCATGGTTAAGAGGTAATTTTCATTAAGGCCGGCCTTAAACTGTTCTTCCAAGAGCTTGAGGCCGCGGGCCTGGTTGCCTTGGGCAATGGCGTCGGTCAAACCGAAAATATTTTCGCTGATTTTGCCAATGACAAAGTCGGCCACGTCCGTTTCCGTGATTTCTTCGCCCGCCTTGTAAGCCAGCAGCTTATCCAGTTCATTTTTAAGCTGCCAGAGGTTGTTGCCGACCATGGCCAAAAGCAGGGCAAAAGCGCCGGCGCTCATTTTACCCTGGCATTCTTTAAGGTAATTCTTCACCCAATTGCTTAAAGCCGCGCTTTCTAAGGGTTCAAAGATTTGGGTGTATTTTTTATTTTCCGAGAGCGTTTTAAAGAGGGCGGTTCTTTGGTCGGGCATGCCTGCTTCCCAGAAAATAAAGGTGTGGGCGGCGGTTTTGAAGCGCCCCAGCATTTCCTTTAATTGTTCAGTGATCGCTTGGGACAGTTTGGTTTTTAAGAGGTTTTTAACGACCACCAGGCGTTTGCTTACCAAAAAGCCGCTTTGGGTGGCGGCAGCGTTGAATTTTTCCAAATCAAAATTTTCCGCGTCAAAATTAACGAGGTTGATGCCGGAAGGGTCAACCTCTTTTTTGAACTTTTCCTTAATCTGATTCAGTTTTTCCAGCGAGCGGAAAGTATCGTCGCCGTATAAGAAGATAAACATTATTTACATTCTCCCCAATTCCGTGCCGCCTTAACTTCCGCTTCAATCGGCACTTTGAGTTTATAAATGTTTTCCATGGTTTTTTTAACAAAATCGGAAACCTTAGCCACGTCTTTTTCCGGGGCTTCAAAGACCAGTTCGTCATGGACGGTCAGAAGCATTTTACTTTGAGGCGAGATTTTTGGCAACTCCCCGTCAATTTTAACCATGGCCATTTTTAAGAGGTCGGCGGCCGTGCCCTGGATGGGCGCGTTAACGGCCATGCGTTCGGCGCCGGCCTTGATCAGCTGCACGCCGGAATTAATGTCGGGCAAATATCTTCTTCTGCCCAATAAGGTTTCAACGTAGCCGCGCTTGGATGCCTGCTCTTTGGTTTCTGCCAGCCATTTTTTAATCTGCGGATAAAGTTCAAAGTAGGCCTCAATGAATTTTTTGGCTTCCTCGCGGGAAATGCCGGTCCGTTGCGAGAGGCCCACATGGCCCAGGCCGTAAATCACCCCAAAATTAACTTCTTTGGCGGCGGTGCGTTGTTGGCGCGTTACGTCTTTTAACTCAATTTTATTAATATTGGCCGCGGTGCGAGCGTGGATGTCTTCGCCGTTTTTAAAGTATTCAATCATCTTTTTATCTTCCGCCAGCGAAGCGATAATCCTTAGTTCAATCTGCGAATAGTCGGCGGAAATCAGCCGGTAGCCCCGTTCGGCAATAAAGCCCCTTCTGATTTCTTTGCCGATTTCGGTCCTGATCGGGATATTCTGCAGATTCGGCTCGGAAGAAGAAAGCCGGCCCGTGGCCGTAATGGTCTGGTTAAAGGAAGTGTGGATGCGGCCGCTTTTATCGGCTTCTTTGGGCAAGGCCCGCGTGTAAGTGTTTTGCAGTTTGCTGTATTCCCGGAATTCGGAAATCAGGGGAATAATCGGATGGGCGTTCCAAAGTTTTTCCAGCTCGCCGGCAGCCGTGGAAATACCGGTTTTGGTCCTTTTTAAGCCCTTAATGGCAATGCCCATTTTTTCAAACAGCACCTCTTTTAATTGCAGGGGCGAGGCAATGTTAAAATGGCGGCCGGACAATTGATAGATTTTTTCCTCCAGCACCTTGATTTTTTTGGTGAATTTCTGGTCCAGTTTTTTTAAGAAGGCCGTGTCAATTTTAATGCCGGCCTGTTCCATTTTAGCCAAAACCGGAATCAAGGGCAGTTCAACTTTTTTCAAAAGCCCGAGGTCGGAAATTTTTTCCAGTTCCGGCCTTAATTTCTGGTAAAGTTTCAGAGAAAAATCCGCGTCTTCGCCGGCGTACCAGCTGACTTTTTCCAGCGGCACTTCTGCCATGGAAATTTGTTTCTTGCCTTTGGGTCCAATCAGTTCCTCAATCGGCTGCATCTGGTAGCCCAGATAAGAAAAGACCAAGCTGTCCAAATCCAGATTGCGGTTAGCCGAAGTCAAAAGATAGGCGGCGAGCAGGGTATCAAACTCAATGCCGGCAAGGTTAATGTTGTTTTGCATCAGCATCTCGTAATCGTACTTTAAATGATGGCCAATTTTTTTAATTTGCGGATTTTCCAGAATCGGCTTTAATTCATCCAGCCACTCGGGATGGTCGTTGATGTTGAGATAAAAGGCCTCATCCGGCGTCCAGGAAAAACTTAAGCCCAAGAGGCGGGCCTGCCAGACGTTTAAAGAAGTGGTTTCGCTGTCAATGGCGAATTCTTCTTGTTTTTTTAACAGGTGTAAAAATTCAGCAAAGCTTTTTTTATCGTTGATCAAAGCATATTTAAATTTGGTTTTTAGCTGTTCATTTTTAATTTTTAGAAAGCCCATCTGGCTTTGGCCGGAGTCAGTTTTAGGCAGCGGAGAGCCGGGCTCTCCGCTGACGGGTTGTTGCCCGTTTAATTCGGAAGGTATTTTATTAAGCAAGCTTTTAAATTCCAGTTTTCTGAAAAGTTCAACGATTTTTTTTTGGTTAAAGCCCGTCAGCCCGGTTTCCGCCAGCTTAAAATTAGTCGGCAGATCAGTCTGAATGGTCACCAGCTTTTTGCTCAAAAAAGCGTCTTTTTCCTGATTTTGCAAAAGTTCCCTGACGCGGTCTTTGATTTTTTTGGAGTCAAGATTTTTGTAAAGTTCCTCCAAAGAGCCGAATTCCTTAATCAGTTCGGCGGCGGTTTTTTCGCCAATGCCTTTAACGCCCGGAATGTTGTCGGAAGGGTCGCCCCGCAGGGCCTTAAAATCAATCAACTGTTCCGGTTCTAATCCGTAACGTTCTTTAACGGCGCGTTCGTCATAAGTGATGGTTTCGGAAATGCCTTTTTTAAGAGTGAAAATTTCCGTATTGGCATCAACCAATTGCAAGGTATCCAGATCGCCGGTAACAATGA
>MHKL01000022.1:6929-16000 GCA_001818835.1 Candidatus Komeilibacteria bacterium RIFCSPLOWO2_01_FULL_45_10 | reverse complement strand
CGTTCCGCCCGTACCGATATCAACCGCGTATCCGGTGCCCGGCGTAACAGCAACACCGGTGGATTTAGCGTAAGCGCCGCCGCCGCCGCCGCCGCCGCCATTATTATTTATTAAGCCGCCACCACCACCACCGCCCCAACACTCTACGGTAACAGCGTAAATGCCGTTGGAAGGGGTAAAGGTGTTGTCGGTGGCAAAAGCTTCGGGCGAAGCCGCGCGCGTTTCTTTAATTTCCGGCGGAAACGGTGGATTCTGCCAGACGCGCGGCCAGCCGCTAAAAATCCAAGTAAAGATTAAAACAAATATAAAAATTTTACGCAAAAAATGTTTTTGCGGAGGAAACAAAAACCCGCCTCTTGCGAAAAAGAGTTTTTTTAAACTCAAAACTACCCACGGGCTTAGCTTGAAATTTTCTTTATTCCAGATTCCAGATTCCAGATTCCAGATTCTATTTTTCCGGCGGGACCTCAATTTTATTTTTTGCTTTAAGCACATAAGGCGGTTTAATTTATTGACCTTGGCGAACAGTTTCCATGACACATCAAATCGCTTAGCAAGAGCTATTTTAAATAGCCTGCTCTCTACCTCCCTGCCCCGCCATACCCCATAGCTCTGACCATATCCCAGTCAGCGGTAGATTCGGGCAGGCGCCGCTGGCTGTTCTTAAGTAATAATCGCAATCGTCGGTTGAAATTTGGCTGGCGCTGATAAAAATATATAAATTCCTTAAAGTGGCGGCAAAAGGTATCCTGGTCGCTAAACTAGCGTTGGCAGTGGTGGCGCAAACACTACCCGAAGGATCGCAATAGCTGTCAGCCGTCAAAGAAGCGCTGGAACGGCCCGCGATAAGTTCGTGGGTGGTGGTGGAACGGGTAATGGTATAAGTCGCCCAAGAAGGGCTGGGGCCGTTGGTGGTTAAAAACTTGCCGGAATTGCCGCTTTGCGACGGCGCCAGCGCGTTAAAGGCGTTATTGGCGGTTGTTTCGCCGGTGCCGCCTTTGGTAATAGGCGCGGTGCTGTCATCTAAAGTGCTCCAAGCGTGGCCCGGGTTTTGGGCGGCGCTTTTAACAATCTGGATAACGGAAAAAGCCATGCCCAAAAGCAAAAGCACGCTTAAAACTATATTAGGGTTGATTCTGATAACCGCCTTTTTCTTCATAAGAAAAAACCGCTGTTTCTTTATAACATATTTACTATTTATTATATCATAAACTACTATGGCGGCGTTATGGATTATTAAAGCCGCCAGGCTGTCTACCTGCCCCGGCAGCTGCGGGGCTTGTTGGCCTGTCTAAGCCGATGAAAAACTTTAAAAAATATTTCCAAAAAGATAGTTTTTTATCCCGCACCACTTTTTAAATCACCTAAATTTAACATTTATGATTATTCCAATATTGACCCAAAAAAATAACTTTCATCATTTTTATAAAAAGTGGTGCGGGATTTATGATTTTAACCAGGCATTCACTTTTATTTGAATATCTCGCTTAACTTTTTCCCAGTCAATAATCCTAATCATTACGGGCATCGGCTCATTATCCGCGTCCGCAAAATAAACCAAACTTTTTAAAAGATGAAGCTTGTTGTAATTAATCCTTGAATATTTTTTCTCAAAAAACCCGATCATTTCTGCCAGCGAATATTTTTTTAAAAGAAAAAATATGTCAATAAAATCTTTTTTGCTTCCGCGGGACGAAATGGCGTCAATTTTCATGGCCGCGATATCCCGTTCATCGGCTAATTTGACTTTAGCTATCGCCACTAAAGGAAAAAGCAATTTATACTGATAGCGCAAAAAACTGACCCTGACATTATCCAGCAAACCATTAACCGTGCCCTCTGATTCGCCGATAACTTGAAAAACGCCAAGCTGGGACAGCTGGGCTTTGATTTCCTGATTGGAAAAATCGGCCTGGAAAAACCAATCCAAATCAATTGATTCTCGGTGTTTAAGCGCGATGGCCAAGGCCGTGCCGCCGGCCAAGTAAAATCTTTCAACCAAGTCGCTCTGGCTTATCTTTTCCAAAACCAACCTTGTTTTTTGGTTGATTGATTCTTTAAACATTTATTTTGATCAAGATTAAAATATTGACACCAAAAAGACAATGATTTATTATCCAGCGCCTGACTTTTTAAAAGCGTTTCTTTAACTATTTTATCGCCGTAGGACTCTCTCGCCCAGCGAAAATCAGCCTCATCACCATAATTAAGAATTCTTTCGATGATGAATTTCTCATTTTTACGAGGATCAACTTTGGCAACATCCCAAAAAAGCGATTTTTTTGTCAAGGTTTGCATAGGTTAATTATAACATAAATTACCTCTTAAAACAACTTTAAACACTTGATATTTACCTTAATTTATCCCTAAAAATCTCCCCCAGCTTTTCCGGATTGGCTTTGCCTTTTAATTCCTTCATGGCCAAACCGATAAAAAACTTCAACAGCGGGGTTTTGCCTTTTTGATAATCAGCCACTTGTTCCGGATTGGCTTGAATGACTTTGGCCACGGCCTCCTCCAAGGTGGCCGCGTCATCAAGTTGCGTCAGATCCTCCTCTTCCATAATATGGGAAGGGTCGGCGCCGGTGGCAAACATCTGTTTTAAAATGATCTGGGCGGCCGAGGAATTGACTTTCCGCTGGTAAACCAAAGTGATGAATTCCGCAAAATTTTCCGGCGTGATTTTGATGTCCCCGATGCCAATACCCTCGGCGTTCATCAATTTGAATAATTCGCTCAAAAGCCAGCCCGCAATAAGCTTGGTCAATTTTTGTTTATTCAACGCCCAAATTTCCTCACTCGTTCCCAAAGCGTCGTTTTCCGCTTCCAGCCAGGAGCGGCCTTCGCTTATTGCCTTTTCAAAATAATCGGCCACGGCCTCGTCTTCAACCAAAGTATGGACGTCGGCCAAAGTGGCGCCGTATTCTTTCACAAACCTTAAACGCTTGGCTTGGGGCAACTCTGGCAGGGCGGACTGAATGTCCGAGACGGCTTCTTCCGTAAAAATCAGAGGAGGTAAATCCGGATCCGGAAAATAGCGGTAATCGGCTGATTCTTCCTTATCACGCTGTTCCACGGTTTTTTGCTCGTTCTCGTCCCAGCCGCGCGTGGCTTGAGTCCGCGGCGCTGTCCCCTCTTCCCACAAGCGGCTCTGCCGGCTGATTTCGTAAGTCAAGGCCCTTTCCACCGCTTTGAATGAATTTAAGTTTTTGATCTCGGTCTTGGGATATAATTTTTCCTCGCCGGCAGGTCTTAAAGAAATATTGGCGTCGCATCTTAAATGCCCTTTTTCCATGTCCGCGTCGGAAACTTTAAGATAACGGGCAAGCAAACGCAGTTCCTGCAAAAAATTCCTGGCATCCTGGGGCGTCCGGAAATCCGGCTTGCTAACGATTTCCGCGAGCGGCGTGCCTGACCGGTTAAAATCAACCAAAACCTTGTCTTTAAAATGAAAATTTTTGGCCGCGTCCTCTTCCAGATGCAATCTCTCCAAATTGATTCTTTGCTCAAAGTCGCCCTTGACAATCGTTAAATGCCCGCCCAAAGCCAAGGGTGACTCATACTGCGAAATCTGGTAGCCCTTTGGCAAATCAGGGTAAAAATAGTTTTTTCTGGCAAAAATTGACTGGCGGTTGATCTGGCAATTTAAAGCCAAGGCTAGTTTGACGCCCATTTTTACCGCCTCTTCGTTAACTACAGGTAAAGTTCCCGGATGCCCGAGACAAATCGGGCAGACCGTGGTATTGGGAGGTTCATTTTCACCCAAATTGGAACAACTGCAAAACATCTTTGATTTGGTTTTCAACTGGATGTGAATTTCTAAACCGATGATTGGTTCTAAGTTCATAGGACTACGAATTACTAATACTACTAATTACGAATTTGTACGAATATACTAATTTGATAAAACTTTGATTATTAATTACAAATTTTACTAATCTACTAATAATTTATTCGTATATTCGTACAGATTAGTAATTTGTAGTTTTATTATTTTATTTCTTTAATCTTCCTCTCCATTATCTCCAAAATATCCTGATGGACTTCTTCTATTTCCTGATTGGCGTTAACCATGTCCCAACCAAATTGCTCCGCCAATTTTAAATGGTTCAGACGGCACCTTTCCATTAGCTTTTCGTCTGATTCATGCAAATGCCCGTCTTCCTTGGCTTCAATAAACCTTTCGCCGTCCAAAAGGATTTCAATGTCCGGCTTAACCAAGCCGCGGTTCATAGCAATCAAATCTTCCAAATCCGCACCCTTACTCCAACCCCAGGCCAGACCGGTGCCGATGTAATCCTCGGCCACCACGTTGACGCCTTCGTTAATCATTTTAATCAGCTGGGGCTGGTAATCCCGCCGGTTTTGGGTATAGAAGCCTTGCAATTCTTCCTCGGAAATCTGCTGGCCATGCGCACCCCTTAAAACTTCATTGATCTTGGGTCCGGTTGGTTTAAGTTCGTAAATCGGATATTTAAGATATTTGGCCGGCAAATCAACTTTATTCAAAGATTCACTTAAAAGCCGGGCTTGCGTTGATTTGCCTAAATTGTTGATGCCATAAATGACGATAAAAAGGCCTTCGCTCATGGTTATATTTTAGGTTATTTTAGGTATTTTTTCAATCAACGCCAATAGTTCGCCAATTACTCGCGGATAACTCGCCAATGTCTATTAGCATGCCATTAGCGGGTTATTCGCGAACTATCCGCGTATTTTACATTTATTCAAATCTTTAATATACTGATAAAACGCATATGAAACAATACCTTTCATTACTCCAAGAAATTCTTGATAAAGGCGTGGCTAAAGAAGACCGCACCAACACCGGCACCATTTCGCTTTTTGGCGCGCAAAGGCGCTATAATCTGGCCGAGGGCTTTCCCTTGCTCACCACCAAAAAAATCCACTTAAAATCGGTGATTTACGAACTGCTGTGGTTTTTGCGTGGCGATACTAATATCAAATATTTAAATGACAATGAAGTCACCATTTGGAACGAATGGGCCGATGAAAACGGCGATCTTGGCCCGATTTACGGCAAGCAATGGACTGCCTGGCAAGGTTATGACGGCTCTAAAATCAACCAGATTCAAAATGCCGTGGACATGATTAAAAACAATTCCGATTCCAGAAGGATTATTGTTTCCGGCTGGAACGTGGCTGATTTGCAAAATTTGATTGCCGGCAAAAAAACCGCTCCCCCGCCCTGCCATACCATATTCCAGTTTTACGTCGCCAGTGGAAAATTATCCTGCCAGTTGTACCAGCGCAGCGCCGATGTTTTTTTGGGCGTGCCTTTTAACATCGCCTCTTACTCGCTTCTGACCATGATGATGGCGCAGGTATGTAATTTAAAGATCGGCGATTTTGTCCACACTTTCGGCGACGTCCATATTTACAAAAACCATCTGGAACAGGTAAAACTGCAGCTGTCCCGAACGCCCAAAGAACTGCCGACCATGAAAATAAATCCGGCAGTCAAAGGCATTTTCGGGTTCCGGTACGAAGATTTTACTCTGGAAAATTATAACCCCGAACCGGGCATTAAAGCGCCGATTGCAATTTAATAGAGTCATTCTGGAGTGAGTGAAACGACCGATAGAATCTCAAAAGAGATGCTATCGCTTCGCTCCAGCATGACTCCCGTTAACTTATGAACTTCTCTATTATCGTTGCCGTTGACCAAAAAAGAGGCATTGGCATCAATAACCAATTACCTTGGAAAATCAAAGCTGATTTTAAGTACTTTACTGACGTGACTATTAGCCATCATCCCGACAAAAAAAACGCGGTGATTATGGGACGCAAAACCTGGGAATCAATACCCGAGCATCACCGGCCGCTGTCTAATCGGCTTAACGTGGTTCTGTCCAGACAGGAAGATTTAAACCTGCCTGAAAGCGTTTTGCATTTTGCTTCCTTTGACGAAGCGTTAAAAGAGCTTGCTAAAAGGGATGATCTTGGCGAGGTCTTTAATATCGGCGGCGGCAAGCTTTTTGCCGAAACCATTAACCGCTCCGATTGTCAAAAATTATATATCACGGAAATAATGGCCACTTACCCTTGCGACACTTTTTTCCCGGAAATTCCGGCAACATTTAAAAAAGTTGAGGAAAGCGAGGTGATGGAAGAAAACGGAATTAAATTCAAGTTCTGCGTTTACGAGAAATAAATCCAGCACCACTTTTCAATACTACATTATAGAATTGATCTAAATCTTATTGATTTTAAATATCTTGAATTTCCATCAATGCTATAATGACAAGTGGTGCTGGATAAAAAAGAACCGGAGAAATCCATGAGGGAAATCTCCGGTTTTTGTGTCCTCCTGTAGTGAGTTCTCAGCAGGCACCCTGGGGAAAACGCATTAGCCAGCCCATGTTGTCAAGCCGAAGTTGTGGAACTAGTTGATCCTGTGCTAAAAGCTGGGTAACGCTTTCTTCAATACTTGAAGTAAAGGCGTAAATCATCTTGGCGACCGCAAGGTTGTCTTTTGACTTCAGACAGGACTGAACTTCATTAAACCAGTGGTCGCCCATGAACGGACGAATTAGACCTATAATCAATCCGCCCAGATTATCATCCACCGAACTGCGCCCAAGTTTGACGGCAATGGTCTGCTGGTCATCGGCGAAACAGGGCATGGCACCATAAGGCAGACGCGCTCCGAGCCGACGGACATACATCCAGATGATGTATTTTTTCAGACCGAGACGACCACACATTTTGTCCAGAATGTGGTTCCAGGCGGCTTCCGTGGTCGGCGCTAGATTGGCACGAAAACCAGATTTGCTACACAACAGCGCTTGCTCAGCCGCCACTAAGGGAGTTACCCAGGGTGAGTAGGTCATATAACGCTCATAATGAACGGCGTGCTGTACCTGCCAATTCCCCTGCGAATAAACGCAGAACAGCTCAATGGCTTTAGTCAGAAATCCAGAGAATTCAGGATCTTGCCAAACATCCATTAAACTAAACACTGGCGGCGTGTTGTTGGCGGGAAATTGCGAAGCAATCACCCGTAGGTAAGCGTTTCGCACCTGGTTGGTCTGTATGACCTTTTGAAGATTCTCTTGAGCGCAAGAGCCGATTAAGAGATTAATCATTTGATTAGCCGCGGCGTCAGGTTTTGATTCAGTTAGTCGGATGCCGTCACGACCCAGCAGATTAACCACCCAGTAAAGGCCTGCGTCCAGGATAGCGGCCTGCGAAGGCAATTCTGTCTGGGACTGAACGGCAACCGATTGCCGTAACAGCGAGAAGAAATCTAGAATGACCAGCCACTCGCTCCGCTGACCGCGTTGGAATGTTTCAGGGTTAAAGGAAACCCCTTTGTAGATCGGCGGAAGTAAAGGCGCAATAAAATGATTACGCCTGTTATCCCGCTGGATCTCCATCATTGCCGCGATCGCCCGTCTCAAATCATTGACTGTTAGGTCCAAGCCAACGTCCAGCGACGACTGTCTTAAACCGATTAGGGCTTGCGACAGTTCATTAACACTCTCCTGATCCAACCGCCTGACGAGATTTAGGATTGTACCGCGACCGTTGTTTGCTGGTTCAACACCGCCCAGACCAGGTATAACGGAAATTAATCCGTCAATTTTAATGAGCTTTTTTCTCATTTTTCCCTCGAATGTGAATGTACAAAAAACACCCTTAGTAAACCCTGCGCCATCCAGCTATGCTGAAGGCGCGAGGCAAGCAAAAATCTCTCCACGGGCGTACTTATAGAGAGATTCGTTTAGTTAAGGGTGCTGATTGAATTTAAAATTTGAAATTTAAAATTCATTATAAACCAAACCAATCTCCCTATGGAGAGATGATTTGATGATGATGTAATGGTTGTAAAATATTGACTGTCATATTATTTATTCAATCTTTTAAGCATTAAACGGTAGCCGCCCTGGCCGTTGTTTAACCAATGGGCCACGCGGGCGACGGTAGTGGAACTCATCTTGATTTTTTTGGCAATCTGGCGGTAAGGCTTGTTTTGATTGATCATTTTAACGGCCTGCCACCGATCGGCCATAGCCGTAATCTCTTCCAGCGTGCATAAATCCCTAAAAAAATTCCAGCACTCTTGTTTGGTTTTAAGAGATAAAACCGCTTGCCATAAATCGGCGCACTTTTTTTTATCCAAAGCGTGGCTATGGCGCATAATTTTTTATTGAATAATTTATTATCTCTTTTCGCTTCTGTATCAATGTATTAATACACTATATCAATAACTAAATAATGTCAAGATCCCTTCTGTGGATAACTAAAAAACCCACTGTTAAATGGGCTTTATTTATGGATATTAAGCCGTTTTATTACCGGCCGCTGGAACCAAACCGTCCCCCTCCCCTTTGGCTATCCGATAAATCTTCGGTAACTTCAAATTCGGCCGCTTGGCAGGGTAAAATCAACAGTTGGGCGATTTTATCGCCTTTTTTGATTTGATACGGCTCCTGCCCTAAATTGATTAAATTAACATTGTATTCGCCGCGGTAGCCGGAATCAAAAACCCCGCCCAGGGTATGCAAGCCGTAATTTTTGGGCAAACCGCCCTTGTCTTTAACCACGGCCGCGTAGCCAGCGGGAAACTCCAAAGCAAATCCCAATAAAAAAATATGCCTTTCGCCCGGCTTCAGTTCCTTGTCTTCCCGCGAAAACAAATCCAAGCCGGCGTCTCCCGAATGGGCATAAGACGGAATTTTTACGTCCGGATGCAGTTTTTTGATTTTAACTTTCATTTAATCCGAGTACTTTCTTTCCACTTTTTCCAGGATATACAGAACCGCCACCGTTAAAATGGCGGTGCCGCCGGCCAGAATGAAAAAGCCGTAAGCCACGGCCATGCCAATGGCGGCCACGGTCCAGACGCTGGCGGCCGTGGTCAGGCCAATGACTTTTTCCTGCGACTGGATAATGGCGCCGGCGCCCAAAAAGCCGATGCCGGTAACGATGCCGGCCGCGATCCTAGAGGGGTCAATGGCATATTCGGCGAAATCGCTGATAATGAGAAAAGAAATCAGCGTGAACAGGGCCGAACCCAACGCCACCAGCATATGGGTCCTTAAGCC
>MHKL01000022.1:297-6844 GCA_001818835.1 Candidatus Komeilibacteria bacterium RIFCSPLOWO2_01_FULL_45_10 | reverse complement strand
TATTTAATCTTGGTTAAAATTAATTCAATTTGCTGGTAAAGCTCTTCTGGGGTGCCGTTGTTGGCAATGGTAAATTTGGCTTCCTTTCTGACTTCGTCAATTAGGGACTCGGCTTCGGCTTTTTCGTTTTCTTTAAATTGTTCAAAAGAAATCTGGCTTTCGCCGGCGTTTTGTCCGCGGCCTAAAACCCTTTCGTAGCGGAGTTTTTGGTCGGCCTCAATAAACACCAGCTGAAAATTGTCCGACTTCTTTAAAAATTCCATGTCTTTAGGCCGCCTAATGCCGTCAATGGCCACCATTGGAGCTTCTGAACGTTCAGCGTCAGCGGCAATGACTTTGGCCAAAGCATCCTGCCCAAAGGTTTCCCTAAGCGACTGCGAAAGATTCTGCATATTATCGCGGCTCTGCGGCAAATAAAGTCGGTCTAAAATATCCCTTAAAATCCGGGAAAACATCAGGACTTGCGCCTGGTGTTTTTCTTTAAGATAAGCGCAGGCCGTGCCTTTGCCGGCGGAAAGCTTGCCAATAAAGCCGATAATGATTTTCTTCATAGGGTCACTGGCTCTTTTCCGTTTTTACTGCCGAACCAAAATTTTCCACATCGTAATCAATGATTTTGGGCGGCATCGGCAGCTTATCGATTTTAACCTTGGAGTCGCGGTAAAACTCCGTCGCCCGCGTATCATGGAAATCGGTGAAAACCACTATCCTTTTCACGCCGGCGGCAATTAAGGCCTTGGCGCAGGTGGTGCAGGACATGTTGGTCACATAAGCGGTGGCGCCTTCCAGATTGTTGCCTTGGGTGGCCGCCTGGACTAAAGCGTTGATTTCCGCGTGGTTGGTTCTGATACAATGGTTGTTTTCCACCAGACAGCCGATTTCCTCGCAATGCGGCTGGCCAGGCAAAGAACCGTTGTAGCCGGTGGACAAAACGCGGTTATTTTTAACCAGCACGCAGCCGCAATGCATCCGCGGGCAGGTCGCCCGTTCCGAAGCGAGCATGGCCAGCTTTAAAAAATATTCGTCCCAGGAAGGGCGGGACTGGGTGCGGCCGAACGGTAAATTGGTCATAATTAAGAATTTAATGATTATTACTCATTTTAACAAACCTGAAAAATATTGGCAAATAAAAAAGGCCTTGCCCTTTGTTGTCATTCTGGAGGGAAGGAGCGCAAGCGACTGACCGATAGAATCCCATTGAATAACGAGATCCTATCGCTTCCTCCTCGCTTCGCTCGGAGTTCGCTCCAGGATGACAGTGAGGGCAAGGCTTTTTTTTAAACCTTCAATTTAATTGCCGGACCCATGGCGGAACAAACGGTGGCGGACAGAAAATAAGTGCCCTTGACGCCGTCGGGCTTGGCTTTTTTGACCGCTTCCAAAAACGCCTCTAAATTTTCCTTAAGGTCGCTTTCGGCAAACGAAACCTTGCCGACCATGGCGTGCACATTGCCGGTATCGTCGTTTTTAAAATCAATTTTGCCTTTTTTAATTTCGGCAATCACCTGCTTGATGTTTGGGGTAACGGTGCCGACTTTGGGGTTGGGCATCAGGCCTTTCTGCCCCAAAGTTTTGGCAATGGCCGCCATCTCTTTCATTATTTCCGGCACGGCCACGGCCACCGCAAAATCGCACTGGCCGTCTTTTTTGATTTTTTCAATCAGCTCTTTGCCGCCCACGATTTCCGCGCCCGCCTCCTTGGCTTCTTTTTCCTTGTCGGGCGTGACAAAAGCGGCCACGATTTTTTTCTTGCCGGTGCCGTGCGGCATGACCACACTGCCCCTGACGGTCTGCTCGCTTTTTTTAATGTCAATCCCCAGCCGCAAATGCGCCTCCACGGAAGCGTCAAACTTGACGCTCCCCGTCTCTTTTAAAAGCTTAATGGCTTCGTCTAGGGAATAAACTTTGTTTTGATCAATTTTGGCTTTTAAGGCCTGATAACGCTTTGACATTTTGCTCATCTTTTAAATCTTTCTTTTTGAGGTGATAAGGCACGTTTTTAGCCGCGCTCCCTCGTTATCTATTAATCTCCGCCATAGGCGGATCAGCCTTTTAAGCCATAGGCTTATCGGCCTCTGGCTGTGGCTGATATTATTCTATTATTTCCAATCCCATCTGCCTGGCCGTGCCTTCAATAATTCTCATGGCGGCCTCAATGCTGCCGGCGTTCAAATCGGGCATTTTCTTTTCGGCAATTTCCCTAACTTGGGCCTTAGTTACCTTGCCGACTTTTTCGGTCAAGGGTTTGCCCGAACCCTTTTGAATGCCGGCGGCTTTTTTTAAAAGCTCGGCGGCCGGCGGGGTTTTTAAGACAAAAGTATAAGTCCGGTCTTCGTAAACCGTGATTTCCGCCGGAATGACATCGCCGCCTTTGTCTTTGGTGGCCTCGTTGAATTTGGTGCAAAATTCCTGGATGTTAAGACCGTGCTGTCCGAGCGCCGGGCCGATCGGCGGCGCCGGATTGGCGGCTCCCGCCTTAATCTGCAATTTAATGACTGTCTTGATTTTCTTCGCCATAAATTTATTACTGATTATAATTTCTTAATCTGCAACGAATCCAGCTCTACCGGCGTTTCGCGACCGAACAAGGAAATTAATACCTTGACCTTGCCCTTGGCTTCGTCAATTTCCGAAATTTTTCCTTCGGAATCCTTAAACGGTCCGTCAACGATTTTTACCGGCGTGCCCACGGAAACGTCCACCTTGTAAGTCGGCTCTTCCACGCCCATCCGCCGCTGCAGCTCCTTGATTTCCGAATCGGAAATGGGCGTCGGCGTGGTGCCGGATCCGACAAAGCCGGTCACGTTGGGCGTGTTTCTGACCACGTACCAGGAGTCGTCGTTGACGATCATATTGACTAAAACGTAGCCCGGAAAAATTTTTTCCCGGATGGTGTGGCGCTTGCCGTTTTTAATCTTGATTTTTGTTTCCGTCGGCACCAAAACGTCAAAAATTTTGTCTTCCATGTCCATGGATTCAATCCTCTGCTTTAAATTTCGGGAAACGTTTTCTTCGTAGCCGGAATAAGTGTGCAAGACGTACCATCGGCGGCCCTGTTGGAGTGTTTGTTTAGGCATAAAAAATAACTAAAAACTTATAACTTAAAACTAAAAATTAAAAGTTTAATAAATGAATACTTCCAAAAGTAGGTTAAGCAGATAGTCAATGGCGCCCAAAAAAACGGCCACGGCCAAAGAAATGCCAATGACCATCAAAGTGTGGTCGCGGGTCTGCTTTTTGGTCGGCCAGACAACTTTCTTAAGTTCCGCCTGCGAATCCTTTAAGTAATTGCTGATCCTTTTAAACATAGTAGGGCTTACCCTGAACCCAAGGCCGCCAAAGGCGGACGAGTGGTTCAGGGCTAATTTTAGATAAATTTCGAGGTTTTTAAAAGCCCCCTTGGGGCTGTTTGATTAACCATAGCATATTGGCTATATTCTGGCAAGGATTTATCAACACCCCGCCTCCTTGTTTAAAAGATATAAAAAAGTAACTCGTAATTCGTTATTAGTTATTCAGGTTACTAGTTACTAATTACTAATAACGAATAACGAATAACTAAATAATATCTTTCTTCTTCAGCCAAACGAAAATCCCGCCGATGACTACTGCCAAAACGCCGAAAATGTACCAAATCAGCCGCTCATCGTGAATCAGCGGCAGGGAAGAAACGTTCATGCCGTAAAGGCCGGTAAAAAGCGTTAAGGGCAAAAGGGAAACGGAAAAGATGGTCAGAATCCTCATCACCCGGTTTAAACGGTAAGAGGTGAGGGTTTCATTAGTTTCGTGCAGGCCGTCAATGATTTCCTTGCCATTTAGCAGGATATTGTAGATTTTTTCAATGTCGTCTAAAATGTCGTCAAAGTAGTTTGCCAGCTCTTGGCCGCAATACTCTTTGTCCAAATGGGCCAGCGTTTTAATCACCAAACGCTCCGGGTCAACAATGCTTTTAAAAGTCAACAAATTTCTTCTCAAAGACGCCAGCACCCTGACGGCTTTTTTGGTTTGTTCTTCATAAACCTCAATTTCCGCCTCGTTAATGTCTTTTAACAGCCAGTCCACCAGCGACAGGGTTGAGCCGTAAAGCTCCTTTAAGATGTAGTATAAAACCAGAGCGGCTTTGCTGGAAAAAACTTCCTGCTGGAGCTTGTGATGGTTGGCTACTTTGTAAAAATACTGGTCCAGCGCTTTTAATTTCTTTTTCTGGACAATCACCAGATAATCTTTGCCCAGGAAAATATCCAGCTCATGGCTGCCGATCAAATGGGAATCCTTGTAAGTGATCGGGAAACGCAGAATAATGAAAGCGTAAGACGGATAGATGTCTATTTTGGAACGCTGGGATTCGCCGGTGACGTCCTTAAAATCAAGGGGATGGAATTTGTAATTGCTCTTCAAATACTGCAAGTCCTCGGCCGTGGGCTCAACAATGTTCACCCAGCTGATATTGTTGTAAGTTTTTATTTTAATTGCCATAAATTCGTTGTTCGCTGTTCGCCAATCGCGAATCACGAATAGCGATTTGCGATTTTTAAATATCCAAATTTTTCACGGACTTGGCGTGGACCTGAATAAACCTTTTTCTAGCAGTCACTTCCGAACCCATTAAAACATCAAATATTTCATCAGCTTTTTCCGCGTCTTCTGCCGTTACCAGTTTCATCACCCGCGTCTGGGGATTCATGGTCGTTTCCCACAGCTGGCCAGGGTTCATTTCACCCAAACCCTTGTAGCGCTGGAGGTTTAGTTTAAAAGCCTTGCCTGTCTCTTTGCCCGCCTTTTCTTCCATCGCGGGACTTTCGGGCGTCCCGCCTGTTTCGCTCCCCAGATGCTCTTCGCTCGCGACCGGCTCGGCAAAAACGCTCACCGCTTCCTTAATCCCCCATTTCTTCTTTAAGTCCTCCAAATCGCCATCGCTGTAAATATAGCGGACTTCTTTGCCGTATTGGGCGCGGTACAGCGGCGGTTTGGCAATGTAAAGGTGGCCGCGGGTGACAATTTGCGGAAAATAACGGTAAAAAAAAGTTAAAAGCAAGGTCCGGATGTGGGCGCCGTCCACGTCCGCGTCGGTCATGATGATAATGCGGTCATATCTTAATTCCTCCAGATTAAACTGCTCGCCAAAATTGGCGCCCATGGCGATAATCAGGGACTTAAGCTCGTTATTGGCCAGCAATTTATCCAGCCGGGACTTTTCCACGTTTAAAATTTTGCCCCTAAGGGGCAGAATGGCCTGAAAAGTGCGGTCGCGGCCCTGCTTGGCGCTGCCGCCGGCTGAGTCGCCCTCCACAATGTAAAGCTCGCTTTCCTTGGGGTCGCGGGAAGAGCAATCGGCCAGTTTGCCCGGCAAAGTCAGGCCGTCCAAAACGCCTTTTCTTAAAACCGTGTCCCGGGCTGCTCTAGCTGCCACCCGGGCCTGGGCCGCCAGTAAGCACTTGGACAGAATCTCTTTGGCGTCTCTGGGATTTTCTTCCAGAAAAGCGGCAAAATAATCGTTAAAAACATTTTCCACCACCGTTCTCACTTCCGGGTTGCCCAGCTTGGCTTTGGTCTGCCCTTCAAACTGGGGATCCCTCAGCTTGACCGAAATGACGGCGGTCAAACCCTCGCGGACATCGTCGCCGGTCAGATTTTCGTCTTTTTCCTTCAAAAAATTGCTCTTGCGCGCGTAATTGTTCAAAACCCTGGTTAAGGCCGAACGGAAGCCGACCAGATGCATGCCGCCTTCAATGGTATGGATATTGTTGGCAAAACAATAAATCGCTTCCCGGAAATCGGCGGTGTACTGCACGGCCACTTCCACCTGGATGTTGTCCTGCTCTTTGCCGACGTAAAACACCTTTTCCTGCTTGACTTCGTTATTATGGTTAAGATGCATCACGTAAGAAGCAATGCCGCCTTCAAAATAAAAAACGTATTCTTTCTCTTTATCGCTCAAGCGCTCGTCGCGGACAATGATTTTAACGCCCTTGGTCAGATAGGCCTGCTGACGGAGATGGCTTAAAACCTCGTCCCAATCGTATTCCAGGGAAGAAAAAATATTCGGATCGGGCTGCCAGATTTGGGTGGTGCCGGTTTCTTTGGCCGTGCCGATGACCTTCAGTTTGGTTTTCGTTTTGCCCCTGGAGTATTCCTGCATCCAGACCTTGCCGTCTCTTTTGACTTCGGTCCTCATTAAAATCGCCAAAGCGTTAACCACCGAAATGCCCACCCCGTGCAGGCCGCCGGAAACCTTGTAGCCGCTGTCCCCGAATTTGCCGCCGGCGTGCAGCTTGGTCATCACCGTTTCCAGAGCCGAAAGTTTGGTCAAGGGGTGTTTGTCCACCGGAATGCCGCGGCCATTATCGGCAACCCTGACTTTGCTTTCTGGCAGCAGCGTCACCTCAATTCTGTTGCAAAAACCGGCCATGGCTTCGTCAATGGCGTTGTCCACCGCTTCCCAAATCAAATGATGAAGGCCGCTTTCTCCGGTTGAGCCGATGTACATGCCCGGCCTTTTCCTGACCGGCTCCAAGCCCTCTAAAACCGTGATCTGTTTGGCGGTATA
>MHKL01000022.1:0-265 GCA_001818835.1 Candidatus Komeilibacteria bacterium RIFCSPLOWO2_01_FULL_45_10 | reverse complement strand
TGGCTAACGTTTCCGCTTCTTTTTTAACCAGTTTCTTGACCATAAATAGAGTAATAACCAGGGATTAATAAAAATTGCCTAATCTCCAGCCATTCTTGGCTAAAATTAGCAAAATAATATGCTTAAATTGTAGCATACTTTTACCTAAAAAGCAAACAAAAAATGAGGATAAATTTCCTCATTTTTTAATTTTATTCAAAGGTCTTGCATAGAAGATTTTCAAAAGGCGATTTTTGTTTACCTTCCCGCCCCGCTATACCCTATC
>MHKL01000021.1:13878-17949 GCA_001818835.1 Candidatus Komeilibacteria bacterium RIFCSPLOWO2_01_FULL_45_10 | reverse complement strand
AGCCGCAATTAAAGCTACCCGGCTTGATTGATAAATCAATTGCACCAGCAAATAAAAAAAGATAACCGTCAAAAAATAAAAAACAACATTCATCATCAGTAAACTGAAGTTGAAGTTGCCAAAATCAAAACCGCCGAAAAAACTGCTTAAAAAAAGAGGTAAAAAAACCAATACCGGGCTGGATAAAACCCGATTCATCTTAGTGGTGGCAAAATCGGCAACCGTTACCTGCTGATGGTTAATGCCGCTGGCAATCCGCCAGTAGGTGCTGTCCCAATCCTTATCGCTCAAAAAGAAATTAAAAACCAAAACCAGGATAAAAAAACTCAAAAGCAGTAAAAGAAAAATCGGGGATTTAAAAAATTTTAACATTATTTAAAAAGATTGTATTTAATCACGTAATAAATCGCCTTGATGCCGTCGCGCCAGTTTATTTTTTTGCCCTCCTGATAGGTCCGGCCGTAATAAGAGATACCGACTTCATAAACACGCAATTTAAACTTGGCCACTAACGCCGTCAGCTGCACCTCAATGCCGAATCTCTTGGCCGAGAGGTGGGGCAAAATCTTTTCCAGCGTCGAGCGGTTAAAAACTTTGTAACATGTTTCCATATCGGTCAAAGAAAGGCCGCCTAACAAATTAGAAAGAAAGGTTAAAAATTTATTGCCCAGATAATGGTGGTAAAAAAGAACGCGATGCGGCTCGGAGCCGACAAAGCGCGAACCGTAAACCACGTCGGCCTTGCCGGTAATAATCGGCCAAAGCAGTTTGGGATATTCTTCCGGCTCATATTCCAAATCAGCGTCCTGAATTAAATAAATGTCACCACTGGCTTCTTTTAAGCCCCTGGTAATGGCGGCGCCTTTGCCTTGATTTTTTTCCTGAAAGATTATTTTATACCTTTCTTTTAACCCTGTTAGAATTTCCTTGGTACCGTCGGTTGAACCGTCATCCACAATAACAATTTCCTTTTCCACCCCCTCTAAATTAACTTTCTCGATAAGATCAAGAATCTTTTTAATGGTCTCTTTTTCATTATAAGCTGGAATGATAATCGATAATTTGGTCATATTTTTAAGATAAAATAAAAAAATATGTCAAAAGTATACAACTATTAGCCGAATTTGACAAATCATAAAAAGTTATCCCCATTTGACATTTAATTATATTTAATTAAAATACATATAACACTACTAATTCGTAATTCGTAGTAATCATATGAAAAAAGCCAATAAATACACGACTGTTTCCCTTCCCCTGCCCCTTAATGACAAGATTAAGGATTTAATAAAAAATACCGGCTTTAATTCGGTTTCCAGCTTTGTCACCTATGTTTTAAGGCAAGTTGTTTCGGAAGGAATCGACAAAGAGGCCGGATTTTCCAAAAGCGACGAGGCAAAGGTCAAGGAGCGGCTGAAAAGTTTGGGATATATGTAATACCCTCTGTCATTTCTCGACTCCCCCGCCGTTGGCGGGCTCGGTCGAAATGACAAACATTTTAATATGAATCATTTAGATCAACTGGAAAACAAATCCATTTATATTATCCGCGAGGCCTACTGCCAATACAAAAATATTGCCATGCTCTGGTCAATCGGCAAGGACTCCACTTCCCTCTTGTGGCTGGTTAGGAAAGCGTTTTTCGGCAAAGTGCCGTTTCCGGTCATCCATATTGACACCACTTTTAAATTTCCGGAGATGTACGAGTTCAGGGATAAGTACGCGCGCGAATGGGGCTTGAATTTAATCGTGGCCAAAAATGAAGATGCCATCAAACGAGGGGTTACTTATGCCACCCACGACGCTTTTACCTGCGCCCATGAGCTTAAGACCGTGGCCTTGCAGCAAACTATGGCCAAACACGGATTCAAGGCCCTGCTCTTGGGCATCAGGCGGGATGAGCACGGCATCAGGGCAAAAGAAAGGGTTTTTTCTCCGCGGAGCCAGGATTTTAAATGGAATTACCAGGACCAGCCGCCGGAAATCTGGGACCAGTACAAAACCAAGGCGGCCGAGGAGGTCCACTTAAGGGTCCATCCCCTCTTACACTGGACTGAACTGGATATTTGGCAATACCTCAAGCGGGAAAATATTCCGGTCAACGAACTTTACTTTGCCAAGAACGGACAGCGCTACCGCAGCTTGGGCTGCCGGCCCATTACCAATCCCATGAAATCGGAAGCCGATACGGTTGATAAAATCATTGAGGAGCTGGCTACCACCAAAGAAGCAGAGCGCTCCGGACGGGCCATGGATAAGGAATCAATGTACACCATGCAGAAGTTGAGGAGTTTGGGATACATGTAATACCCTCTGTCATTTCTCCGCTCACCCGCCGTTGGCGGGCTCGGTCGAAATGACAGGGACAACATTAATACTTTATGGACAAAAACTATCTGAAATTCGTCATTGTCGGCCACGTTGATCACGGCAAATCATCGCTCATTGGCCGGTTGCTTTACGAGTGCGGCCTGATTCCGGAAGAAAAAATCACTGAAGTAAAAACAGTTTGCGCCGCTTTAGGCCGGCCGTTTGAATTCTGCTTTCTGCTGGACTACCTGGAAGAGGAACGGCAGAAAAACATCACCATTGACACCACCCAGATATTTTTCAACACTGTTAAAAGAAACTACGTGATTATTGACGCGCCCGGCCACAAGGAATTTTTGAAAAACATGATTACCGGCTCATCACAAGCCGAAGCGGCCGTTTTGATTGTTGACGCGAAAGAAGGCGTTAAAGAACAAACTAAACGGCACGCTTACCTTTTGTCGCTTTTGGGCATCAGTCAGCTGATTGTCGCCGTTAATAAAATGGACTTGGTTGGTTATCGGCAAAATAGATTTAATGAGGTCGGGAATGAACTCTTAAAACATTTGACCGCGGTTAATCTTAAGCCCAATTTTATCATTCCAATTTCCGCTTCCGAAGGCGACAATATCGCCAAAAAATCGGAAAAAATGGGCTGGAATAACGGTCCGGCCGTCCTGGAAGCGCTGGATTCGTTTAAAAATAAGGTTGATGATGAAAATTTGCCGCTAAGATTGCCAATTCAGGATGTTTACCCCGCACCATCCGGCCAAGGCTGGACTGGTGTCGGGGTTTACGATGGCATGCCGGTCGGCCAGATTGAAAGCGGAATTTTAAAAAAGAGCGAGGAAATTATCATTCTGCCGGCAAACAAAAAAGCCAGGGTGGCGGAAATTAAAAAATGGCAGCCTGCCTCGCCGGCAGGCAGGCGGGATTTAAGTGAATCGATGGCGGGCGATAACGTTGGCGTGATTTTGGAAAAAAATCCTGACGTCAACCGCGGCGACGTTCTCTGTTCGCTTGATCGTCTGCCTCGCGTCACGGCTGATTTTAAAGCCACCATTTTCTGGATGAGCCAGAAACCGCTGCCTATCGGCGAAAAATTCAACTTAAAACTGGCCACGCAGGCAAGCGAGGCGCAAATAAAAAAAATCCATAAGCTGATGGATTCTTCCTCGCTGGAATTAATAAATAGAAACGATGAAATCAGGGAAACCGAAGTGGCGGAAGTGGAAATTGAAACAACTAAACCTCTGGTCTTTGAAGATTTTAACTACCTCCCCCCATTAGGCCGGTTCGTCATTGTTAAAGATGAAGATATTGCCGGAGGAGGAATTATTACAAAAAATTAAATGACCATGATCTCTTATGAAACTCCATGGCGCTCCATTATTAAAGCGGTTGGCTGGCGCCTTCTGGCCAGTCTAACCACTTTTTTAATTGTTTATTTTGCCACGGGTGAGTTGGTATTATCAACCAGTGTCGGCGTCTTGGAATTGTTGATTAAAATAATCCTCTATTTCTTCTATGAAAGAATTTGGAATTTAACCAGTTGGGGGAGAAAATAGTATCTTTTTTACCCAATCATAACTGCCCTTAAGCCACAGCTTAAACAGCCAATCCGGAACATCCGCATCCAGCGAATCCCGATGTAAAGAAAGATGATTGGTATTGCTGGTGTTAAAGCCGGGCAAAATGGTAAAGCCGTAGTTAAAGCCGGCTTTTTTGATTTCCGCCATTACCTGACGGTTAAAACTTCTT
>MHKL01000021.1:11168-13693 GCA_001818835.1 Candidatus Komeilibacteria bacterium RIFCSPLOWO2_01_FULL_45_10 | reverse complement strand
AATTACTTTTAAGGTATTTGATTTTATTTTCAAACTGGTTGATTTGATTGTCCTTGACCTCATGCAGACACCAAACCCTTAAAACCGGTTTGCTCAAAAACAACCGGCGCCAGAACGGAATGGAGGTCAGATAGGATAAAATAATAATTAAATTGCGGAAAAATGTTTTCATATAAATAGATTTTCTGGATTATTTCTGTCTAAATACCATCTTAAAGGATTATTTCTTATATATGCTTGAATGTTAACCAGGGATTTTTCATTTCTAATAATATGGTCATAAAATCTTGATTGCCAATTAAAATATTCAAATCCTTTTCTCTTACAATCATTTTTTACCGCACCTTTATAATGATTGATGATTGAAGATAATGAATTTTTAATCAAAGGTCTGATTGTAGGAACGCGCCGCGGCGCGTTCCTACAGGGCGCGTTACTACGATTATCAATAATTATTATTCCATGTAAATGATTCGGCATGACAATAAATTCATCTAAATGAACGCTGGAAAATCTTTTGGGATTTTTTCGCCAATGATATTTGGCAATTTTTCCTATAGACGATAATCTCATCCGACCATCAATTACCTTACCGAAAAAATGTTCCCTATTTTTTGTACAAATCGTGATAAAATAATAACCGTTACCGGAATAATCGTAATTGGGTAATCGATATTGTTTTTTGTCTTTAAATCTAAATAACATCTCAAAATCGCTTTTCTTAAATTTAAATCAAATAATCTATCAATCAAATAATCTAATAACCTCCCCGTCCATTTCTTTTGATATTGAAACGCCCATCATTGATAAAATGGTCGGCGCCAGGTTTAAAATGGAAGTATCCAGTTTTTGGGGTTTTATCCCCTCGCCAAAGGCCAAAAACAGCCCAAATTTCTCGTTTTCGCCTTTCCAGGTGTCAGGGGCCTCAAATACCTCTTTGGAGCCAATGGCGCCGCTAAAATGGGTGTTTTTGGCCTGGTCAACAATCAAGTCCGGCGCTTCATCAAAATAAGGGCCTTTGTAGATTTCCTCTTTTTTATAAACATGCCTGACAATCTTCATGCCCTGATGCTCAAGCGACTCTAATTCCTTGATTAACTGATTTTTAAATCCCTCTTCTTTGTTTAGCAAATAAATCGGGCCCTGGCCAGAAGCAATGGCTTGGGATTTCTCCCAGTCAATTATTTCGGCTTTACCGGCAAAGTTAACGTGGCCGACATCATCGGGCAACAACTGCTGTAAATTTTTTGGCACCACTTTTTTAACAAATTCTTTAAGCCCCAGCTTAGTTAATATTTTAGTGACTTTCTGGCGACTGATTCCCCATCGGCCTAATTTACCGCTCACCGAATCGCTTTTTAATTTAAGATAACCTTTTTCCACCAACCAGGCGGAAATGTTGAATTTGATTTTGATTTCATTGGTGCCGTGGTCGGACATGAACAAAAAAGTGTAATCCGAAAATCTTTCCAAAAGTATTCCGATCCCCCGGTCAATAATCTGCCAGGCCTTAAAAACCTTGTCGTCGCCCCAGTGGTAATGCTGGAGGACGTTGATTAAGTAAACGGCGACCATGAAAAAGTCAAAGTTGCCTTCACTAAGCAAAAATTCCGCGGCTTTAAACCTGGCTTCAATCAGCTGATAAATTTCCTCAATGACTTCGGCGGCGTCCTTTTTCATGAAGCTGATGTTTGACGGCAAAACCCGCCAACCGAATTTTGACTTTAACAGTTTTTCCAATGCCTCGGGATAAGCAAAGCCCGATTCCATGGCATCGGGCCCGCCCGCCACCATCACCCCGTTTATCTGATGCGGCGGATACAAAGTGGGCATGTTAATCACGCCGACTCGCTTGCCTGCTTCGGAAAGATAATCAAAAATTTCCTTGCCCTTGAATGACTGGGCATTGGGGATGTAAATTTTCCGGTTTTTAATATCAATGTTTTCCCACCAAAAAACACCCAACTTTGCCGGATTCAAGCCGGTGGAAAAACATTTCCAGTTGGGCGAAGTGACCGGCGGCAATTGCGACTCCAAAACCCCCCAGACGCCGTTATCTTGGAGTTTCTTAAAAGCCGGCAATTTACCCTCGTCTATCCACTTCTGAATATAATTCCAGCTGCCACCGTCTAAACCTATTACTATAACTTTACGGTTCATAAATTTACTTTATTTTTAAAATATGGAGATTTTGCGAAGAGGTCTCGAGCGAAGCCGAGAGGCCTCCGTCAAGTCCGATCACGATGACTTTTTTTGGCATAAGCAGTAAAAATATCAATTAACCGGTTAATCAGATTATCTAAATTATGATTTTCCACCACGATGGTTCTTAAGCGCCGGCCAATGGCTTCTCTTTCCGCCGGGGACATTTTCATGATCGCTTCAATTTTTTCCGCCAATTCCCTTTCATTTTTATCCTGAAATTGGCAAATTGGCAAGTCCTTAAAAATTTCTTCAAAGGCCCGGTTGGAATTAACCGCCAGCGTACCGCAGGCCATGGCTTCCAAAACCGTCTTGTCCAAACT
>MHKL01000021.1:8421-11162 GCA_001818835.1 Candidatus Komeilibacteria bacterium RIFCSPLOWO2_01_FULL_45_10 | reverse complement strand
TGATGAAGTGTTGACCAAAACATCGGCTGACTGGTAATGGCTTAAAATTTGCTGGTGCGGCACAGCCCCGATAAATTGAACATAATTGCCAAGGTCTAAGCGGCTGACATCATTTTTCAGATTTTCCAAATAACTTTCCTGGCTTTTAAGGGGCGGCTCGCCGATAATTTCAAACCGCAACGGATAATTTTTATCTTTAATCAAAATTTTGGCCGCCCCAATCAGCGTTTCTAAATGCTTAACGGGCGAAATCCGTCCGACAAAGATGATTTTTCTGATTTCCGCCGGCCATTCGCTTTTAAACCGGAAATGACTGGCGTCAATCCCCTGCCCGACAATCACCCGCTTTTTGGTTTTTAACGGAAAACCGGCGGCCGAAGAAGTGACGATAGTGGAAGCGAGTCGGGCGGCGATTTTTGATTTAAAGCTCAAATGGCCATGGGCTTTCCACCAGATAATCGGTTTTTTAAACAAAAAAGCCAGCGGCCAAATCAGCAAGACGTTGATTTCCGTCATGTGCGCAAAAACCACGTCCACCTCGCCTTTTTTAAACAACGGCCAGGCAGTTTTATAAAAATTCCTCAAATAACCGCTTTTGCCCTCGCCCCTTTCTTTGCCCAAGGAAAAAACCTTAACATTTTTTTCCAGCGACGAATGAGCTCCTTCCTTAAGGCAAATGACGTTGATTTGTGCCACTCTTGCCGCCAGCAAATTCAGCCATTGGTAAAAAGCGCGCAACAGATGATTATTTTCATCAACTGACTGGGTCAGGTAAAGAATTTTTAAATCGGAATTGTCCATAACTTTATCCTTGCTGGGCCAATTGCCAGCCCTTTAAATACAAAGCCAAATATTCTTTTTCATTGGGTAGCTTTTGAACATCGGCCGCGGCCTGTTCGGCAATTTTTTTTCTTAAGTCCTCATTTTGAATTAGGGTAACAAGAGCGCTGGTTATTTCTAAAACTCCCGGCTTTTCCAGCACCCAACCGTTAACCATGTTTTTTACCAGTTCCCCGGCCGGCCCGACGTTGGTCATAATTACCGGCAGGCCGGAAGCCATGGCCTCCACCACGCTGCGGTTATAGCCCTCGGTCTTAGAACAAAGCACAAACAAATCGCTGGTTTTATAAAAACTGACTAAATCATCCTGCCAAGGATAAAAAACAACCGCTGACTCTAACTTTAAACGTTTGGCCTGATTTTTCAACTTTTCTTTTTCCGGCCCCTCGCCCGCCAAAAGCAGAACTGTCTGATTAAACTTTCGGTTAACGATTTTAAACGAATCAATCAATAAATCAAGGTTCTTTTCCCGGCTTAAGCGGCCAACCCATAAAATTATAAACTTGCCCGGGTAACGCCGGTGCAAATCAAATGACGGCCGATTGTTTAAATACTTTGAATAATCTTCATGAATGGGCAAAAGATAAATTTTTTCCCGGGGAATTTTAAATTGGCTTAAACTTTCCTGGATTTGCCGGCTGACCACGCGCACGCCGTCGGCTTTTGGCAAACAGTATTTTGCCAAATGTTTTCTGATTTTAAAAAGCGGCCGCGAGCGCCAATAATCGCTTTGGAAAAAATTGCCGTGAATCTGGATTTGCAGTTTGATGCCGAATTTTTTCTTGAGTTTAATTCCCAAAAAAGCGCTTTCAAACGGATCTTGAGTGGAAACCAAATCAATTTTTTTCTCCCTGACAATTCTTTTGGCCAAACGCCAGCCGTCAAAAATAAAAAAAATCTTGGAGGCGGAAGTGGTGGGGTAAATGTAAACATTGTCAGCCAGCCGGGTATTTTGATAGCCCTGCTTGGTAAAAACAATAATATGCAATTCCTCGGCCAGGGCGCCGTATTTTTTGATGCGGCCGGCAACTGGAGAATCGGCTTTGAATAAATTGGCATCGCTGCCGATGGTTAAAACTTTCATAAGAGAATAAAATTTAAATATTTTTCCGCCATTGGCTCCTCCGTGTAACCGGTGTCAATCTCTTTCAATAAATTTTTATATTTTAAGTAGTTTTCTTCTTCTAAAATAAAGCTGATTTTTTCCTGAATCTCTTGAATATTTTTGGGTTCATCAATAAAAAGCAGCTTGTCCTTAAACTCCTCAAAATATCCCGAGTGTTTGGTCATTAAAACGGGCGTGCCTAAAGCAATAGCCCTAAGCACGCTGTTAGGAGTAATGTCCGAAAGGGATGGTAAAACCAGCAGCCGGCTTTCTTGAATTCTCCGGTCCAATTCCCGGCCAAAAAGCGGCGGCTGGACAAATACTCTCTCGGCCAGATTCTCCTCTTTGACTTTGGAGATCAGCTGTTTTCCCAGCGGCCCATCGCCGACCAAAATCAGCCGGTAATCTTTAAGATTGGCTTTTTTAAACGCCTCAATCAGCCGGAACAAATTTTTAAGCGGGTTAAACCGGCCGACATAAATAATCTGCTTAGCCAAAATTTCCTCGCCGGCGGCCACTGGCTGGACTTGAGGAAAGGCATTGGGAATTAAAACGAATTTCTCCCCGGGAATCTGATAATACCTCTTAACTAATTCTGACTGATAAGCGGCGGTGGCAATGAGTTTAGCCGCCCTTTTAAAAATAAATTTGATTAAAAAGAAATACAACCGCTCCCGCCAGTTGAATTTTGTCCGGTAATAGTCGGTTAAGGCGGCCTCTTTCCCGAATTTATTAACGGCCGTTTCCCACAAAAAATCGCCGCCTAACCTGATGAAAAACCTGAATCCTCTAAAAA
>MHKL01000021.1:7201-8310 GCA_001818835.1 Candidatus Komeilibacteria bacterium RIFCSPLOWO2_01_FULL_45_10 | reverse complement strand
TTTAATCAGTTGATAAGCCGCCGAGGCGGATTCTTGGTTAATCTGGCCATAAGTGATAACCACGACTTGGTGATTTTTTTTACTGAACTCTTCCGCCAATTTTTTGACCAGCAAAGCCGGACCGCCGATTTCGGGATAAAAAATGCCGGTGGCCAGAATGATTCTCATAAATTACAGATGTTTATAGATAAAGCCCGCTTGGGCCGCCTCTTTTTTGTCGTAAAACCTTTTTAGGTCAAAAAGCACTGGCCGGTCAGTCATCAGGGATTTTAATTTCTCTAAAGTGATTTCTTTAAACTGGCGGTGGGGGCTGAAAACGACTATCGCGTCAACCTTAGGCACCGACTCAAGTTTAGAATTTGGTAAATGGAAATAATCTTCCACGAACCGGTCTTTAACCAAGGGCTCATGGCCGAAAACGGCAATGCCGTAACTTTTCAAACCCGCCATTAATTCCTTGGCCTTGCTGTTTCTTAAATCAGGCACGTTTTCCTTAAAGGTCAGCCCTAAAATTAAAACCCGGCAATCCTTTAAAACTTTGCCGGCCCCGTTCAGCGCCTTAACCACTATTTCGGCAACGTGAGTCGGCATATAGTCGTTAATGCCCCGGCCGGCCAGAATCACCTGCGGATGATAGCCGAGTTCCAGCGATTTATGGGTCAAATAATACGGGTCAACGCTGATGCAATGGCCGCCCACCAGGCCCGGCTGGAATTTGATGAAATTCCATTTGGTGGCGGCCGCTTCAATCACTTCCCGGGTGTCCAGATCCATTCTTTCAAAAATCAGGGAAAGTTCGTTCATTAAGGCGATATTCAAATCGCGCTGGATATTTTCAATCACTTTGGCCGCTTCGGCCGTTTTGATGCTGGGCGCTTCGTAAACGGCATTGATGATGGAACCGTAGACCTCTTTAACCAAAGTTAACGTCTCGGGCGTGGAGCCGCTGACGATTTTGACGATTTTATCAATGGTGTGCTCTTTGTCGCCCGGATTGACCCGCTCCGGCGAATAGCCGACAAAAAAATCAAAGTTGAATTTTAAACCCGATTCTTTTTCCAAGATCGGCACGCACAACTCCTCGGTGCAACCAGGATAAACGGTACTTT
>MHKL01000021.1:6956-7170 GCA_001818835.1 Candidatus Komeilibacteria bacterium RIFCSPLOWO2_01_FULL_45_10 | reverse complement strand
ATGGGCGTGGGCACGGCCACCACGATAAAATTGCAGTTTTTAATGACTGCCGGGTCGCTAGAAAAATTTATCGGATAATCCTTAATTTTGTCGCCGATTTCATCGGTCCGGTCATAGCCGCTTTTTAATTCGCTGATTTTTTCTTCGCTCTTGTCAAAACCCCAGACCGCAAAATGCTTGGAAAACAAACAGGCCAAAGGCAGGCCCACATAAC
>MHKL01000021.1:0-6934 GCA_001818835.1 Candidatus Komeilibacteria bacterium RIFCSPLOWO2_01_FULL_45_10 | reverse complement strand
AACGTCTTTCATATTGATTAAATGGTAAAAAAATTATACCCTAACATTATAATCAAAACGCCTCTTGAAGTCAATGATAAAAAATGGCTAACTTAAGCAAAAAAATTATCTATCTAATAACGCAATCGGAATGGGGCGGCGCCCAGGAATATCTGTTCAATTTAGCCACAAACATTGATAAAAATCAATATGATTGTTTGGTTTTGTCCGGAGAAGGCAACGGCGAATTATTTAAAGAACTTAATCAGGCCAATGTCAGATATCAAAAACTAAAATACACCAAAAGGGCCGTTAATCCTCTTTTTGACTTTCTGGCCTTGTGGGAACTGATTAAAATCTTCAAAAAAGAAAGGCCGGACATTATTCATCTAAATAGTTCTAAAATCGGTTTTTTGGGAAGTTTGGCAGGGCAAATCTATAAACTAATAACTAATAACCAATTACTAATTACTTATACCGCCCATGGCTGGGTTTTTAACGAACCCCTTAACTGGCTGGTTAAAAAACTTTATTTCTGGATAGAAAAAATATCGGCTAAATGGAAAGACGCGATTATCTGCGTTTCGGAAGCTGATAGGCAAATCGCCCTAAAGCACAATTTTAAATCAAAAATCGTTACCATCCATAATGCCGTTAATTATTCTCAATTGAACTTTCTTGAAAAAGAACTGGCACGGCAAGAATTAATCAAAAAAACTCCGCCAGAAAGAAGCTACAAGCTACAAGCTACAAGCTACAAGCTGATTGGCACTATCGCCAACCTCTACCCCACCAAAGGCATTAATTATTTGATTGGAGCGGCGGCGCTGCTTTTAAAAGAACGTTCCGATTTAATCTTCGCGGTTATCGGCGATGGCGCGGAAAGGCAGAATCTTGAATCGCTAATCGCTAATCGCGGATTGACTAATAATTTTTTCCTATTAGGCAGCATTCCCAACGCCCACCGCTTGCTTAAGGGCTTTGACTTATTCGTTTTACCATCGGTTAAAGAAGGCCTGCCCTACGCTGTCTTAAAAGCCCAAGCTGCTGGCATTCCCATTGTCGCCACCAAAGTCGGCGGGGTGCCGGAAATTATTGACGAACAATGTTTGGTTGAGCCGAAAAATCCCCAAACGCTGGCAAAAAAAATTAAGGAAGTAATTAATCAACCTACTCTCTCTTTCAATCACCCGACTGACTTTAAGGAATTTTTAAATAAAACTTTCAATCTCTATCACTAAAACCCTGGTTATTCGTGAGTTATTAGCGAGTTTATTTGTGAGTTATTAGTGATATATTCGCATCTTAAACAAAATCAAACCCCGCCCCTCGGTAATCCTCGGGGGCGGGGTTTTTCTATTTCAACAAGTACTTTTAATCAACGAATCCGGTTTAGTAGTAGTTCCTCTGACCGCTCAAGGTCTTAACATTGTAGCCGTTGAACCAGTCAGCGGAGGTTGAGGCAAAACCCGTGATATCGGTATGAGTATTATTGCCGTCGGAGCCGGTGGAGTCAGACCAAATCATGTAAGCCATGGTGTCATTAGCGTTATACATGTCGCCTAAGCAATACCTGCTGGCTAAACCAATGTTCCTGATGCCGTTACAGGCAACCACGTAGTTATAGCTAGTGGTGGCGGTATCGCCGTCATACATGTACATACCCACAGCGTCGTTGCTGGAAGCGCCGCTGTCAACGCCATTGGCCGTGGCTCTCAAGATGTAATACTTGCTGGCGCCTTGGGTGACCAAGCGGTCATCATTAAAGACCACAATTACATTATGAGAGGAGGAGCCGGTGGTTGAACCAATGGTCTGATTCCAGAACGTGTAGCCGTCGGCCGCGCTCAACTTGCCGCCGTTAAAGCCGGTGGAGTTGGCCGTGCCAGTCGGGCCCCAACCATTGTAAACCTGATAGCTGTTAACGCCGCTGTCCCCTTGAGTCATGGCCGCCGCCGCCGCGTAAGAATCGCCTTCCAGCATCGTAAAGTTCTGCAAGGTTAAAGTGGCGGAAGCCAGAACCGAGTCGGTCATGCTTAGCTTGAAGGAGACCTTCTTTAAGGTCAAATCAGTTCCTTCGGCAGCCGTTAACTGCCACTTGTACAGGTCAACCGGGCCGGAAGTCAGGGACTGGCTGGAGGCATCGGCCGTAATGGTCGGCAGAGTGCCATGAACCGTCATGACATTGCTTGCAACATTAACATCGTTTGAGGTGTCAGTTAAGTTGGTGCTGCTGTTGCCCGCGCCCTTGGCTTCAAAATTGGAGTCATAGTCAAAGGTCGCTTCTAACCGGTCGCCGGTGTAAGCGGCGTAGGTCTGGTTAATGGCCGGAATGTTAAAGGAAGCAGTCACGATTCTGGAACCGCCCGACGGGACATACAGCGGATTGCTGGTGATGTTAAAGTCAGCCACACCCGCCACCGTCGCTTGCGGAAGGGTCACGGTAGTTCCGGCCTGATTCTGGTAACTAATAGTAATGCCGGTGACTGCCCGGTTAAAGGTGGTGTTGGATGACTGGTAGATCCTCAACTTATTGACGTTGAAGGCCTCGTTAGTCGACTGGAACTTCAGCCGTAACATCGGCACGTTGTTGGTGCCAGCCACCACATTGGCCGTGGCCGGATTGCTTTCCGCCGTCACGTTAAGTGTGCCGGCTTGAGCCGCGGTAATGTAATAAGAACTGGCCATGTCCGTGGCCGCGCCATTGCCTTGGGCAATGGCCCAGGCGGTAGTCAGGTCATCATCAGTCAAAGTGACGGAGTTGCCGTCTGAATCCTGAAGGGAAACATCGGCTACCGCCGCAATGTTAACCTTAACGTGTTTATTTCCAGCCACACCGTTAGCGTAAGCGGTATTACTGATATCGCCCACCGCTCTTAAGACGTGCGTGGTGCCGGCCGGAATGACCCAGCTCATATTGCTGAAAGTGGCAGTGCCGGCGGCAGAGCTTAAGCCCTCGGCCGTGGAGTTAAGGTTAGTGGTCATATTCGGGTCAGCCGTCACATCATACAATCTTAAATTGGAAATAATATTGTTGACGTAAGAGTAAACGGCCGCGCCCATATCAACTTTGTAATTATCGGTGGCCACACTATTAGCGCCTGTCGGCGAAGTGGAAGCAATGTAACCGGTTAAGGTCAAGCTGCTCATGGTAACGGGTGAACCCTGGCTCGCGTTAAAGGCAAATTCGCCCAAATTAACGTTGTTGGTGCCCTGGATCACGGTTACAGCAGTGGCATTGCTTGACAAAGCCCAGCCCAAAGCGGCTGCAGCCACCGTCATTTCATTACCGGTGGTGGAAGTGGTCGGAACAATGTCGGTAATCCACTGGTTGTTGTCAAGATTCTTGAATCCGTCAGTGGTGGAAATCGTGTAGATGTCAGTAACGCTGGCGGCGTAAGTAGTGCCGCTTCTGCCCAAAACCACGTAGTAGTCATTGGCAGTCAAAGTGGTGTGCAAGTCGGCCTTAACCGCGAAGTTTCTGGTCTGGCCGGCGGTAAAGCTGAAGTAATCGGCAAAGTCGTAGTAAACGCCGTCAGAGCTGTCAAGGTCGGTAAAGCTGGAACAGTCAACAGCGCCAGTGCTTTCACCGTTATTCGTATCCACAACCTTGACGTTGTAGATAAGATCGGTTGAGCAGGGCGCGCTGTCTTTGTCCAAATCAGAACCAGCGCCATCGTCCTCATGCAATTCCACCCTGATCTTCCTTAATTCCGAATTAACGCCGGCGGTAATGGAGAAGTTCATGAAGACCGCGTTAGTGGTGCCTTTGGCCAGCGAACCCGACTGCGGGCCGTTCATAGCCAAAGTTACCTGGCCGCCCTGAACCACCAAATAAGTGGAATCTTCGCAGGTGGACTGGCTGGTGCAGGAAGTGTCATTGCCGTCAAAAGCGGTGGCAGTCACGTCCGCGCCAAAGCCGTAACTCTTGCCCAAAGCGTACATGTCAACGTCATTCTCCAGATAAATCTTGGTGGTGTCGGAATTTCTGGCGCTGCCGGAAATATCACCGGTCACCTTAAAGATTTTATTGGTGTTCTTGAGCAAGGAATAAGGGCTGCTGCTTAAATCAAAGACAATCAAGCTCTTGCTGGTAATGCTGGAAACGGAAGACAGTTGGGTCGTGCCCTGCCAGAGCTTAAGGTCGGTAATATAGCTGTTGTTGATTGAGCCGGACTGGTACAGGGTGATTCTTCTGATTTCCAAATCCTCGCCCGTGCCCGCGGTCAGCTGGAACTGGGCCAGCGACGCGTCATTCTGGCCAATCACCGGATTGGAAAGGGAGCCGTTCTTGGCAATGGTAACGTCGCCGGATGAAGAAGAACCAATGCTGGTGACATTGCCCATCACCGGGAAAGCGCCGTTAACGGTTGCCGAAGAAGTAATGGCGCCCGATTCAACCATAAAGTAATGGACATTGCCGGAATTGGCAGCGCTCGCTGCGGTGCCCAAAGTACCAACGTCACCGGCTAAGGTTACGGTTTTGGTGGTGCCGGCCGCAATGTTTAAGCCCAAGCTGGTAAATTGAGCTATGTGCGTGGTGCTGTTAAGGGTCTTGCCATTGGTTAAGCGGGTGGCGCCGTCATAAAGGTAAAGGTTAATAAAGTCATTGGTATCGCCAACGCCCGCTCTCTTAATGTTGACCTGGCTGACAGTGACCGCGCCGTCAGCGGAAGCGGTCAAGTTAAACTTCAAGAGAGGCACATTGGTGGCCGCGCCCGGAGCAACTTGCGCGCCCGGGCTGTCCGGAGCCAAAGCTACGGTTAAGCCGGTGCCGGTAACGGTGGTTGCCGCGCCGGCAATCGGGTTGGCAATCGCGTCTTCCTTGGCGGTCAGGGAAGTGCCATCGGTGTAAGCAGTCAAGCTGCTCGCCGTGACCACGTAATTCATGTTAAACCGGTTGGCGGTCATGCCCGCGTCAGTCACCGGTCTCTTGGTCGTGCCGTCAATGTAATAGACCTGGGCCGCGCTGGCTAACTTCACCAACGTCCCGGTCGGGTAAGTTGAAGAAGAGGTCAGGGCCGTGCCCGTTTTGTAGTTGGCGGAAAGATAGTTGGGCAAAGGAACAATCGTCTTTTCCCAAGCGGAGCCGTACAAAGCCACGGCCGTGGCCGGGTCAGTCACCTTTTGCAAAGTGCCGCTTGAACTCGCCGCGTAAACCTCCGGGGTGTTAGAGACGTTCCAGGTGCCGTCGCCCAAAACTTCCACGTACTGCACCAAGCGGGTGCCGGGTCTGACAACGACGGTAGAACCTAAGGTATAGCTGACCATTTCGTCGGTCGGAATGGTTTTGATCGCGGAAAAGTCAGAATACCAAGTCATGTATTCCCTCTCATGATGGAAAGGATGCTTGACGTTTGAAGAGTCAAGGTAATACACGGCTGGCGAGGAAGCGCTCTTAACGAGGTCACCGGCCGCGGCCACATTGGCCTGGACGTTAACCGCGCCGAGCAGTCCCCACATCGCCGTCATCACTACCATGGAGATGAGAAACGACTTTTTGATTAAATTATTCATACTTTATTTTTTTCCTTGTTATCTCATTTCCCGACCTCTTGGTTTCTAACCAGCGCTTTTTCATCCCGCACCACTTTTCTTGAAAAGTAAAGTGGTGCTGGATTTATTCATGAGCCGTCTTAGCCGGCAAAATATTTTGCCTCGGCCTTTAGCTAAACCGACCATGAGCAACTGATTAAAATGCCAAAAAGTGCAACTGGAAATGAGTATTATTCAATCATTCAACTAACTTATTTTTTATTGACTTATGCCCGGATCCCCCACTTTATTTGAAAAGTGGGGGACGGCGGGCACAAGCCAAAGTACTTTAATGTTAATTAAACGATTGTTTTTTTAACTAACTAATTAATTATTAACTTAAAATTTCCCCTTTCTTAAAACTTTAAAAAAGGGAATTTTTATTATTAAATTATAAAATAACAACTGAATATTGTCAAAAAACTACTGTGGATTACTGTCCAAACCGCCATTTTCCTGATTTTCCTCTAATTTCTGCGGGATTTCCAATAGATTAAGGTTGGTGATGCCCGTATCAATGGTATCGGTGGCTGATTGGGAAATTGGGCCGCCCAAAGGGGCATAATTCAAGATATCAATAACTTCTGGGGTGGTTTCACTGGTGCCGGTGCCGGTCTTGCCGCTGGTGGTTTTATCCTGATTGATAATTGCGTCAGGAGTGGTAGTGGCGTTATTTGCCGTCGCTGTGGCGGCCGCGTCTTCAAGCTTGGAAACCACTTTTTGGGAAACCCCCGTTTTTTCCTTGCTTTCCTTGACTTTATCCAGGGCCTCCTTTAATAAATCGCCGGCCAAGAGGGTCTGGGCTTCTTTTAAGATTTCGTGGGATTTGGTGGAATTTGCCGTCACTTGGCTTAATTCTTCCTTATCGGTAGCGGTCGGCTTTTCCCCATTGGCCACTTCCACTTTATCCTCAATTTTGTTGATTTTATTGCTTTCCCTTTCAATGGTGCTGTTAATGATATCCTTGACTTCATTTTTGGAAATTACCTGATCGGAAACCTGGGGTTCCGCGGAATTCTCCACTAAAACCTCCAAAGAGGCCACGGCCACGGCTTCAACCTTTTCCTGGGCCTCGCCCACGGTTTTATCCACTTCTTTTGAATTCATGGTTTCTTTGACTTTTTCCAAATCATCAATGGTCTCCGTGGTTTTTTGATTGACTTCTTTGGCTAATTTGGCGGTTTCTTCGGGATTTTTGGCCTCATCTTTAACTATTTCCAGATTATCCTTAACGGCATTGATGTTCTGCTCCAAGGACTTAACGACAATCTTTAAATTACCGGCCTTTTCCGTTTCCGATATGGTTGATTTATGGGAGATTTTAACGGCCTCTGCCTGTCGTTTGCCTACATGCTTTAAATTGACTTTTGTCTCTTTTTCGGGGGAAACGGCCAAAACCAGCTCAATTTTCTCAAAAGTC
>MHKL01000020.1:23294-25438 GCA_001818835.1 Candidatus Komeilibacteria bacterium RIFCSPLOWO2_01_FULL_45_10 | reverse complement strand
CAACCGGCCGTACTACAAAACCCTGGGTCAAACTCCGCTTTACGCCCTGTTTGACTCAACCAGCGGTCCTGATTCCCTGATAACGACTCTTCCCGCCAAAACGGTGGTTCAGGTGGAAATTGAAACCGCCAAAACCACCGGCCTGGGAGACGAGTTCATCAGGGTTATCTACACCGCCGGCAGCCAACGCACCAACGGCTGGGTAAAGTCCAATCTGCTGGAACGGGCCGGGCCAAAAGATTGGCAACGGTACGTGGCCAGTTTCACTCCGCCAAAACCCGCACCAACCGCGGTTCAGGCAAGCCAAACGCGGTTTCCGTCGGTGGTTGCCCCTGACTTTACCTACGAGGTTAGCCAGGAAAACCTGAAAATCGGCTATGCCAATCCGGGCGACGTTCTGACAATTACGCCGACGCTTGATTCCAAAATCACCTGGGACCCTTCTCCCTATGTGAGTGACGGAAAAAACGTCGGTTTAAACGGCGCTCAAAGACCGGCTACCAGTTGTCTTCAGTCGGAACAATTTCCGGCTCCTGACTTGCCGGCGGCCGCTCTCTTGATTAACGTTCCCGGTTATGACTGGCAGGTTTTAGACCGCGAAAGGGTCTTTACCATCAACCAACAGGGGGATATTGTTCTTTCCCTCAATGACCGCAGAGGGTGCTTCCATGACAATAGTGGAAAGGTCGGCATTAAAGCCCGCCTCTTAACTGGCGCCAGCACCTAACTGCTTCATTCTCACTTAAGGCCAATCTACTATCTCACCATGATAGTCAAGATTGGCCTTCTTTTTTTATCCCGCACCACTTTTGTTAGGAATGTCGTTAAACAACGTAGGGACAGGTTTAAAACCTGTCCCTACATTTTTATGAAATATGGTTGTTATTAAAACAAAAGTGGTGCGGGATTACATATACTCATCAATCTCCCGCTGCCTTCTTCTTTTCGGTTTTCTCACCAGCGCCATCACCACAATCGGCAGGATGATCCAGATGAACCGCGCGTTTTCGGTGGCAAAAACGTTGTGAGTGAATGGCGACAATTGGGAGGTAAACGACTCGGGCAAAAACGACAACGTAATGCTGATTAACAAGCCGACGTGCAAAAAGCTGAAAACAAAAACCTGCCACCAGGAGCTGTGAGAGGCATGCGCCCCAATGGTATGAAGTAAGGCCGACCTGGCCAGCAAAAAAAACAAAATCAAAAAAACCGCGGCAAAGGACAAAACCCTAATCAGGAAAAAATCCTCCAGGGTGGTTCCGCTGACGAGCTTTTCAGCAAAAGGCGCGTAATTGACCACGGCCAACGCCATATAAATGGCAATCAATATTACCAGAATCCGGTCGCGCCCCAAAGACAGGCCGTAGATAATTGAGGCAATCAGAAAAAACAAAACAATGAACAAATCCCAGCTGGGATTGGTCCAGTCAAGGTTCTGGAAAAAACTGCCGGTTTCAGTAACGGCCTGACTGGCCGCGCTCATCAGCTGTTCGCCACTGCCGGTCGTGGTAGTTAAAGCCAAAAAAGACAACATTAAAAAAGGTTATTATTACCCTTTTATTATACCACGAAAATAAGATACAAGATACAAATCACAAGATACAAAAAAATCTCAAATCACAATTACCAAATTCTAAATTGGTTTGATTATTGTATTTTCCGCCAAAGGCGGATCGGCCTCTGGCCGAGGTTATTGGCCCGCCCCGCTTCGCGGAGCGAGGCCGGGGTTATTTTTTGTAACTTGCCACTCGGCCGTGAGCTCGTGGCCGAACGGGGATTTGTATCTTGGGATTTTTCTCTACAATCCTTCCCTCTGCAACTCTTCCATTAATTTTTTCTGTGAACGTGACAAATCCTTGGGCACCGCCACTTTCACTTCCACCAAAAGGTCTCCCCGGCCGCGGCCGCGCAAACGATTAACACCCTGACCCTTGAGGGTGAACTGCTGGCCCGAGGGCGTGCCGGCCGGAATTTTTAAAACCACTTCCCCGTCCAGGGTTTTGACTCTGACTTTATCGCCCAGGGCTGCCTGGGAAAAACTCACTTCTTTTTTGGTTAAAAGATTGTCGCTGACCCGCTTAAAATCGGCGTGCGTCAAAACTTGAACGTTAAGGTAAAGGTCGCCGGCTCGCGCGCCTTTTAAG
>MHKL01000020.1:21794-23281 GCA_001818835.1 Candidatus Komeilibacteria bacterium RIFCSPLOWO2_01_FULL_45_10 | reverse complement strand
CCGCCTCTGCCGGAAATTTTCAAGGTCTCCCCGTCCGTGATGCCGGCCGGAATGGTTACGGTCATGGCTTCCTTGCCAGAAACCGCGCCGCGGCCGTGGCAGGAAGCACACTTCTTTTCCGGAACTTTGCCGTTGCCGTCGCAATCGGGGCAAACCGCGGCCGACCTAAAGACGCCGAAAAAAGTGTTTTCGGAAACGGTCACCTGGCCTTTGCCGCCGCAGATTTTGCAGATGATTAGCTTGGCGCCCGGCTCCAGGGCCGTTCCTCCGCAATGTTGGCAAACTACTTCTTTAAAAATCTCCAGGGTCTTTTTAACGCCAAAAACCGCTTCCTCTAAAGTCAAAACTAAATTAACCGCCAGATCGGCGCCTTTAGTTGTTTGCCGGCCTTCCCTCTGGGCTGAACGGGAAAAGCCGCTGCCGAAAAAGTCGGAAAAAATATCGCCCAAGTCGGAAAAATCAAAATTGCCGGTCCTAAAACCGGAAGCGCCAAAGCCGCCGCGATTGCCAAAATCCGACCAGTTAAAGCCGCCTGGCCCGCCAGCGCCGGCAAAATCCGCGCCAAACTGGTCGTAGCGCTTTCTTTTATCCGGATGGGAAAGCGTCTGGTAGGCCTCGTTTACTTCCTTGAACTTTTCCGCGTTGCCGCCCTGCTTATCCGGATGGTGTTCATGGGCTTTTTTGTGGAAGGCCTTTTTGATTTCATCCGCTGTCGCGGTTTTAGAGATCCCTAAAATTTGATAATAGTCCTTGGCCATAGAAAATCTACTCTAACCCAAATCGCATCTTTAACGCCTTGGCCACGTCTTGAAGATGCTCTTCCGTGCTGTTATGATCTATAGTTAATCTTAATTGACTGGCAATGAAACCGTCATAGGACTGATCTTCCAACAAGGCCTTTAACTTTTCCTCTAAAGGCATGGCGCTTTCAATAATTCCTATTTTTTCCTGAGCCAAGACCTTGGCCATACCTTCAAAGTCAAAAGTTTGTTTTGGCGCCTCTATTTCTCCCCTTTCTAACTTTAACCGGCAATTAGGGCAGATTCCGTGAGAAGTCCCCTCCCCCTTAAATTCTCCTATAATTCCCCCGCAATAAGAACAAACTACCTTGCCTTCTTGAGACAAATCTTTTGACTCGATTTTTGGCTCTTCAACATTCATTGGTTATTAGTTTTAAGTTTTAAGTTTTTCCCGCCAAAAGGCGGGACCCCGCCGAAGGCGGTGGTAGTTATTTTTTTACTTCCTCATACTCCGCTTCCACTGGACCTTCCTTTTTCTCACCCGACGCCTGGCCTTCGGCAGTTCCGCCTTGTCCCTGGTCGCTTGTCGCCTGGCCAGCTGAGCTGGCTTGATACATGGCCTGGCCGATTTTTTGGACGGTCTGGTTTAAGTCCTCATAGGCCTTTTTAACGGCTTCAACGTCAACGCCATCTTTGACTTTTTTCAGGGCATCAATCTTTTCCTCCACTTCCTTCTTGACATCGGCG
>MHKL01000020.1:21548-21721 GCA_001818835.1 Candidatus Komeilibacteria bacterium RIFCSPLOWO2_01_FULL_45_10 | reverse complement strand
GTCTATCAGCTCTTTCTTTTTCTTGTCTTCCTCGGCATGGACTTCCGCTTCTTTTTTCATTTTTTCCACTTCATCTTTGGAAAGGCCGCTGGAAGCGGTAATGGTAATGGACTGCTGTTTTTGGGTGGCTTTATCAACCGCCTTGACGTTTAAGATGCCGTTGGCGTCAATAT
>MHKL01000020.1:19213-21533 GCA_001818835.1 Candidatus Komeilibacteria bacterium RIFCSPLOWO2_01_FULL_45_10 | reverse complement strand
TCTGGGGAATGCCCCTCGGGGCCGGCGGAATGCCGGAAAGAATAAAGCGGCCCAGGGTTTTATTGTCTTCGGCCATTGACCGCTCCCCCTGCAGAATGTGGATTTCCACCGAGGTTTGAGCGTCCGCGGCCGTGGAAAATATCTGGGATTTGGAAGTGGGGATGGTGGTGTTTTTTTCAATCAACGGCGTCGCCACTCCGCCCAAAGTTTCAATGCCCAGAGTGAGAGGCGTAATGTCCAGAAGCAGAACGTCCTTGACGTCGCCCTGCAAGACGCCGGCCTGCACGGCCGCGCCCACGGCTACCACTTCATCAGGGTTCACGGAAATATTGGGCTTTTTGCCGAAAAATTCCTCAACTTTCTTTAAAACCAAAGGCATGCGGGTCATGCCGCCCACCATAATCACCTCTTCGATTTCGTTCTTTTTATAGCCCGAATCCTTAATGGCCTGCTCCACCGCCTTAAAGGTATTTTCTATCAAATCACCGGTTAATTCCTCCAACTTGGCCCGGGTCATCTTCATTACCAGATGCTTGGGGCCGGAATTATCGGTGGTAATAAAGGGCTGGTTGATTTCGGTTTCCGTGGCCGTGGAAAGATCGATTTTGGCTTTTTCCGCCGCTTCCTTAACGCGCTGCATGGCCATGGCGTCGCCCGACAAATCAATGCCCTGGTCTTTTTTGAATTCCGCGATAATCCAGGCAATCAAGCGCTGGTCAAAATCGTCGCCGCCCAGGTGAGTGTCGCCGTTGGTGGATTTGACTTCCACCGTGTTCTGGGAAATATCCAGAATGGAAATGTCAAACGTGCCGCCGCCCAAATCATAGACCGCGATTTTCTGGTCTTTCTTTTTGTCAAAACCGTAAGCTAACGCTGCCGCCGTCGGCTCGTTAATGATCCTTTTCACCTTAAAGCCGGCGATTTCGCCCGCGTCTTTGGTGGCCTGACGCTGCGAATCGTTAAAATAAGCGGGTACGGTAATAATCGCTTCCTCAATTTTTCCGCCCAGGCGCCCTTCGGCGTCAGCTTTGAGTTTGCCAAGAATCATGGCGGAAATTTCCTGCGGCGTGTAGTCCTTGCCGCTCATCGTTACCTTGACGCCTTCGCCTGACTTGACGATTTTGTAAGGCAAAACCTTGAGGTCGCGCTGGACTTCCTCGTCATTATAGTGCCGGCCGATTAAACGCTTAATGGAAAACAAAGTATTTTCCGGATTGGTCACGGCCTGGCGCTTGGCTAGTAACCCCACCAAGCGTTCGCCGGTCTTGGCAATGGCCACCATGGACGGCGTGGTGCGGCTGCCCTCTTTGTTTTCAATAATTTTGGGACTGCCGCCTTCCATCACCGCCATGGCCGAATTAGTTGTTCCTAGATCTATGCCTAATATTTTGCTCATAAGTTTTATATTAAATAAATTTATTAATAGTTGGTTGTTTATCCGCCGTAGCTTTAGCGAAGGCGGATTCCTAGATCGATTCCTAAAATTTTACTCATAAATTAATTAACTTATTAATGATAAATGACAAATGACTAATGACAATATGGTCATTTAACACTTGTCATTTATCGCTAATTCCTTCTCATTTTTTCAATAAACGAACTGTCTTTATTGATAAGTTCGTGGATTTCCAAAACGTGATTGCCTAAAACCGTGGGCGATTCGCTGAAAGACAGCACTTCCGGCGCCGCCAGGTCGGTCAGAATGGCGTTGCCGATTAAGCCGTGCGGCAAAGTCATTACCCGCACAATCAGCCCGGAAGAGCAAAAGCCGCAGCTTAAGTAAACCAAAAAGCTTTTTTCATCCTCATCCAGAATTTCTATCCGCCCTTCGGTATAATCGCTACCGCAAACCGGGCATTTTTGAATCAGCCGCAAGCTGAATTGTCCTTTTTGGTCTTGGATCATGATATTTCTCGGTGGAGCGGAGGGTTAATCCCTCCGCTACCGATATTAAAATTTACTTTTTCTTGATTTCCACTTTCACGGTTTTGGCTTTGGCCTTTTCTTCCTTGGGAACGGTGATTTTTAAAATCCCATCCTCGTACTCGGCTTTGGCTTTGTCGCCGTCAACCGAGACCGGCAAAGCCACGCTGCGGTGGAAAGAGCCGAAGCGGACTTCTTTGCGCCAGTAATTTTTCTCGTCAACTTCGGACTTTTTCTCCGCCTTGCCCTCAATGGTCAAAACGTCGTTTTCAATGGTGATATTGACGTTTTCGGGCTTAATCCCGGCCAAAGGCGCTTCCACCACCACGTTGTCCTTGTCCTGATAAACGTCCAAAGAAGGCACAAAAGCCGCGGATCGAAAAGCCGGCAAACCGGT
>MHKL01000020.1:12750-19201 GCA_001818835.1 Candidatus Komeilibacteria bacterium RIFCSPLOWO2_01_FULL_45_10 | reverse complement strand
CCGTTGAGGCGGGTTATTAGTGATTGGTTTGGCGATGATAACCTGCGCTGGACGTAAAACCTCGTCCTTGATTTTATAACCGGCTCTTACTTCTTTAATTATCTGATGCTCGGGTTCAGCCGACTCTTCTTCTCTGACGGCTTCGTGCAGTTCGGGATTAAACGTTTCGCCAACGGTCGGCAGCGCCATTACTTCCTGATTTTTCAAAAACTCCTCAAACTGCTTCTGGATGTGGAAAATACCCTGGACCCATTCGGCTGACTTTTGGTCTTCGGGAATATGCTCCAAAGCCATCTGAAAATGGTCAAAAACCGGCAAGATTTCCAGAATCAATCCGGCGCTGACAAACTCTTGCAGCTGTCCCAGTTTCTTTTCCGTTTCTTTTTTTAAATTTTCATAATCGGCCAATGAGCGTTTCCAGCCATTCAGATATTCCTCGCATTTTGCTTCCAGCTCCTGAATGCGCTTTTGGCTTTCCGATTCATTTTTCTTAATCATATTTTAAAATCTCTCTTCAATTTAAATATTATCTTCAACAAATTTTAACAACCCAAGGTTCTTTTCATAATCCATCCGCATTGGCCCTAAAATGCCCATTAAGCCGTCCTGGGAATGCCAAGGGGTTAAAATGACGCTGGTTTGTTCGCCAAAAGGATTCTGCGAGCCAATCTTGACGGAGATTTCATTAATTCTGCCGAACATCTTGGCCATGACCTGGTCCAAATGGTCAATAACCAAGCCAAGGTCGTAAACCACAGCAGGATCTTTAAATTCCGGCTGGGAAAACAAATTGGAAAGTCCGGTGTAGTAAAAACTGTCCGGCGAAAAGCCGACCACCACCGCATTTTGAGAAATAGCCGCCATTTTTTTAGCCAGCTCCCTGATCCTGTTCTCCCAGGGCAGCTCTTTGGCTTTTTTGTAAAAGTCGGCAAGCGATTTTAATTCCTTGGCCGAAAGCCTGCCTGTCATTTTAGCAAAATTATCCAGAAAAAACCGGTACCCTTTTTCCGTGGGAATCCGGCCGGCAGAAGTATGGGGGTGGGTTAAGTACCCCTCTTTTTCCAGGGCCGCCATTTCGTTCCTCAAAGTGGCCGAAGATACGCCTAAACCGCATTTTTCTTCCAAAAAACGGGAGCCGATTGGCAAAGCCGACTTAACGTAACACCTGATAATTTCCGCCAGTAGGTCTTTTTGGCGCTGTTCCATAGCTTTTTCCTTGTTAGCACTCTAATGGCAAGAGTGCTAATTTTAGTATAACAACGCCTAAAAACGATGTCAAGAGCAATAAAAAAAGACCCTGCCAAGCTCAGCTTGGCTAAGGTCTAATTGAGTTTAATCTCGTATCTTGCCTCAAGGTACCTCTTAATCCTGCCTACGGCACCGCCGTCAATGTGCTTATGCAAAGTTGGCCAAATGGATAGTAATCCTCCCAAGGTCGTGATCTTCAATCCCTTGAGCGGTCTTGACTGCCTGGCCGGCAAAAGGTCCATTAAGGGGGTTTCGGGGGCAGGTAATAGGTCTCTTTTAGGTAGGAAGGTAACATTGGCTGATTTTATCTTTGGCAAATCAATGCCAGCCAGTTTTAACTGCCGTTTGATTTTAGACACCGTTGGCCGCCCGAATCTTCCTACCAACCCCTCCTCGCCTAAAGCCATAATTTGACTTAACTCAACCACTCCTGCTTGATTCAACCTCTTAATAAGCGGGGGTTCAAAAAAATTCCTCAACGGCGGGTCATTGGCAACGAGCAGCTTTTTAGGCACACCATCCCAATGGCAATTCTGGCAATCGCCTTGAGCACCATTGATGTTACAAAACAAGCCACTGATTTCCTGGCTGATTACCTTGCAAAAAATACTGTCGCTGTCCTTCACTTCTCCTCCTAAAAAAAGATGAACAAATTAATTCATTTTAATCAAACGATGGCGTCTCTGTCAAGCAACCCTAAAAATACCACAAAGTATAAACAATACCGCCGATAAACATCAACGACAACAAAATGATTATCAAAGGGCTTTTGGTTAATTGGTAGGCCGGAACGTTTTCCCTCTTTTTCTTAAGCTGCAGATAGATTAAGCCGATTAAAAGGCCTTCCAGTCCCCCGCCAATGGCGCCGGCCGTGCCTAAAACGCCGACAAAGTGATTTAAGCCCAAGAAAAGCATTAACAACGGCAAGCTGATGGTTAAAAGCCAGGCTAGTTTTTTATTGACCCCAAAATCCAGATGATAGGTTTTTTTCAGAGCCAAACCTAGAGTCAAAAAGCTGGTGGCCATGGTGAAAAAGGCAAAAACGTTGCCCATGGCCAGCATGGATTTGCCCATTACCCGGCCCAAGCCAACCGTGGCCACTTCCGTCACGTTGGCGCCGGTCACTCCGACTGCGATAAAAGTAAAAATCAGATAGACCGCAAAAGGAATGGTGGTGCCGATGATAATCGCCCTTTTGACCAGCTTTTCCCGGCCATGCAAAACTTCGGCCAGCTGGGGAATGGCGGAGGCGCCGCCCATCGCAAAGAAAATCACGCCATAAGGCAGAAAAATTTTAGCCAAATCAAAACCGGCCAGATTTTCCCACTCTAAGTTGTCGAGGCCAAGAATAAAAACTAAAATCACCAGCAAAAGAATGAGAAAAGTCATAAACAGTTCCGTCCGCTTGACAATGGTCAGTCCCAGGTAAACCAGGACGCTGCCAAAAACAAAAAAGAGCAAACTGTAAACAATGGGACTGCCGCCGGTTAAAGCCGCCAGCACCTCGCCTTCGCCAATCAGGTAAGCCAGCAAAGCGCCGTAAAAGCCGATGATGACGGAAAAAAACATCGCGGTCTTGCCCCACTTCCCCAAATATTTTTCCGCGTAACCGGTTAGCTGATGCAGTTTTTTGGTGCTTAAGACGATTTCGCCGATGTGCAGGTTAATCAGCAGCACCGCCAGATAAATCACGGTCATCACAATAATGGTAGTTAAAAAACCGGCCCGATAAGCCACGTAAGGAATGCCTAAAATGCCGGCGCCGATAATGGTGCCCACTAAAACCGCGATTGCTTCCAAAAACGGCAGTTCTTTTTTCATAAAATTCCTACGAATTTACGAATATACTAATGGAAAAATTATTCATATATTCGTAATGATTAGTAATTAGCAGACAATTAATTCCAAATCTCCTTGGCGGCTTGCCAAATGCTGTCATTGCCCTGCTCTTTCAGCCAGTACCACCACTCCGCCCCCCACAAATAAATGGGCGACAAGCCGGTCTGGCTGGCATATTCAATATTCTTCCGGAATTTTTCAAGATTCATGGAGTGGTATTGTTCCGCCAAAGGCGTTTCCGTCATGGGCCGCCCGAGCCACGGCTCCGCCTGCATTTCGGAAATAAAAATCTGCCGGTTGCCCGCGAGCCAACCGACCAGGCGGCTTTTTAAATAATAATGGGCCGGCGGCAGCGGATAGCTGAAATAGCCGAAAAACTGATTCCAGGTAATGCGGTAAAGGCTCGTCCCCAACCAATCGCCAAAAACCGCACCCCTCAGCCAGCCGGAAAGCTCACCGCTTTCCGTTACCACCACCGGCCGGCCGTCTAGGGATTTGACCAAATCAATTTCCCGCTGATAAAAATCTTTGTCAATTTTTGGGCACTGGCCAAAAACCTTGAGAAACGGCTCATTTTCCACTTGCCAGGCCGCAATGCTCTGATGCCGCTTAAAGTGCTCAACGGCGGCCTGCATCAGATTTAAAAGCCGCGCCTGCCTTTGGGGCTCGCTTTGATTTCTGGTCCAATCGGGCCAATGGCACTCGGGCCATCTGGGCACTCTTTGGCCAATGGCCAAAATCACCTGCCCGCCGCGCTTTTCAATTTCCCCCAGCTGGAAGTCAAGAGCGGAAAAATCGTAATTACCCTCTTCTTTTTCTATTAAATCCCAATAAGCGACCAGCCGGAATTTTTTGACCTGTAAATCATCCAAAAATGAAATGAAAACTTTTTGCCAGTCCAGTTTTAATTCCGTCGCGTACTTTTGGCTGAAGGTGACGCCGAATTCGATTTTTCGGCCCTGCCCGAAATCAGCCCGATAAAGCCAAATCACGACGCCAGCCAAAAAAACAGCTAAGGCCCAAATGATGATTTTACGGAAATAGCGTTTGCTCATCTTAGATTAAAATTAAAGCCACGCCCAGAAAAAGAATCAAACTCCAAAAAAACTTCTGGTGGGCAAAATGAGGAGTCATGCCCTCTTCCAAAAGATGGGGCCGAATCTTGGCCAAAAAATAAACAATGACCATAACGAAAAAAATCTGCAGGCCGTTTAAGGCGGAAACAATGGTCACGCTGCCTAAGCTGATGGCATACTGCAAAAGCAAAACGCCCAAGCCGCCGGCGAGCTGGTTTAAGCCAAAAACCAGCCGCTGGTCATGAACCTGTTTTTTGCTTTGTTTCTTAAAATGAAAAACCTCGGACCAGCCGCCCAGAAAAAAAGTAAAAATCAGGGCCCAAGCGGCCGAAGCCCATCTTAGCCAGATAAAGGCCTCCAAAAAAGGGGCGTTTTGATAAATGATTTTATTCAGGGTATTGGCCAAAGCGAAAAACAAGCAGGCAAAAACCACCAATCCCCAAATACCTGCCGAGAGGCGGTTTTTTTTAAAACCAATGTGCGCGAGCGCGTAACTGGCCAGGGCAATTAAAACAATGCCGCCTAATTTATAAAAAGCCAGTTTTTCCACGCCCAAGCCCAGGGCCAGAAAAAACACGGCCAAGGGCGTCAAGCTGATGACCAAAGGGTTGACTTTGGAAACCTCGGCCCGCGCCGTGGCCAAAAACATGAGGTAAAGGCCGAGATAAAAAGCCAGGCCGCTTAAAATAATCAGCCAAAGCTGGTCTTTGGGCCAGCTAAACCGGTCAACAAAAAACAGCAGTAAAACGCTGATCAAGCCGCCAAAAACGCTGATGTAAAAAGCATACCTTAAAGGCACTATTTTGGCTTTGGACAAAAGATATTTATCCATGACCGCGGCCAAGCCCAAAAGAAAAAACGCTGTTAAAGCAATGATTAACCACATAAATTCACGTAGCACGTATCACGTAGCACGTATCATTTTCCTATCTTTTGTTACATGATACGTGATTTTAATACTGGGAGAAGATTTCCGGTTTTCTGACCTTATACATCTCTTTGGCTAAAATCTTGGTGATGTTAAAAGTGCCTAATTTGGGGGCTTCCAAAAACCCCTGGGAAGCGGCTTCGGCCAAGTACCCGGAATTAATCCAGTCAAACAGCCACTGGTCAACGTAGCGGGGGTCTTCCTGCTTGTTGCCGGCCCCCAAATTAACCAGCCAACGCTGGTTAAAATCTTCTTGCGAGCCGATTGGCGGCGCAATAATAATCGGCAGGCCTAAAGCGCAGTAAAAGGAAAGCTCGCTCGGCTTAGTCCATAAAATGTCGGTTTTCCTCAAACAATGGTTGAACTTCCTGAAATAGCTGTCCTTTTTTCTTTCAAAAAGAATGCAAATGCCCTTGCCTAGTTCCCTGGCCAGGCCGTTCTTGGCAATCACCTTTTTAAAATACTCGTTAACCTGATGATGAATGCCGGCAATCAGATGGACTCTGATCTGGTGCTGTCTGATTTTGTCAGCCAGACCGGCCACAATCTGGCCGCCCAATTCACGCTGGGCGCCGGCGCCGCCCACGGCAAAAGTTAAAGTTAAAGGGTGGTCTGATTTTTTGGGGAAATTCCTGATTTTTAAGGACTTCACCAAAGTATCGTGATAATTCTTCAGATAATGCCTATTGGGATCCAAATTCAAAAGCCGGTATTTTAAATCATTGCGGGCGGTTTTAAAATTAGCGCCCCCCAGATTTTCCTCCGGCAAAGGAAAACCAGTTAAAAAAATTCTGGATTTAGAAACGCCGTAAAGCAGCAGCCGCTCCACCACCCGGATATTGGGCGCAAAATATTTAATCCGGCTGCTTTTGGGCGCCACCGCCACCCAGCTGCGGCTGACGTCGGCGTCGCAGATAATGCAATAGATTTCCCCGGGATAACCGTGCGTTTCCGCCATAATGGCCGTGGCAAAAAACGGCGTCACCAACGGCACCGGTTTTTGGCTCAATCTTTTAATCAGGTGCCTGCCCCAATCATTGCTTTTAATGACGTGGAAAGCGGAAAGCAGCTGAATGTTGGGGTGCGACAAATCCCTTTTGGGATAAAAGGCGGGAATTTCCTGAACCCAGTTCATAATCCCAAAAAGGGCGTCGCCCACCACCGGCACCCTTTTGAAGCGGGAAATGAATTCGTAAAACTTCCTTTGTTTTTCCCAGATCAGCCGGTCTTTCTTGGGAATGCCAACATAATTGTTGGCGTTAACCAGGCCGCCGTCAGCCAGTTTTCTTAAAGGGTAAGCGGCCCGCAAATGGCCGTAGCCCATATCCACGGTCACCAGCCAAATTTTAAGTTTCTTTTT
>MHKL01000020.1:10026-12736 GCA_001818835.1 Candidatus Komeilibacteria bacterium RIFCSPLOWO2_01_FULL_45_10 | reverse complement strand
GTAGCTCTAACGGAGCGAAAGCGGGGCGAAGGGGAATAACTGCTGGATGACGGTCATAACCGAAAAAACGCCGAAAAACAAAAAGGCAATGAGCAAAACGGCCTTTCTTAAAAATCCTGGCTGAAAAACTTTGGCCAAGACCCGCCGGTTCATTAAATTAACCAAAGCAATGTGGATAAACATGGAAAAAGCGTTAATCACCGCTCCTAAAACAATCAGCTGGCGCGGCTCATAAACGTTAAACAGGAAAAGGATGATGCCAAAGGCGATCTGCGCCCACAAAAAAACAAAATAAATCCGGGACAGATTGATTTTGCCCGCCAGATTAGTACCAAGCTTTTTTAAAGCGAAATTTTCCGCCATCACCCGGGAAGTGGAATCCATCACCCCCAGCTGGGTCTGAAACAGCATGATCGACACCAGCAAAAGAAAAACCAAACCCACGGCCGGCAGCAGCCGCTGGCCGATTACCAGACCCTCGTTAATCACAAAATTAATCCCCTGGGCGTTGGAATCCAGGCCGTAAGCGGTGGTATAAGCCAAAATCATCAGCATGGCCATGGCTAAAAATCCCAAAAGCCAAAAAACCAAAAAGTGTTCCCAGTTGACGCGATGCCACCAGATTTTAAAACGCCGCTGATTTTCTTCGTTCAAGGTAAAATTTTCGCCGGTCAGCTTAACCAGCTGTTCGCTTTTAACGTGCCTGAAAAGGCCGGCGATTTTCTGCGAATGATAGCCCATGCCATAGCCCTTTTCCTTGATGTAAATGGATTGGGTTAAATTAAGATTGCCGCCGGCTCCCGAATAGGCAAAAGCGCCGAAAAAAATGCCTAAGGCAATGCCCAAAGGCAAAAAGTAATAATTATAACCAATGCCGACGATGCCTTTGCCGAGCGCCAGCCAGTCGGAACCGTCTGATAAAATAACGGCTAAAATAAAAATAAAGGGTATGCCGATGAAAATAACGGTCTTGGTCAGCCGCTCCATGACGCCGTAAACGGTCTTGCCGGAGCTTAAGATCAGGCCGATAAAAAGCAAAAATAAAATCGCCAGCCATTTAAAATCCTCCGCGCCGATGATAAAGGAAAAGACCTTAGCCGAGGCGGCAATGATGCCCGGCAGGCCAAAACCGATAAAAGTTGAAAAAATAAACCAGGCCGGCGCCCATTTAAAAACCTTGGCTAGGCCGACAAAAACGCTCTCTCCTTTAATCAGGGCGTAGCGCTCAATCTCCATATTAATGAAAAACTGGAAAGTAATGCCCAAGAGGGCGCCCCAAACCAGACCCAATCCCCAGTTGGAAACCAGATAAGGCCATAAAATCACCTCGCCAGAACCCAAACCCAGCGCTAAAATAATAAAGCTCGGTCCGAGGAGCTTTTTTAAGGGCAAAGGTTTGGGGAATTCTTTGTCATTCTGGTTTGGCATTGATTATATTATAACACAAAAATCATTCTTCAAATACTTCCGCCTGATAAGTATAAATTTTAACTTCCGGATTTTTCCAGCAATCCCCGCTCCAGCCCCCTTTTTGGCACAAGCTGGACAAAAATTCCTCCGGCTTTTTTAATTCCTCCCAAACCTGGGGCAGATAAGTGGCAACTTTATTGCCGGCTTTTAAAATGACGCCGTCAGCCAGCGGCCTTAACTGCCTTAATCGTTCCGCCGGCGAACTTATTGCCATCTCCACTGGCGCCGATAAGACGGAAATCTCTATTTTAACTAGCGGCCATTCGCTCTTGTCCAGGGGCAAAAAACGGTCATCAAAAAAAGCGGCGGCCAAGGCATTGTCAATGACTGCCTGATAAAGCGGCTTAATCGGTTCAAGCAAACCCACGCAGCCCCTGAGCCGGTCCCCGGCCTGCGTTAAAGTGACAAAGGCCCCTTGTTTGGCTTTTAATCTTTCCGGCACGTCATTTTCGGCTATCTTTAAAACCGTTCGCTCGCTAAAATAAAGGTCAAGGGTCTGGCGGGCCAATCGCAATAAATAATGCTTTTCCGACTCATTCAAACTGGTCATGCTTCCATTATAGCAAAATCCCGGGCTGACGGGGGTGGTGGAGAACTTTATGGCCTTTTTATGGTATAATTCAAATATCCAGTTAAGCCTTCGGGCCGGGGCCCATTAGGCCAGGGCTGGACAAAGGTCCATGGTTCTTTTTAAAAAATCATCAAAAATTTAACCAAAAATCTATGAAAAAGAAAGGTTTTTTGGGCTGGCTGGCCTTTGCCTTATTAATTATCGGCGGCTTAAACTGGGGCTTGGTCGGTCTTTTCAACTTTGACGTGGTCGCCGCCATCTTTGGCGCCATGTCCACAGTGACCAAGATAATCTACGTCTTGGTGGGCTTGGCCGCGCTTTACAAGCTGTTCTTCTGCAAGCACTGCTGTAAAGACATGCCGGAAAACAAGCCGATGTAAAATTCAGTTCTTTTTGAAATCAAAAACACTCCGATAAAATTCGGGGTGTTTTTATATGGAAAATTCGCGCTCTACTGAATGGCAGGGGAGGAAGGTGTCGAACCCTCATCGCTGGTTTTGGAGACCAGCATTCTACCGTTGAACTACTCCCCCAATAATAGCTTAAAACTTAAAATTAAAAACTTAAAACTAATTATAACATCAGCTTTGAGCTTTAAGCTTTTAGTTATTTCAGATATTGCTCCAAATTCAAATCTTTCATCAAGTCCGGAAACTTCTGCAGGAGATA
>MHKL01000020.1:7753-9991 GCA_001818835.1 Candidatus Komeilibacteria bacterium RIFCSPLOWO2_01_FULL_45_10 | reverse complement strand
TTTCTCTCGGCCAGCCACTGGTCAATCCTCTGCTTACCCTGACTGGTAAGATTGGCCACAAACTGGTCAGCCCAGGCCTCGCCTTTTTCCTCCCACCAGTTTTTGGCTTGCTGATAACCCTCATTAATCAGCCCCGGCCCTTCTTCTTCGGCCTGCTTGCGCCAATTTTCCAGCCAAACGCCGATTTCATCGTGCCAGACAAAACCAACCAAAGCACCCATGATAATGATGAAGATTAAAAATTTAATCATAAGATTAAATTATTTAGTTTCTTTATGAAGCGTATGTTTTTTGCAGAACTTGCAATACTTCTTCAATTCCAGCCGGGTCTTGATGATTTTTTTATTTTTCTTGGAATAATGACCAACTCTTTTACACTGACTGCATTCGAATTTAATCAAATTATCTTGGGACATAACGTTATATAGATTAGTAGATTAATTGCCTTTCGACTCACTCCGTTCGCTCAAGGCCTACGCTCGAGGCACTCGACTCACTCTTTAAAAACTAATGGTTGTAGCTTTGAGCGAAGCGAGAAGCGAAAACCACGAGCGAATCCAGCGAAGCTGGATGAGTCGAGTGGAGCCGGAGGAGGGACTTGAACCCACGACTTACTGTTTACAAAACAGTTACTCTACCACTGAGTTACTCCGGCATAAAATTATTTGTTTATGCCGCCTTTTATATAAAAATAATTGGCCCGCCATGAAGTTTTGCGAGCGGTAGATAATTTTACGGTCCTGAAGTACAACTCACTATCGCTCGTTGACTTCAGGGCATGAAGTATTTACTCGCTTGAGCTCGCAAATACTTCATGGTGGGCCGGGTAGGATTCGAACCTACGAAGGCACGGGGCCAGCAGATTTACAGTCTGCCCCAGTTGACCACTTTGGTACCGACCCACGTCAGACATTGCTTTCAGTCTCCGTCCCCTCCCCCTCGACTTTGCTCGGGGTCGGTGATTCCGACTTCAATCAATGTCTTCCTCTTCACCTCACCTCCTTCGCTTACGCTTCGGAGGTTCGGTGAGGCTCGGCCGTCGGCCTCGCCTATTTTTTAAAAAAATTCAGCCAGCATGGAAGTGATCCCGCCAGTCGCCTGGAGCCGAAACGCGGACTTGAACCGCGGACCTACTCCTTACCATGGAGTTGCTCTACCAACTGAGCTATTTCGGCAAAAGGCGACTGGCGGGAAATCTACCAACTGCTATGCCCCGTAGACGACGAACGAAAGTGAGTCGTTCTACGGGGAGCTACAACGGCATCTTACAATTTTTCAATCTGCTCTTTAAGTTCGCTTAATTTCTGGTTTTCCGGATTAACTTCCCTTAATTTCCAGAATGTCTTTAAAGCCGTTTCTTTGTCTCGCATTATTATACTGACTTCTATTAAAAAGTCAAGGACTTTGGGATTATTAGGTTCCAGGCCGGCCGCCTCTTTTAACAGATCAAAGGCCTTAGGTTTTTCCTCCAGGTTAAGATAAACTTTCGCCAGTTCCAGATAAGTATTGACGTTGCCGGCATCCAGCGCCAGCGACTTTAAATAATCTTCCTGGGCCGCTTTGAGGTCGCCTTTTTCGGAAGCAATGGTGCCCAACTTGCGATAAACAAACGGTTCGTCGCTTTTCAGCTTTAAAAGGAATTCAAAGGTCTCGCGGGCGTGCTCAAAATCCTTCTGCTGTAAATAAAGGTCGCCCAAACCCTTGTAAGCGGCGGCGTTTTTATCATCCAGGGTTAAAATTTCAATGTAAAGCTTTTCCGCTTCCAGGTAATTTTCCTGTTCGGCAAGCGCCTCGGCTTCCGCCAATTTTTGCTTAAGATAATTGCCCAGCTCTCCCGCGCTCTTAAAACCGGCTTTTAAAAATCTTTGACGGTACTCGGCCTCTTTTTCCGCCACCTTTTGGTAAATCAATTGGGCCCTTTTCAGCAACCATTGACCGAAAGGTTTTAAAAAAACGGCTAATTTTTTAAAGGCGGTTTTAAACCTTCTTTCAAATCTTTCTTCCAAAAGCCGCTTTTTAATATTCAACTGCTGAACCACGGGAGCGGCCTGGGTGTTAATCACCGTCACTTTGGGGATCTTGCTGAAAAAAATAACGCCTAAAGCCGCTAAGCAGCCGGCAATAATGATAATTAAAATTAAAGAAAACATAATCTATCTTAAGTTAAATAATCTGATTTTATTATTAACCGCTCCCGCTACGGCTTTAATTGATTTGTTTAAAAGCTGGCGGGGGTCA
>MHKL01000020.1:7459-7743 GCA_001818835.1 Candidatus Komeilibacteria bacterium RIFCSPLOWO2_01_FULL_45_10 | reverse complement strand
TTTCCAACTGCAATGATTCTCTAAGGGCGCTGGAGAAAGCTATTCTTAAATCGGTGTCCACGTTAATGATTCTAACGCCCAGTTTAATGGCCTCGCGGATTTCTGTAGCGCTGATGCCGGAACCGCCGTGCAAAACCAGGGGGATAGGAACGGCTTCTTGAATTTTTTTTAACCGCTCCAAATCCAGCTTTTCCTGACCGATAAAATGACCGTGCAAACTGCCGATGGCCACGGCGACCGTATCCACGCCCGTCCGTTCCACATACTCCTTAATCTGTTCCGGC
>MHKL01000020.1:6678-7410 GCA_001818835.1 Candidatus Komeilibacteria bacterium RIFCSPLOWO2_01_FULL_45_10 | reverse complement strand
ATTCTCCCTGCACCAGCACCCCTTTTTCATGGCCAAGCCCCGCGACCAGTTTGGTGATTTTGATGTTTTCTTCAAAAGAATAAGCGGAAGCATCAATATGCACCGATGAATAACCAAGTTTAATTGCTTCTTTGATAATTTCCAAATTTTTGCCGTGGTCCAAATGAATGGCCACGGGCACGTTGTTGCTTTCCGCTTCAATGGTTGCTTTAATTAAATGAAAAATGGCTTGAATGCCGGCATACGAAATGGCGTTTTCGGTTGTCTGGATAATGGCCGGCTCGCCCGCTTCTTTAATGCCCCTGATAATCCCCTGGGTCATTTCCAAATTAAAAGTATTAAAAGCGCCCAAAGCGCCGCCGCTCTTTAATTTTTCTTCAAGGATTGATTTGAGATGGACTAACATATTATCTAGTTTGTAGCTAGTAGCCAGTAGCTGGTAGCTTGTAAGAATTTTCCTACTTGCTACCTCCTACAAGCTATTAACTAATCAACAGCACTCTTTGATTAATTCAACGAACTTGTCCGCTTCCAAGCTGGCGCCGCCCACTAAAATGCCGCTGATGGTCGGCTGGGAAATAAAACTCTTGACATTGGCCGGATTGACGCTGCCGCCGTAAATGATTTTCACCCGCTCTTTAATATCCTCGGTTTCATCATTGTCCAAAATTACCTGCCTGATGACGCGGCTGGTGTGCTCGGCCTCGGCCGGGTCCACGGCCTGGCCCGAGC